>JBLHWM010000063.1:0-13260 GCA_047629095.1 Planctomycetota bacterium | reverse complement strand
CACTGCTGTCTCTACTGGCGGACATTCCGGTGCGCAACGACATCGCCATGAGCGGTGAGCTGACCCTGCACGGCGAGGTCCTGCCCGTGGGCGGCCTGCGCGAGAAGGTCCTAGTCGCCATCCGGCTTGGCTACCGGGCTGTCGTCGTGCCCGCCCGCAACGAAGAGGACATCCGCAAGCTACCCGCTGATGTCACCTCAGCCATCGACATTCACCTTGTGGATCACGCCGACCAGGTCTTCCAAGTGGCCCTGCTTCCGGAACCCGCGGAGAACAAAGTCCAGCCCCAGTCCATCCGTCGCATCTCTACCAAGGCCGCCCGCAAGGCCTAGCTCCCACCAACGCGACTCCAAATCGCGCCCTTATCCGTCCCTCGCTTGACGCAAGTCCGCCCGGGGCCGATGATGCCTCCACTCCAGACCGCCAACGCTCTCCAACCATGCTCATCAAGACCTTCACCTTCTGCACCCTAGCCGCCGCAGTTCCTCTGCTAGCCAACCAAGATCCGGCGACGGAGACACCCGTTGTCCAGCCCCCGGTGAAAGAGGCAGTCGAGCCCGAGGCGAGAGCGCTGCCGAGCGGCGCGAAGAAGATCATCGATGCCGTCAAGGGTGCGCAGGATGCAACTCTGGATGAGGTCGTCCAAGAGGGCGCTATAGAGGATGCCGACGCAGTCGCAACCGACGAGGCTCCTCTGGCCAACAACCTGGACGTTAAAGAGGAGGAGTATTTCACGACCTGCGATTACGACGCAAATGGCTGGATCTCGTTCCGCGAGGCCGAGGCAAGCCTGCACCTCAACCGCGACGGCTTCGCTCAATACGACGCCAACGACGACGGCCAGATCACCCGCGAAGAATTCCACGATCGCTATACCGAGCTACTCCAACGCGTCGGCCTCTTCCGCATCCCCACGCCCATCGGCCAGACGGATTCCACCCCAGAGCCCCTGGTCGAGCCCGGCGCCGAGCCCGCATTCCCCGCCACCAGCCAGGCCTTCGTCGACACCTACGACATTAACGTAGACGGTCGCCTAGACGCGTCGGAGATCGGGCCCGCCGCCACGGCTCTTGGCTTTCCCGGCATCGACACCGACGCTGTCCTGGCCCTGCTGGACACGGACGGATCCTCCTACGTCGAGCCCGCCGAGGTCACTGCCATTGTGCAGAGCCTCAACGCCAGCGGTGCCACCATCACCGCACCCAAGGCCGCCTCTATCGAAGAGCTCTTCGGCGAATCCCTAGAGCGCCCTTACTTCGTCGGAGCCACCCCAAGGCCCCCCTACATCAAAGGCCCCGTCATCCCTTTCCGGCGCCTTGATTCCAACAACAACGGCTTTATCGAGATCATCGATCTAGAGCACCTCTCCGTGTCAGCCCATACGGTCATTCGCCCGTCCGCCGTCCTGGCGGGACTAGACATAAACGGCGATGGCCAACTCTCCCCCGAAGAACTGAAAGCCGCCTTCGACGGCTAGCCACTGGTCGAGGGCCCGGCCTGGTAGCTGGGCGAATGAGGGTTGAGCCCAGCCCTTGCAAGAGCCAGGGATCGCGAGCTCGAGCAGCTGGGCTTGACGAAGGGCTGCTCAATCACTGGATCACTCCAGGGGCGACAGCATCGCAAGCCCTAGGCACGGCGCTCGGCAAGCGTCGGACAAAAAGCGCTGGAGCATCGGCACGAGAGCCCGGTAAGTGTTCCGCCGAGAGCCATGCGATGGGCCTGGGCACTCGTGGTCCCATGCCCCACGACCCCGCCTGGGCCACTCCGGACCTACGGATCATCCTCGCACCGTTTAGATCCCGCAACCTGGAAAACCCGGCATCTAGGTGTGGGGACCAGCACTCCGCCAGGTCCAAAGTCACCAGAACCCGGCATTTTGGCGCAAGCTCGTTGGACTACGGACACACGGCTCAACCTCGCTCGAAGACCCACTCTTGCGACCCAAGTACTCGGTTCGTCAGTAAGAAAACTGGGATTCAAGAATCCGACACAGACAACAACACGAACATCCCGACACGTCTGCACCCCTAGACAAGTCCCCGGTACACCCCTAAAATCCCCCTTCGAATTTCCCTTCCCCCGCCGCACAGCGCACGAAAGCGTTGTGAAACGGAAGCCTGAGAAAACCAAAACGACCAAAGTGAAAAAAGCAACTCTCCTCCTAGCCCTGCTGGGAACTCTATCCGCGTGTACCACCACGCCCGCCACTTCCCCAACGACCAACGTTGCCTTCGATGGAGAGCGCCCCCAGCGCAGCTTCCGTTTCGATTATAAGGCCGACCTAGCCGCCGAAGCTGCGGATGAGCAGCTGCGCCTCTGGCTGCCCCTCCCAAGCAACACCCCTGACCAACAGATCGGTGAGCTCACGATTGAAGCCAGCCATCCCTACGAGATCAAGGACCTCATCGAGGGCAACGGCCGCTCGCTCTACATGGAGTCCACGGGCGAAGACCTCTCCATCGCAGTCCACTTCGACGTGACCCGGCATGCCACCGCTGGTGGCGGCTCCGCATCGGCGACCGAGATCGCCATGGGCTTGCGCGGGGCCAACATGATCCCCCTCGGTGGTAAAGTCGCCGCCGTGTCTGCATCGATCAAGGTCAACAAGAACGACACCACCATGGGCGTGGCCAAGTCCCTCTACGATCACACGCTTGAGCGCATGAACTACGCCAAGCCGCTCAACGGCGATTGGGGCCGCGGCGACGCCGAGTGGGCCTGCGACAGCCGTCATGGCAACTGCACCGACTTCCACAGCTACTTCATGGGCTTGGCCCAGACCCGCGACATCCCGGCGCGCTTCGTCATGGGCTTCCCCATCTCCGGCGCAGGTGAAACAGCGGGCAGCACCGACAAGGTCGGCGGTTACCACTGCTGGGCCTACTTCTACGACACCCAAGAGGGCTGGCGCCCCGTGGACATCTCCGAAGCGGACAAGCACCCCGACAAGTCGGAGTTCTTCTTCGGCAACCTCGACGAGAACCGCCTAGAGATGATTGGAGGCCGCGACGTACTGCTCTCTCCGGCCCCCGCAGCAGGCCGCCTGAACCTGTTTATCTACCCCTACGCCGAGTCCAACGGCTTCTCGACCTCCCGGGTCCAGAAGGCCTTCCAGCGCACGAACCTGTAGCTCAAAGCGATCCTGTGGCCTTGGCCGCAAGTTAGTAAGAAGCCCGCTCCATCCCAGATGGAGCGGGCTTCTTCGCTTTGACCACTTCAAGCCCGCCGCGCAGCTTCAGGGCGCTCAACCCTAGGGCGTCTGGTGCCCGCGCACGTCCTCGCACGCCGAAGGCCGGTCCACAAAAAATCACCCCACTGCCCCCCGAGGGAGGCAGTGAGGCGAATAAATCGCGCTGAGGCCGATGAACTTCTCGAACCGGCCAGATTGGGAAACTCCACAAGGTACGGATGCAGCGAACTGCAGCCTTAACCGACCAACGGCTCCCCATGTGACCTCAACAATGATCCGCGCCACAAGCAAAACCTGCGGCACGCCGCAAAGGACGCAGCATCCCCGCCCTCGGTTCCAAGTAGGCCCCACTAATTCCCAACCTTCCCAGATTTGCTCTCCTAAACGCCCACAAGCCTAACCGGGCAAGCCATGACACACACTCACTGTCACCTGATCGGCACTTCCTTGCCACACTCGACCCCCCCATTCCTCTTGGCGGAGTCCAGGGCGAGCAGGTCAGCGCTCGACCTCAAATACGCTCCGGCAAGCAAGGCATGTGCCCGGTATCAACCTGCTGCTTAGTTGACCTGAGAGGTGCGGCTCGAAAGGACACCTCTTGGGTGACTGGTCCCTTGGGGCCCGGAACGCAAAGCGCCCCCTGATATCACGGGTGACATCAGGAGGCGCGTCTTTACGCTATCGGCAAACTAGGGGATGAAGACCTCGGCAGTCCGGTCCACCGCGGCCGTCCCATTGTCGCCAGGGCCGAGTACCACGATCCTCTCGCCACCATCAACAGCAACAGCTGCCGACAAGGGACGAGCGAAGACCGCCGCTCCTGTGCTAGCCCAAGCAAAGGCAGACAGGTCCGCACTGGCAATGTTCACGACGGGCGACCCCGAAAGCGTGGACAGGTCAATCGTCCCCACACCATTCAACACGTGGACCATTCCGCCAGCCTCCACAAGGCTCGGGTAGGTACGCACCTCAGGCATGTCTCCAACGCTGGTCCAGCTACCGCTGGTTTCATTGAAAACCCGGCAGGTGCTCAGGGAGAAGAAGTTCTGGGTCAAGACATCACCGTCTGCGCCGCCAGCCACCAGGACGCGTCCGTCGGAGAGGCCGATTTGGCCGTGCAGAGCGCGGGCGCCCGAGAGGCTCGGGGCACTCGACATGTTGTTTGAGACGGGGTTGAAGAACAGGCACCTGTTCGTGATGGCGGGAACGGGAAAGCCGAACAAAGAGCCGATCTCTAGGCCGCCAGTGATCAGGACCAAGCCACTGGGAAGGCGCGTTGCGCTGTGACCGATTGCCGGCTGGGGCATACTTGCCGCGGCTGACCAACTGTTGCTAACTGGGTTGTAGATCACGCTCGAACCCAAGATGTCGCCGAGGGCCGCAAGCAGGTCGGCAGAGTTCAAGGCTTGGACACCACCGGTCACAAAGACTCGGCCGTCCGCGAGCAGAGTCGCGGTGTGCTGGGCACGGGGACCGGGCATGGAAGCCGCTGCCGAGGTGAGGCCCGTTGTGGGATCGAAGATCGAGGCCCCGGACAGGATCGCATCGCCCGCACCGACGCCGCCGCAGAACAGCACGCGGCCGTCACTGAGCTTGGTGCCCGCCGCGGTGATACTCGCGTAGGTCAAGCTCGCGGCGAGATCTTCGAAGGCCTGGGTCTGGGGATCATAGACACGCAAGCTAGCGCTCGGGGCCGTGCCGCCGACTCCGTTGTCCACGCCTCCGCCACCGAGCAGCACGCGGCCGTCGTCGAGCAGCACCGAGGTGTAGCCCGCGGTCTCCGCGGAGAGCTGGCCCAGGGACAGGTGGCTATCCCCATGGAGGCCGAGCACGAGGTCCGTGCGATTCGAGATCTCGTCAACGATGGTCAGCACCCCGGGCACCGTCATCATCTGGGTATAGATAGGGATGCCCGAGAGCGCCGCTAGGGCGGGCAGGGGGAAGTTGACCGTTGCGTTACCCACGCCATCGAACGCGCCAATGACCAACCTGTTGAAGAGCTCAATGCCGATGTCCACCGAGCGCGGGTCGAGGGGATCGATGATCGAAAGGGGTGTCGGCCCCTGGGTCGGCGACGGCAGCAGAACATAAAACTCGCCAGGCGCTCCCTCGAGGGAGTAGCTCAGTACACTGCCGAGCACGCCGCCTGTGCGCGTGAGATTGGCCTGGGCGGAGGCCTGCGGAGCGAGGATCGCTGCGAAGGCACAGAAGGTCGAGAGGGTCAGTTTGCTGAACATGCTTTTTGTTTGAGGGGGGATCTTGCCGTGGAATGGAGACTTTCCGAGTATATACCCCCCGGCGAGTTCCCGCAGGATCCCCCTGGCCGCCGCTCTACATTCTCCATGCAATCGCCCCTCTTCCCCCATCCAATAGCCCCTAGCGGGCCACCTTGGACCCCTGCGCAGTGGGGCGAATATCTGACCGAAGCCACGGGCAACCCCGTCCGGGTCACCTTCGGGCGCGCTCGGCGGCAAGTCATCCAGAGCAAGGGCTACTGGGATGACCCCACGGGCAAGCCCATCGAGCTCCGCGTCTCGGCCTTCTTCAGCCAGGCTCCCCCCGAGATCCTCCAGGCCGTGGCCCAGTGGCTGCGCTCGGGAAAGCGCGCGAAGGCGGCCTGTGCAGAGCTCGACAGTTGGATCGCCGAGAAGCTGCGGGAGCTGCCCCCGAAGCCCGCGCCCAAGCGGCCCACCGGTCCCCTGGAGACCGAGGGCACCCACCACGACCTCGGACCCTTGATGGAAGAGCTCGTCGGCCCTGCGCCGCGCCCGACCTTCGAATACCAGGAGTCTGATTTCGGCGCACTGGGCATCCCCCTCTTCTCCTGGGGCCGGCGCCAAAAGAGCAGCGCGCGCCGCAGCTTGCAGCTGGGAAGCTATGCCGAGAGCGGTCACCGCATCCGCATCCATCCCGTGCTCGACCAGGCCAATGTCCCACGCTTGATCGTGCGCTTTGTCCTCTTCCACGAGCTGCTGCACGCACACCGCGCCGCGACGGATCCGCCCCACGAACCTGGCAGCAGGCGCACTCCCCACGACCGCGCCTTTCGAAGTCGCGAAGCCGAGTACATCGACTACGGCCGGGCCTGTGCCTGGCAAGAGGCGCGCATTGGAGCGCTCATTCGCTCGGCCAGAAGCGGCAAGCCACTTGGCAAGCAGCGCCGAATCTTCGGCTTTCAGCTCTAGCTGCGAGCGGCCCGCCAGAAAAAGGCTGCCAAGAGTCGAAGCCTAGCTCGGAGTCTCCGAGTGGGTGTGACCATGCAAGCAATCTGGCTGCTTGCTGAGCGTAGCTCGACCGCGACTGTCGCCGCAGGGTCGAAGAGTAGGACATCGACCTAGCGCGAGCCTGACTCGGTCTTACTCGGCCCCGAGCACGCAGGTGCCCAGGAGATTTGCGCCGAGTCCCTCGAGCACGCCGGCGGCTTGCTCGACGAGATACTTCGGTGTCATACCGAGGCGCACAGCAATCATGACGCCGTCCGCAAGACGCGCCACTAGACTCGCGTCGTTGAACTCAAGCACGGCGGGCGTGTCGATCAGCACATAGTCGAAGGTACGCTTCAACGTGTGCAGCACGGAGCCCATGCGATCGGTGCCAAGGTATTGGGACGGGTTCGCCGGCGGCTGGCCGGAACCCATCACGTAGAACCGTGGGATGCTGGTCTCTCGGGTCGCTTGGTCCATATCCAGATTGCCCGCGAGCAGCTCTGAAAGGCCTTGCCGACGGGGCAGCCCTAGCCGCTTCTCGACCCCGGGCGTGTGCAGATTCGCGTCGATGACAAGCACGCGCAAGTGGGGCAGCTCGACCAGGGCCATCGCCAGGTTGAGCAGAGCCGTGGTCTTTCCCTCGCCTTCAATGGCGCTGGTCAGGACCAAGTTCCGAGGCGCACCATCCGGGTTGACCGCCTGGATCGAGTTGCGCAGGGTGCGGAACTGCTCGGCGACGCGCCCCCTTGGATCCGCGTGAACGCGCAGATCCTTGACCTGGATCGGGATGTCCTTGGATTCACCTCGGGAGGCGATTTCGAGTACGGCGGGCGCTTTGGGGGGTGGAACCATAATAAGAGAAGAGAGGCAGGCTCTCTTTCGGAGATCATGCCGCGTTGCTGAATGCCATGCACGGGATTCTTCCCTGGGCGCGCCAAAAAGGCACTACGCCTGCGCGATCCAAAGTGGTGCACGATGGAGTTCTAGCGGTCCGATTGATCCAATCTGAGGGAGATTCGGCCAGACGGAGGAGGCCAAGCCTGATAGAGCACTCTGCGCGAGAGCGGGTGGGAAGGAACGCTTGCCGCGGCTTCTGCCGCGGCGAGCACCATGACTCTGACCTCCTCGTCGCCGTTTTGCGCCCACAGCAGGGCTAGGGTGGCCTCCACTGCGGCGATGGCTTCATCAGCGGCGCCGACCCGGGGAGATTGCAGAGCGCCCTCGAAGCGTTGGATCAGCAGTGCTCGGGAGCGTGCGCCGCCGGGACTGGCAGCGAGTCGGATGATGGCGGCTGTATCCTCAAACAGGGGGGATGCACCCTCGCCTTGGGCGAGCAGCTCTGTGAGCCTTGCCTGGCGCTCCGGAGCCATGGCGCCGGCGAGTAGTTCGAGACGATCGAGCGCGGTGAAAGGAAAGGCCTCCGGCTGCTCGGGCGCGACCGAGGGAGCTGCGGAGCCAAGGCTGTGTTGACGAGCCGCGCGAATGGCGTTGCGCACGTCCATCAGGTCTCCCCTGCGCACGGCAACCTCAAGGCACTCACTCATCTGGTCAAAGAACTTCGCCACGTCCTGCCCCGCTCCGCCGCTTCGATGGGATCTCTGCCAAGAGCCTGGTTCCGCGACCCTGACCAATTCGACCAGCAGCTTACCGCAGGTGGCCCCATCCCCTGCGAGTAGAGCCGCAACAAAGACGGCCCGAAGAGCGGCGGGACGAAGCCCTGGGCCATTGGTCGAGAGGAAGTCTGGGCCACCACACTGCACACGCGCCTGGAACAGGAGCCGCCCCATTTCCTCGGCCGTGACCGCCGTGCCCACTTGCTGCAAGAGCGCTAACGGATCCTCGAGAAGAAGCTCGTCGCCGTCATGCTTGAGCTGCTGACCACGGACTTCCGCGAGCACACGTAGGCCGGCGAGCTGCAGGGGCCCGCGGTAGGCCACTTGCGTCTTGTTCATTAGAGTACTTGTGGCGAGCAGCCCTCCTCGCTCGCCGCCTCCGCCAATAGCTTCCAGGGCCACAAGTCGCAAATAAAGCCCCTCTGCAGGACTTGCTGGGCCAGGCCAGCTCTTGAGAACGAGCCCGTCAAGCGGGCCGCGCGGACCGAGCCGAGGAAGCATGGCAAGTGCACGCGCTAGCTTTCCAATGTCCAAAAGCTCCCCACCATTCCCCGCGCCGATCTGATCCCCGAGTTTAAAAAGCTGTTTCAGGCCCGCGGGCTCGAGCATGCGCGGATCAAAGACGCCCCGGCCGGCCACGTCTAAGAGAACGGCAAAGGCCACGTGGTCCAGGGGCTGGCTCTCGAACCAGAGGTCGCCGAGCCAGCCGTGGGCGGCTGGCCACTCGATGCCACCCAGAAAAGCCGCCACGAGACCGAGCTCGCTCTGACTTGCCGCGGGGGTGTTCCATCGCTTGCCTGCCAACGCGCGCGGCGCCTCGCCCCAGACTTTGCGGGCGTAATCGGAGAGGGCAAGCCGAACCTGGTCCAGGCCGGACTCGTTGCCCGCCTCCCCCATTGAAACCAAGCGCAGCCACGCGATCTCATCCCCGAACTCGCCGTCCCAGAGAACGGCCTCCCACGCCAGACTGTGGGCCTGAGCGAAGTCGAATAGCACAGCATCCCAGGGCCCTTCGAAAACACCCAGCGCGGGCTGCCGAGACAGTGCGGAGCGCTGCTCGGCAAGTAAGTCCGCGAGCCCCGGCGCAATGACCAGTGGCATGGGCAGCTGGCCGAGTCGGTTCAGGCGGCTGACGACCTCTTCCACTGGTCCATCGTTGATCGCAAGGGGAGTCCAGATCGAGAGCTCGCGCTGCTCAGGCAGAAGCAGCTGGACCGCCGCTCCGGAGACCGGCAGGCGGTCGAGTCCCGGGCGCCAGTTCGCCAGCAGCTGATCCAGGGCATGGTTGCCAATGGTCCGCAGGGCGGCATCGGGCCCAGACGGTTGCGCTTGCTCGCCAGCCACCAGGGGCTCAAGGTCCAGCCCCGGTGCGCCCAAGTAGCTGCGATCATGAACGAGCTCGAGGGCAAGGCCCAAGCCCTCGGGGCTTGCACCCAGGGCATTGCCGATGCGCCAGAGCGTCTCCACTGTGCCTGGGCCGCCCTCTTCCATGGCTTCGACAAAATCGAGAAGCTGCTGCTTGGACTCCGATCCAAGGGCGCTGCCAAGGTAGCGCTCGGCGGCGAAGCGCGCCTCGGCCCGCTCCGATGAGAGGCCCTCGAGGGCCCTGGCGACGGAATCAAGAGGCAGGGCAGGTGCGCCCGAATCCTGAACGGGGGCCGCGGCAAGAAGCGCGCATAGGAAAAGTGATCCAAGCATGGAGCTACCTTACTGCGAGTGCCTACCGATGGAATAAGGACCTGGGCGATTCCAGTGAAGACCTGGTGCGGGGCGAGCTGCTAGGACTCGGGGGACTCCGTAGCCTCGGACTCGCTTGCCACCACTAGAGTCACGTCCCCGCTCAATAACTTGAGCAGTTCAAAACGCAGGGTCCCTAGCTCGAAGGGCTTCTGGAGGAAGGCGACGATACCCGCATTGCGCGGCATCTGATCTGCATGGTGCTCCGGCCAGCCCGATGCCAAAAGCATAGGGGTTGTAATACCGCGGGAACGCAGCTCGGAAAGCAACTCGGGTCCACTCATGCGTGGCATGTTGATGTCGCTCAAGATTAAGTCAGGTGCAGCCTCCTCAAAGAGCTCGAGCGCGTGCTTGCCGTCATTCGCTTCAGAGACCACAAGCTTCATGAACTTGAGTTGGGTGGAGAGCAGGCGCCGGACAGCCACATCATCTTCCACCAAGAGAATGCGCAAGCCTTGCAGAGCATCCGCTCTCACGCCATTGGGGCGGCTCGGGGTCAAATCCTCGAGACTCGGGGCCACAACACCCTGCTCCGCTTCAATCATCGGCAGCAGTACTTCGAAGAGCGTGCCTTCGGAAGAAGTGCGCACCAGGCTCAGGCGACCGCCGAGGTGCTGGATAACCCCTAGGGACGACGACAGCCCAAGGCCGGTCCCCTTCTCGGGAGACTTGGTTGTGAAGAAGGGATCAAAAATGAAGTCCCGGTCCTTGTCTTCAATACCGTGTCCTTGGTCCTCTACAAGAATGCGAAGTACCCGTCCCGTGAACTCTCGATGGAGCGGGTTGACCAGATCGAATCCGTCAATCACCTCAGAAGTCACGCGAAGTATGCCGCCCGTGGGCATGGAGTCCCGGGCGTTGAGGGCAAGGTTCATAAAGACCGAGTCGAGCTGTGATGTGTCAATCGAGACCAGGTCGTTCGTGTCTGCGAGCTCGACCACGAGATCAACGTCGTCGCCAATCAGGCGCTCGGTCAGGAAGAGCACATTGCTGAGAAGATCCCTAACGCGCACCTCGGAGATTCTCATGTCCCAGCGCTTACTGAAGGCCAGCAGGCGCTCGGTCAGCCTCGATCCGCTGCGCCCGGCCTTGAGGATCTCGTCGGCATAGGTCGTAATCCCAGGTATGCCGTGGTTTTCCTCCGAAAGAAGGCGCGCGCTCCCCATGACGACCGTCAACAGGTTGTTGAAGTCATGGGCTACGCCACCAGCGAGTCGACCAAGGGACTCGAGACGCTCGGCCTGACGCAGAGAAGTTTGGAGTTTGATCGCCTCGTCCTCGGCAACGTGGCGCTCTTGGATCTCCTTTTCGAGCATTCGATTGGCCTCGGTGAGCTCCAGGGTGCGCTGCTCAACGTGCTGCTCCAGAGCAGCTCGGCTCGCTTCCAGGGTGTGCTGTACTTCGAGGGCCTTATCGAGTTTATGCTTGATCTGCAGACTGCGAATCTTGTCGTCCGATTGAAGCGAATGGTGCATGGTAAACTGCTCCATTCGGCGCCGTTGCCAGTCGAGTGCTTTGGTCAGATCGCCCGCTTTCTCCCAAGCATCCGAGCCAATACGGAGCAGGTTTATCTGCCGATCAACAGAGCCCAACTCCCTCGAAAGTTCATAGAGCTGCTCGACCTCCGCAGTCTGCTCCGCGAGCTGCCCTGTTACCGCGTTGAGCTCGAGCAGGTGACAGCGCAAGTCGAAGAGAACCCTTGGATTCTCGTCGCTGCCCAGATTGGTTTGGACGGAAAGGAAACAAGACCGCGCCTTCTCGGGCATGTCCAAACGGCGAAACAATTCACCAATACTCGTGAGATAATTGACTCGAGAGAACGGAAGGGCGCACTTGTCCAATTCGGCCTTGGCCAAGAGTGCATTCTCGAGGGCTCCTTCTAGGTCCCCCATATCGCACAGGATCTCTGCGAGAATACATTGGGCTCCCACGCGGGTATTTAGGTCGCCACATTCGTGGCTGTATGCAATCGCATCACGGGCCTCCGCAAGCGCGGGGGCAACATCCTCCAGGGACTGGTGAATGATCGCCAGAGTGAAGGCTAAGCGGCAACGAGTCCCCACATCGCCGACTTCTCCCAAGAGACTCCTAGCTTCGAGAGAGCCCTCCAGAGCTCCGGTGAAATCCCCCTTGTGCAACAGGGTAGTGGCGTAGTTGACCCGATTTACTAGCAGTCTTCTCGCATCCCCTTTCTCGACCCAAATCAGCTTGGCCTGCTGAATGTAATCCAATGCCTTCTCGAGCTTCCCCTGATTGCGGGAGATCACGCCGCTCAACTCATGGAATCCGCCCAGCATGCTGTCTGAGTCCTTCTGAGCACTGAGGCACTGAATCCCCCTGCGAATTGCCTCGAGGGCTGGGCCAGCCTTTTGGAGAAACCAATAGGACATGCCAAGGGCGTGTTGCAGCTCGGCCTCGACGATCACGTCCCCTTCCTCGCGGGCCGCTTCAATGGCTGGGATCGCCGCCGCAATCACCTCCTCGCAACGTCTGACATGGGCGAGGCAAGTCAAATACTTTGCGCGATGACGGAGCGCAATCGGCTCGCCAGTCCTTTCGGACTGCGCGAGCATCTCCGACCATGCTTGGTCTGCATTGGCCTCGGCGAGTTGAAGGTCCTTGCGAAGACCATCGTAGGCTTGGGCGAGAAGCGATTCAGGCGAGTTCATTGTGTTGCTTTGCGGGGCTACATTATGCATGCCCAATGTACACCACGTACGCCATTTCCCGCGTCCATAATTCTTGCCAAAACCGTCCAAACACGTCCCCCCCATAGGCCGCAGCACTGCCGGGCCGGTTAGCTGGGAGGCAACCTGTGCCGGAAACCCCCTTGGGTTTGTCCGCCGCGGTCCGCGCCTTGTTAAACTCGTCGCCATGTTTCACCGCCTATTGATCGCCAACCGAGGCGAGGTCGCCGCTCGCATCGCCCGGGCCTGCCGGGACCTTGACATCCAACCCGTCGGAGTTGTCTCCGAAGCCGATGCGGACTCCGCCTGGGCCAAGGAAATGGACGAGGTCTGCTGCATCGGTCCGGGCGCCCCCACCGACAGCTACCTGCGCGGCGAGCGCATCCTCCAGGCCGCCAAGCAGATGCGCTGCACCGCGATCCATCCCGGCTGGGGCTTCCTCGCCGAGAATGCACAGTTCGCTGCTCTCTGCCGCCAACACGGAGTCACGTTCGTCGGCCCCTCACCCGAACTCATGGCGAGCATGGGCTTGAAGAGTCCGGCGAAGACAGCCATGCGCGCTGCCGGCCTGCCCGTGATCCCTGGATCCGACGGCCCCCTGGCCGATGCCGAAGAGGCCGCGCGGGTGGCGGCCGAGGTCGGCTTCCCGGTCATCCTGAAGGCCGACGCTGGCGGCGGCGGTCGGGGCATGCGCCTCTGCCACAACGACAAGGAAGTGCGCGAGTCCTTTGGCCTGTGCTCTACCGAAGCCCTCGCCAACTTCGGCTCGGCCTCGGTCTACTTGGAAAAGTACCTGACCGGTGGACGCCACATTGAAGTGCAAGTGC
>JBLHWM010000062.1:0-13306 GCA_047629095.1 Planctomycetota bacterium | reverse complement strand
GCATCGTCAAAGCCCACCCTCCTGTAGACGATTCGCCTGGGAGAAAGGGGGGAATTGTACGTTTGGGAGGGGAGAGGGGCGCTTAAGGACAAGCGTCAGGGATGTTTGTTCCTTGGGGCTTGGTCGGCCGTCACTGACGTACAACTTTTCCCCCTCTCCCAGACGAATCGCCTACAGAAGGGCGGGCTTGCATTGCTCTGCCTCCGGAATCGCTTTGTCTTCAGGAGTGCTCCCCAGACGAAGCAAAAATATCCCCAACGCTCCGAGCACTCCGCGTGCAGGAGGCAGAGCAATGCAAGCCCGCCCGCACGTCCAACTCGTCCCCATCCCGCGCGGAGCGCGCCCCCCCAGCGGAGCGCCAAGCGAAGCGCCTCTACCCACACAAGATCCTGAAGCCCCGCCGATAAGTGCAGTGCGCTCTATCTAATTTGATCTTCGCAATCTTGGAGCTTGTTCTGTTTAGATCTCAGGCTGAAGTCCATGTGATTCTTTAGGACTCAGGAATCGTGGAAGCTAGCATGTAACTTCACCAGTTACCGGCCTCCACCCTCATCCATTTTGAACATGATGATCCCCCGACTTATCCAAGATGGTGCCCAAGAAGTCGCCAGCGGCCTCAACGCCATTGCCGACTCCATTCGAACTCTCACCGAAGCTCTTGGTACGGCGGGAATGACCCCGGAAGCCGTCACGGAGGTTGCCGTAGTGCCGGATGACCCAAGTGCCATGACCGACGCCCTCACGGATGTGAGCAAGTGGAGTGGGTACATCGAAGCGGCGAAGGAGAAGGCCATCGAGTTCGCTCCCTCCCTGCTTGGTGCCATCATCATCATGCTGCTTGGCTGGATTGTGGCGCGTATGATTACGGCAATCCTGAGGAAGGCCCTGGGCAAGTCCAAGCTCGATCCGACCTTGATTAACTTTGCCACCTCGTGCCTGTACTTTGCCCTACTTGCGTTTGTCTTCATTGCAGCGGCGACGAAGCTCGGGCTCGACACTGGTAGCTTTGTGGCAGTCATCGGTGCCGCCACCTTCGCCATTGGCTTTGCGCTGCAAGGCTCCTTGGCCAACTTCGCTGCTGGTGTCATGTTGATGATCTTCCGGCCCATTCGCGAAGGCGACCTGATCGAAGCCGGCGGAGTCCTTGGCATTGTGGACGAGATCGGCGTCTTCGCCACGGTGATGAACACCCTGGATAACAAGCGCGCCGTCATCGCCAACGCCTCCATCACGGGCGGCAACATCATCAACTACACAACCAATGGCATGCTGCGTGTCGATATGACCTTCGGCATCGGCTACGGCGACGACATGGACAAGGCCATCGAGCTGATGGAAGCGGTGCTAGCCCAGGACGACCGCGTCTTGGCAGAGCCCGCACCCACCGTTGCCTGCACTGGGCACGGAGCCTCGAGTGTTGACTTCGTCTGCCGCCCCCACGTGAAGCCCGAGCACTACTGGGACGTCTGGTTCGACACCCATAAAAAGGTCAAGGAAGCCTTCGATGCCAACGGCGTCTCGATCCCCTACCCCCAGCGCGATGTTCACATGATCGCCGACATGGGCTAGTCTCGACTCGAGCTCTGAACGAAGATCGCCCCTTGGTCCGACATGGACCAAGGGGCGATCTCTTGTTTAGCGCAAGGCTTGGGCAGCCGTCCGGCTGCGGCGCCTATTCTTCGAAGGTCGGGCGCGCCTTCTCTCGAACGAGATCCGCGACCTTGCCTTCGACCCAGCGGGTCAGGTTCAGGTCCGCGTCGAAGAAGAGCACCACGCCCTCGTCCCCTTCCTGCACATCGGTGTAGCTAGCGCTCACGTCCAGGGCTTGGCCAACGGGGGCCGAGAACGTCAGGCTCCAGCCCGAGTTGTCCGAGCCATACCAGGCCATCAGGATACCGCCATTCGGCTCGGCCCAAACATCAAGGGGAGCACCGAGTTGCTCCAAGCACTCGGTCAAGGTGGTGGCACCAATGACCCAGTCTGCGCTGGCGCCAGCGGGCACAACATCGTTGCGCTGTATGCGCATCAAGTTGCCCGTCAGGCACGAGCTCAGGGGCATGAGTAGCACTAAGCCCGCTAGGAGCTTGAAGTTGAAGTGAGTCACGGGCACCCCTACTCCGACCAGGGCATGCCGTACTCTGCCGAATCACCCTGCAGGGTCGAGCCCACATGGGTCAGGCGGTTCGACTCGTCGAGGAAGACCCAGACCCGATCCTGGTGGCTATCCGAGTTGAAGAAGCCGACAAGGATCAGGAAGAGCCCCGTCTGCTTGGCCTCGGTGTAGTCGTAGCGATAGGCCGAGCGCTTACCCAGTTGAACCACTTCGGACGGTGCGCCAAGTAGCTCGGTCACACGCTGGGCATCGTCGCCGATCGCCAGGGAGGAGACCGCCATGGCTTCGATGGGTTCATGGGTCCGTTGGCGGCCAAACGCACACGAAGATACGGTCAAGGCAAGCAGCGAGGAGGCGAGGAGGGTGCGGTATGTTTTGGACTTCATATGTTCGATGATTTGGGGCGGCGGAGCGCGTTGTCTGGAAGTTACCAAACGGGGCGAAATTGGTCTCCCAAGAAGGCCTCGATTGAGATGAGTTGTGAGTCGATTGAACGCAGCCTTACTTACGGCTTCCTGGTGGGTACATCCTCATCGGACTTCGGGACTGGTGCCGTAAGGGGCAAGAGTGAGATCCCGGCCCAAAGGGCGGCGCCACCCCAGACCTCAACGACATAACTACCCAAGGACATGTCGCGGAACACCCAAGCTTCGCATTTGCCATTGAGTGTAGAGCCTAGCCACAGGCGACATGCCGGCCTACCCGCTTTCGAGAGCCCTCAAAATGGTAGATGTACCTAAGCAAACAGGGCCTTGATGATTGCTCATCAAGGCCCTGCTTGTGGGGATGTCGCTTAGCGTTAGCCGAGCAGTCCCAGGAACCAGGCGGGCATCAGGCCCATGCAGAGAACGCCGATGGCGCAGGCTGCGGTGACGATGCTCGCGGGTAGGGTCGAGGGGGCTTGGCGTTCCGCTTCGCCTTCGGCGAGGGGCTCCATCCACATGGTGACGATGACGCGTAGGTAGTAGCCGAGGGCCACGACCGAGAGCAGAGCGCCGAGGATAGCGACGGCGACCATCTTCTGTTCGACGAGCACCATGAAGACCATGAACTTGCCGAAGAAGCCGCCGGTGGCGGGGATGCCACCCAGGCTAAGCATGAACAGGGTCATGGCTGCAGCGACGGCGGGACGGCGGCGGCCGAGGCCCCGCAGTCCATCTAGGGTGATCATCTGCTCGCCTTCACGCTCGAGCATGGCCAAGAGACCGAATGCACCGGTGGAGGTGAATAGGTAGGCGGCCATGTAGAACAGGGTCGCGTTCATGGACGCTGCACGCACGTCTTCGTCGCCGCCCGAAGCCAAGATGCCGGCCATCAATAGCATGACCGTGCCAGCGTGGGCGATACCCGAGTAGGCGAGCATGCGCTTGACGTTGGTCTGAACCAAGGCACCGAGGTTGCCGGCGGCCATGGTCAAGAGCGCCATGGCGGCGATGATGCCCGTGGCTGCCGGGGGCAGCAGGAACGTGGCCGGGATCAGGAATCCGAAGGCTGCGGCTTTTGTGCCGGTGGCCATCAGGGTCGTGATCGGGGTCGGGCTGCCTTCGTAGACGTCCGGAACCCACAGGTGGAACGGGAAGACCGAGACCTTGAAGAAGATGCCAGCCATCAGCATGGCGCCGCCCACAAGAGCGATCGGGCTACGGGCCACATCGCCCTGGAACATCAAAGCGAGCTCGCTCATGTTCAGGGTGCCGGTGGCTGTGTAGACCAGGGCCGTTCCGAATAGGAAGAAGGCCGCGGCGAAAGCGCCGAGTAGGAAGTACTTGAGGCCGGCCTCGACCGAATCCGTGCGGGTGCGGCGGAAGGCGCACAGGGCGTAGAGAGGTAGGGAGAGGATCTCGAGTCCGATGAAGAACACGAGCAGGTCGTTCGCCCCCACCATCAGGATCATGCCAGCGGTCGCCGACAGCAGCAGCATGTCGTACTCGCCGCTGAACTGGCGCAGGCGTCCTTCGTAGTAGCCCAGGCCGTAGATCCACGCGAAGAGCGCGCCGATGCAGAAGATCAGGCTGAAGATCGCCGTGGCCGGAGAGACTCCATAGGTCCCGCCGAGCACAAGCATGGCGGGGTCGCTGATTTGGCACCACGCCGTCACGATTGCGGTCGCCAAGGCGGCAAGCACAACAACAGGGCGCAGCATCTCGGCACCTTTGATGATGTCCACAAGCAACATCAGCAGAGCGCCGATCGCCAGGGCCATGAAAGGCATGAGAGCCGCAGAGGCTCCGCCGGTGAAGACGTCCCGGAAGCTCTCTTCGAGCATCGTAGGAGCCTGGACTAGGGTTGCTAGTGTGATCATCGGGAGACCTCCGTGAGGTTCTCGTCCAGTTGGATAGCCGACAGGGCGGCGGTCGCTTCTTGGGTAGACGCTGCGTTGAGCAACAGTTGCTCCTCAGCAGCCTCGATACGCTGCATCAAGCCGCCTTCGCCGCCGATGCTACCATCAATCTTGTCGAGGAAAGCGTTGGGCTGTACACCCATCCAGAAGCAGAGGATGATCATGGGAAGCATGAGGCCGATCTCGCGGAAGTTGATGTCCGTGAGGTTGCGGTTCTCATCCCGGGTCAGGGGCCCGAAGAGCATGCGGCGCGTTGCCGAGAGCAAGTAGATCGCGCCGAAGATGACTCCGGTGACGCCGATGGCTCCCCACATGGGGCTGGCCTCGAAGGAGCCGGCCAAGATCATGAACTCGCCGACAAAGCCGTTGAGTCCCGGAAGGCCGACGCTGGACAGCATCGAGATGATGAAGAACAGCGCGAAGATCGGCATCGATGCGGCGATGCCACCGAAGTCGGAGATGAGGCGCGTGTGGCGCCGCTCGTAGACCATGCCGATCAGCAGGAAGAGCAGGCCCGTGGAGAGCCCGTGGTTCACCATCTGCAGGATGCTTCCGCGCAGTCCGATCTCGTTCAGGGCAAACATGCCCATGACGACGAAGCCGAGGTGGCTGACCGACGAGCAGGCGATGAGGCGCTTGATGTCGGTCTGGGCCATGGCGAGGAAGGCGCCGTAGACGATGCCGATCGCGCCGAGTGCCATAAAGAGGCCCTGGTGCTCCAACGCCATCATCGGGAAGAAGCCAATCGCAAAGCGGATCAAGCCATAGGTGCCCATCTTGAGCAGCACGCCAGCCAGCAGCACCGAACCCGAGGTCGGAGCCTGGGTGTGGGCGTCCGCGAGCCAGGTGTGGAACGGCAGGACCGGGACCTTGATACAGAAGGCCAAGGCGAAGGCGAAGAACATCCAGCTCTGGTCCGCGACAGGAAGGCTGCTGGCCGTGGCCATCAGGGTCTCCATGTTTGTGGTGCCCAGGGTCATGATCATCGCGATGATCGCGACCAACATGACCAGGCTACCAGCGACGGTATAGAGGAAGAACTTGACCGTGGCGTAGATGCGCTGGTCTCCGCCCCAGATGCCGACCAGGAAGTACAGCGGTACAAGGCTGACCTCCCAGAACACGTAGAACAGGATGATGTCCGTGGAGAGGAACACGCCAAGCATGCCCGTCTCCATGATCAACATCCAGATGAAGAACTCCTTCACGCGGTCGTGGATGTGCCCATAGGTGGACAGGATCACGATAGGCATGATGATGGCGGTCAGGCCAATCATCAGGACGGAGATGCCGTCCAAGCCCAAGCGGAAGGCGACTTCGATGTCGGTGCCCGGAAGGGTGAACCACGGGGCCTCGCAGGTGTTCTGCATGGCCGCCGAGGCGCCATCGAATCCGGCGTAGATGCTGAGTCCAATGACGCCGGTGATCACGGTCGTCGCGAGGGCAACGAGGCGGATCGCCTTGGTCTTGGATGCTGGCATCGCCATCACCAGGAGTGCGCCCACGAGGGGCAGGAAGGTCAATACGGTGAGGGAGTCCATATTAGATCCACATTAGGAGAAGGGACAGGGCGGCGGCGCCGAAGCCCATCCAGACAGCGTAGCTCTTGACGCTGCCGGTGGTCATCTTGCGGGTGTCATCGCCGACCAGCTTGGCCATCGAGGCGACGCCGTTCACGGCCCCGTCGATAAAGAGCTTGTCCACGATTGCGGAGATGAATTCAGAGAGGAGGCGAACAGGAATCAGGATCATGACCTCGAAGAGGCCGTCCAGACGCCAGGCGTTGCCAAGGAAACCAGTCAAGCCGGGTGCGCGACGCGCATCGGCCAGGTCCGGCTCGGGACCGTTGAGATAGCGACGGAAGCCGAGGTGGCTGAAGGCTAGGGCGACAATGGCGCCGAGGGCCAAGAGGCCCCACTCCGCAGCGTGGTTCGGGTGGTGCTCAGGGTTTAGGGCAGCCAGGGCTACCGGTTCCCCGGTGAGCTCGGCCAACTTGACCGCCACGGCTTGGGCGCCGTCGGTCACGGGCTCAAGCCAGTGGTGCATGGCAGCTGTGATGCTGCCCAACTTGATGTCAGCTAGGACAAGGGGCAAGTTCAAGATGCCGCCCAGGCCAGCTAAGACAGCCAAGATAACCAAGGGGATGGTCATGGTCGAAGGCGACTCGTGCGGGTGCACGTGATCGACATCGAAGCGCTCCTCACCAAAGAAGGTCAGGGCAACCATGCGCCATGTGTAGTAGGCCGTCATCGCGGCAGAGATCAGGCCGATGATCCAAAGGACCATGTAGCCGCCACCCTGACTGAAGGACATGAACAGGATCTCGTCCTTCGAGAAGTAGCCGCTTAGCAGCGGAAGGCCCGAGAGGGCTGCCGCCCCCACCAGGAAGGTGAGGAAGGTCTTGGGCATGTGCTTCTTCAAGCCGCCCATTTTGTACATGTTCTGCTCGTGGTGCATGCCGTGGATCACCGAGCCGGAGCCCAGGAAGAGCAGGCCCTTGAAGAAGGCGTGGGTCACCAGGTGGAAGACCGCTGCGGCCCAAGCACCTGTCGACAGAGCGAGGAACATGTAACCGAGTTGACTGACCGTCGAGTAGGCAAGAACCTTCTTGATGTCGGTCTGGCGGATAGCGCTGGTCGCTCCAATGAAGGCAGTCAGTGCGCCGACACAGCCGATGACGAACAAGACGTCGGGGCAGGCGGCGTAGACCGGGTTCATGCGGACGATCAGGTACACGCCCGCGGTCACCATGGTGGCCGCGTGGATCAGGGCCGAGACCGGCGTCGGGCCGGCCATGGCGTCGGGCAGCCAGACCATCAGGGGGAACTGTGCGGACTTACCGCAGGCTCCACCGAACATGAGCAGGGCGGCTAGGCCGAGGTCCTTCATCTGGTCCCCGTTCTCGAGGATACCCGCGACGCCAGCGACGATGTCGGAGGTGTCCAGGGTGCCGAACAGGCGAATCAGCAGGAACGCTCCGATCAAGAAGCAGGCGTCACCGATGCGGTTGACCACAAAGGCCTTCTGCCCCGCCTCGGCGGGCCAGCCCTTGTCGTACCAGAAGCCGATCAAGAGGTAGGAGCAGAGCCCCACACCTTCCCAACCGACGAACAGGCCAACCAGGTTGCTGGAGAGCACCAGGATCAGCATCATCGCGACGAACAGGTTCAGGTACGCGAAGAACTTCGCGAAGCCTGGGTCGTCCTTGATGTAGCCGGCGGAGTAGATGTGAATCAAGGCGCCCACGCCAGTGATCACAAGGATCATCACGGCGGAGAGCGGGTCGACGACCATGGAGAGATCGATGGAGAAGGGCCCCATGTCGATCCAGTGCCAAGGCGATGACTCCACGCCCATGGCGCGGCCAGCGGCGTCCAAGCCCTTCAGCTTGAAGAAGGCCATGACGGCTACCGCGAAGGAGCCAAGCATGGCAGCGATGGCGACGGGAGCGGCAAGAGCGCCGGGACCGTGGCCGATCGCGGGGTTCTTCTTGCGCGCGCTCAGCGTGGCAAAGTGCAGGGCTCCACAGACGATACTACCCAGGAAGGGCAGCAGTGGCATGAGCCAGAGAAGGTTGTAATCTTGCATAGGACTAGCCTCGTAGCTCCACAGCGGCGTCGATATCGACCGTTCGCTTTTGGCGGTAGAACGCGATCACAAGGGCGAGACCAAGGGCCGCTTCACAAGCGGCGACCAAGATCACGAACAGTGCAAAGATCGGCCCATCCATATTCAGGGGCCCCACAGAGCTGTGGGCCCTGGCACCAGCCAGGAAGGTCAAGTTGGCAGCGTTGAGCATCAGCTCGACACTGGCTAGCACAACGATCAAGTTGCGGCGCAGCAGGAAACCGAGGGTTCCCAAGCTGAAGAGCACCGCAGCGAGAATCAGGAGATGTTCGGTGGGCACATTCATGACTGATCTCCGCCTTGTGAACCAGAGCGCTCGCGCTTAGCGAGCAGCATCACACCAACGAGGGTGGCCAACAGCAAGAGCGACGCAGCCTCAAAGGGCAGCATGTACTTACTGAAGAGCACGCCAGCGAGGGACTCCATATGATCGAGGTCCCCACCGTGGGCCGTTGCATCCACCGGGGCAAAGCTGCCCGTGGTGGCGAGCACACCCGCAATGATCAGCCCCGCGAAGACCGCGAGCGAACCGATCACGCGACCGTTAAAGAGCCCCATCACTATGGATTGGCCCTCCTCACGATCGGTCAGGTTGAGCAACATCACCACGAAGATGAAGAGCACCATGATCGCTCCGGCGTAGACCAAAATCTGAGCGGCTGCCAGGAACTGGAAGCCGGCCATGAGATAGATCGCCGAGAGAGCCACAAAGGACCCGAGTAGGTTCAGCACACTCTGCATTGGGTTTCGTGAGATCACGACCCCCAGAGCACAGAGGATGGCGATCGCGCTTAGCGCGTAGAAGAGGGGGCTTGCCACCTTTCGTTCACCTTGTAGATATAGTCGATGCGGGGACGGAGCGTGGAGACAGGCCTTTTGAGCTTGTCCAGTCCGTAGATAAGGTCATTGCGGGTGAAATCCGCGAGCTCGAGCTCGTCGCTCATAAAGATCGCGTCTTTCGGGCAGGCTTCCTCACAGAAGCCGCAGAGGATGCAGCGCAGCATGTCGATTTCGAAGGTCACGGGCTCGCGCTCGATGAACTTCTCCGTGACATCTCCGCCGATCGTAATCGCGTTGCGCTCGGTGTCCTGGCCATCAATGGTGATGGCGTAGGCGGGACATGCGATCTCGCAGAGTCCACAGGAGACGCAGCGGATCGAACCGTCCTCGTCGTTCGTGGCGAGACGCGGCTGGCCGCGGGTCACCTCGTTGGTAGGAAGCGGTTCCTCGGGGTACTGGCGCGTGGTCCGGGGCTTGAACATGGCCTTGAAGGTCATGCCCATACCCTTGAGGATTTCGGGCAGATAGAGCTTCTCCGAGAAGCTCAGAGTCTTGCGTTTGACGATTACCATGGCTTACAGGATCCCCATTGAAACGAGCCCGCCCGTGACGAGCAGGTTAGCCAGGGCCAAGGGAAGGAATCGCTTCCATCCAAGGTCCATGAGCTGGTCGAAGCGGAAGCGGGGGATTGTCCACCGCACCCAAATGAACAGGAAGAGCAGCGCGATCACCTTCGCCAGCATGGCGCCGACCTGGAGGAACCAGGGGGCATCCTCCATGAACGGGACGTGGTAACCACCCAGGAAGAAAATCGTCGTCATGCAGCACATGACAAAGATTGCACAGTACTCGCCCAGGAAGAACAGGGCGAAGCGCATGGAGCTGAACTCCGTATGGAACCCACCAACCAACTCGGGTTCGCACTCGGCGAAGTCGAAGGGGTGACGGTTGGTCTCGGCGAAGGTCGCGATCAAGAACAGCAGGAACGCCAGGGGCTGGCTGAAGATGTTCCAGTGCCAGATCGCGCCGGATTGAGCGTTCGCAATCTCGTGCATGGAGAAGCTGCCGGTCATCACCACGATGGCCATGATCGAGAGGATCAGCGCGAGCTCGTAGCTAATCATCTGTGCCGAAGCACGGATCGCGCCCAGCAGGGAGAACTTCGAGTTCGAGGCCCAGCCGCCCAGGATGATGCCGTAGATCGACAGGCCCGAGAAGGCCAGGATGTAGAGCACATCGATGTTCAGACTCGCGATCGCGAGGGGGCCCTCGTCCTGATAGAACGGGCTGACTGCCGCGAAGGGAATCACGGCGACTCCCATCATGGCGGGCATGGCCGAGAGGGCCGGGGCCAAGCGGAACATCCACTTGTTGGCGCCGTCGGGCACAAGCTCTTCCTTGAAGATGAACTTGACGCCGTCAGCAAGGGGCTGCAAGAGCCCCCAGGGACCAACGCGGTTGGGACCGTAGCGGAACTGAATCCACGCTGAGACCTTGCGCTCGGCGAGGGTCGTCAGTGCCGCGATGGTGATCATTCCGCCGTAAATGCAGGTGATCTTCGCGACGATGACGCCGATTGTGATGAGCATATCCATCAGACACTCGCTCCCGCGCGGGATAGGGCCTTGGTGAGCTCTTCGAGGCTGCGCTCGAGGGGAGACACGCTAGGGGGAAGCGGTCGCGTGACCGTAAGTTTGCCCTCGTGCCCATCCACATTGATCCAGGTACCAGCCTTCTCGACATAGTAGGGAATCGAGATGCTGGCTTCGACGCCCGCGGCTAGGCAGGCGGTCGTGTCGAAGGTCACGAGCTTGGTCGCGCCAAGATCGTTGCCACCGAGTAGCTTCAGGATGCGCTCGCCAACAAGCACCGCCGCATTCGCACCGGCAATTTTCGCAGTGGCGTCCTTGGGCGAGATCGCCTTGAAGCCAGCGGTCTCGAGGCCCCTGCGGTTCGGGCAAGGATCGCCCGTGTGCAGCAGGTCGTCCTTGAGTTCGTTGGCGTCGGGCGACACGAACAGAAGTTCCGCGCCGACTGCGCTGGCAAGCGTCTTGACGTGCTCGGCTTCTTCCACAGTAAGGAAGGGCGAGGCGATCAGCACCGAGTCGCCGGCGCTGCCAAGAACGCTCGCGGCGTGCTTGATTGCTTCTCCGGTGGTCGATCCCATCAGGTCGTCGCCACTCGCAACCATTCCGCCGAGTAGGCGGTCCGGATCGTTCACCGCGGGGAAGCTGAAGCGACCCGTGTCGCACATCCACCACTGGTTGACGTCGGGGTTGAACACGGGGCGGATGCGCTTGACATCGCCGCGGCGCAAAACCTCGACGCTGATCGAGCAACCGCGGCTGCACTCAGCACAGGTCGACGAGGACTTCTCCAGGTTCCAGACACGCGCCTTGAAGCGGAACGGCTTCAGGGTCAGGGCCCCCACCGGGCAGACGTCCGCCAAGTTGCCCTGGTAGTTGCCGGTCAGCGGACGACCCGCGAAGGTCGTGATGTAGGAGTTCGAGGCGAGGCCCGCGTTGGTCAACTCGGGCTTCTTCGTGACCTCTTCTTGGAAGCGCACGCAGCGCGTGCACAGGATGCAGCGCTCTTGGTCGAGCATGATCACATCCCCGAGGTCGACGCGCTTCTCGAGTTGAGCTCGCGGCTCGGTCGAACGGCTTGCGGCCTGCTGCTCCTGGAAGGAGTAGTCCTGCAAGGTGCACTCGCCGGCCTTGTCGCAGATCGGGCAGTCGAGGGGGTGGTTCTTGAGCAGGAACTCAAGGCACTCACGACGTGCGTCGTGGGCCCCGGCGGCCTCGGTGTTGACCACCATGCCCTCGGTGACTTGGGTGCGGCAGGCAACCACCACGCGAGCCGGGCGCCCCCCTTCGGAGACCTCCACTTGGCAGATCCGGCACGAGCCCATGGGCTTCATGGCGGGGTGATAGCAGTAGCGAGGAACGTCGATACCGGAATCGTCACAAGCCGCAATCAGCGGCTTGGTCGGATCGGCTTCGACTTCGCGTCCATTTACAGTGATCTTGATCACGCCTGGGCCTCCGCGGGTTCAGGAGCGCTGTGGGAAGCGCATTTTCCGGTCTTGTTGATTTTGCAGCCGCCATCGCGAATGTGCTCTTCGAGCTCCGCGCGGAAGTGCTTGACCATCATGTGGGCAGGGATAGCAGCAGCGTCGGCCAGAGCGCAGATCGTCTTGCCTGGCGCCATGCCGTTGCCGATGCTAGTCAGAAGGTCGATGTCACCATCGCGGCCCTGGCCGTCTTCGATGCGCTTGAAGATCTGGTGCAGCCACTGGCAACCCTCGCGACACTGGGAGCACTGCCCGCAGGTCTCGTGGTCGTAGAAGCGTGCGATGATCTGCATAGCTCGGACCACACACTGGGTGTCGTCCAGCATGATCATAGCGGCGGTACCGAGCATCGTTCCCGCAGCCTTGACCGAGTCGTGGTCCATGGCGACGTCGATGGTGTCGCCAGGCATCATGCCCGTCGACGAGCCACCGGTGAACCATGCCTTGAGCTTGCGACCCTCGGTCACGCCACCGGCGAAGTGGTCCGCCTCAAGCAGCACCTTCGCGTTGGTGCCAAGGGGTGCCTCGTAGACACCGGGCTTGTTCACGTTGCCGCTGATGCCGACCAGGAAGTTGCCGGGGCTAGACTCAGAACCCATGGTCCGATACCACTCGGCGCCCTTGTCCACAATGAACGGTACGTTGAAGATGGTCTCCACGTTGTTCACCGTCGTCGGCTGGCCCCAAAGGCCAAATCCGGCGGGGAAAGGAGGCTTGGGACGCGGGTGGCCACGCTTGCCTTCGAGGCTCTCCATCATGCCGGTCTCTTCACCGCAGATGTAGGCGCCGGCGCCCTTGTGCATGAAGATCTCGCAGTCGAATCCGCTGCCAAGAATGTTCTTGCCGATCAGTCCGGCCTCGCGGGCCTCGGCGATTGCAGCAACGGTGCGGTCGTACTGATGGCGATACTCGCCACGCACGTAGATGTAGGATGCTTCGCACTTCATGGCGTAGCAGGCCAGCAAAATGCCCTCGAGCATTCCGTGGGGATCCTCGTCCATAATGACGCGGTCCTTGCAGGTGCCCGGCTCGGACTCATCCGCGTTGATCGCGAGGTACCGACTGCGGGGATCCTTCGCCGGGTCGGGCATGAAGGTCCACTTCAGACCCGTCGGGAAGCCAGCGCCGCCTCGGCCGCGCAGGCCCGAAGCCTTGACCGCTTCCGTGACATCCGCGGGCTGCATCTCCTTGAGAGCGCGCTCGAGAGTTGCGTAGCCGCCGTTCTTCTTATAAGTGGAGAGCGTGTGGCTATCGTCGCCGGTCATCCGGCTGGTGAGGTACGTTTCGAAGTTGCTCACTTGCAGCCCCCGATCAAACGCTCGAGCTCGTCAAGCGTCAGGTTTTCGTGGAAGTTATCGTTGAGGTCGATCAT
>JBLHWM010000061.1:0-13391 GCA_047629095.1 Planctomycetota bacterium | reverse complement strand
AGCTAAGGCCACCGACCTCGAAGAAACGCGAGTTTTCAAGCACCAATGAGGCGTACTCCGGACGGATGGCAATGCGGACTTCGACCACGCGCGCGTCGCTCGAGAGCTCGGCGGAGAGCACCTGGCCCACGGGTGTGCGGCGCCAGGTGACCGGGGAGCCACGGCGCGCGCTGCCGCGATCGGTGGCCTCGAGCACTAGCTCCAAAGAGCCCGGCGCCACATCTACGGGCGGCTCTTCCAGGCCGGTGAAACTCTGGCGCGGGGCGGCGTCCTGCGGTCCCGGGGCAACGTTCAGGTAGTGGGCGCCGAGCACCGTATCCAGCCCTGTGATGCCCGCGAATTCGACCTGGGGTCGCACGATCCAAAAGCGGGTGCCCGTTTTGGCCAGTGCCCGACTGGACTCCATTAACTGGACCTGGACGTCGACACCCTGCATTCGCTTATCGAGGGTAACGGCCTCGACCTGTCCGACCGAAATACCGTGGAAGCGCAGGCTGTCGCCGGCTTTGATACCGTGGCCATCGGCAAAGTGGATGTCGATCTCCAGGCCGCGCTGGTCCCAGGCGCGCACGCCGTACCAAGCCGCGAAGAGGATCGCGATGATCGGGATCAATACGGCTACGGAGGCGGAGGAGTAAGAGCGCTTGCGCGGCGGCAAGATCAGAGCCTCGGGAATGTCCTCTTGCTTTGGATCGGTGGGAGTCTCGTTCGTAGTCATTCGGTTTCCCAAAGGGCGTGGGGATCAAAGAACGCGCTGGCGAGCAGGCTCAAGCCGACGCAGGCGGTGAAGGCGACCAGGCCGGGGCCAGGTTCCACGGTCACAAGATCGCCGAGCTTAAGCATGGCGACGAGAACCGCGGCGAGCAGGACATCGAGCATGCCCCAGCGGCCGACGAGCTCGACGGCATGCCAAGTGCGCGCGAGGTGCTCGCGCTTCATCCATCCGTGGGACGTGCTGATCAGCAGCAGTCCGGTGAGTTTCGCGAGGGGGAAGACGACCGAGCACAGGAGAACCGTGATGCCGATGAAGACCTCGCCATGAAAGAGGAGCTCCATGCCGCTCTCGAGGATACTGCCGGCGTGGTGGTGGCCCAAGCGCTCGACACTAAGGAAGGGCAGCAGGATGGCGAGGGGGTAGAGCAGCAGGGCGGCCAACGCTGTGGCGGCGGTCCAGGTGTTCGCGCCGCGCAGCTTGTTGTGGGGGCTGCGAGCGACGACGCTCTTACAGCGCGGGCACATCGCGCGGTGGTCCTTGGGGATCGGTGCAACCCGCTGCACCAGTCCACAGGTGCCGCAGGCGCGGAGATCTCTTGCAACGGCTTCCATGGGAAGAGTCTACGGGCGAAGGGCGGGGGAATCTCGCCCGGAATCCAGGGGATTCAGCTCGAGAGCACTGCCGAGATGCAGGCCACGTTCACGATGTCGTCGACCGTGCAGCCCCGAGAGAGGTCCATGAGTGGCTTGGAGAGCCCCTGGATCAGGGGGCCGAGCGCCTTGGCACCACCTAGGCGCTGGGTCAGCTTGTAAGCGATGTTGCCCGAGTCTAGGTCCGGGAAGATCAGCACATTGGCGCGGCCCGCTGTGGCCGAGCCAGGGGCCTTCTTCTCGGCGACGGCTGGCACGATGGCCGCGTCGACTTGGAGCTCGCCATCGCAGCAGAGTCCCGGCGCGCGCAGCTTGAGCAGCTCGGTTGCGCCGCGGACCTTGTCCACTTTTGGGTGGCTCGCCGAGCCCCGGGTCGAGAATGACAGCAGCGCAACCCGGGGCGACAGCCCCACGAGCTTGCGGTGGCTCTCGGCGGTGGACACGGCGATGTCCACGAGCTGTTCCATCGTCGGGTCCGGGACCACGCCGCAGTCGCCAAAGGTCAGGACCTCGCCACTGGGCTGGATCATCAAGAAGCACGAGGACACGGTCGAGAGTCCGGGCGCGGTGCCAAGCACCCAAAGACCAGCGCGGATCACGTCGGCCGTGGATGCCTCGGATCCGGCGACACCGCCGTCGCAATCACCGGATGCGATCAGGGACGCACCGAAGAGCAGCGGCTGCTCGATCTTGGTGCGTGCCTCGTCCATGGTCATACCGCGGGACTTGCGGCGCTGGAAGAGCGCCTCGGCGAAGCCCTCCTTGCGCGGATCGCGAAGGGGGCGCACGACCTCGACGCCACTGGGCTGCTCACCGATGCCGGGTGCGTCGATAAGAACCGGGCGACAGAGTCCCTCGGAGGCCAGGCGCGCGGCGGCTTGGCGCACGCGCGGGTCCTGGGATTCGGGCAAGATGATACGCCGATCCAAGCGGCGCGCCTTCTCGTGCAGCTCCAGCAGAACGTCCATGGTCTAGGCGGGCTCGGGGGTCGCGTCGATGACGTCCTGGGGGACGTCCATCACCATACGCAGCACGGCGAGACCATGGGTCTTGCCCTGGGCATCGGTCTTCAGCGAGGCCGATCCACCGCCGCCTAGGCTGTCGTGCAGGATGAAGTTGAGCACCAGCATGTTGTCCGCGGAGTAGCGCGTGACTGCACCGGGGTTGATGGCGCTCATGTGGGCCTTGAGCACCTGCTCGGTGAGTTCGGCCTTCAGGAAGGCGTAGGCTTCGGGGGAGCGGGCCATGATGCCCGCGTTCGAGCCCTCGCCCTTGTCGCCCGAACGGGCCATTGCAATGCGGTTCAGTTCAATCTTTGGCATGGTTCGGGCTCCCTAGGATTCGAAGACCTCGACCTTGGTCGAGACGTGTTTGTGGTGGAGGAGTGCGGGCCAGAAGCCGATCACTTCGGTGGCCTTGGGACGGCCGCCGGCAAAGCCGGTCACGCCGGGAGGGCCGCTGGTCACGAGGGGCACGAGCTCTGGGCCGAAGCGGTTGACCTTGTTGCGGTCGGGACCGCGAACGCCCATGCGCAGCACGACCTCCGCAGGATCGGAGTCGCTGCCCGAGGCGATGCCCTCGTGGCAGACACCCGAGCCGACGTACTCTTCGAAGCGCTCCTCTTCCGAGAAATCCGCGCCGTCGAAAGCGAGGCGCTTCCAGACGATGTCCGCGCAGAGCTTGGCCTTGGGCAGGGCGTCGGGACCACAGATCGTGAGCTGCCCAGCAGACTTCCAACCTTCGTGGTAGGAGATCGAGACCTTCAGCGTCTCCGGCGGCGGGCTACCTACGGCGCCCGAGACACGCACGCGGTTCTCGCCATCTTGTTCGAGCTTCACGCTGGTGAAGTCGGCGCAACAATCAGGACCGAGGTAGTTCTCCGGGTCGCCCATCTCGTAGCAGAGCTGATGCGTGATGGTGGAGACGTCGATCAGGCCGCCGGTGTTCTCGTGCTTGGTGATCGTGAAGCTGCCGTCGGCAGTGGCTTCGATGATCGGGTAGCCAATCATCGCCATGTCGGGAATGCGCTTCCAATCCGTGTAGTTGCCGCCCGTGCATTGGGCGCCACACTCGACCATGTGCCCGGCAATCGTGCCGGCTGCGAGCAGGTCAAACTGCTCCTTGGTCCAACCGAACTCGTGGATCATCGGGCCGAGCACAAGGCCCGGATCGGTGCCGCGACCGGTGAGCACGATCTGCGCGCCGCCGGCAAGGGCCTCGGCAATCGGGAAGGCGCCGAGATAGATGTTCGCTGAGCTGACCGTGTCGCGCACATCCGTGAGCGGCGCGCCGGTGTCCATGTTCTCGAAGCCCTCGCCCTTGGCCATAAGGTCGTCGAGATCCGCAAGGATGTCGTCACCTTCGACGATCGCGATCTTGAGACCCTTGATGCCGTGCTTGGCAGCGACCTCGAGCAGCGCGTCCTTGCAGGCGTGGGGGTTCACACCGCCAGCGTTCGCGATGACCTTGATGTCCTTCTCGATGAGCTGTGGCAAGACGCGGTCAATCAGCTTCACGAAGTCCGTCGCGTAGCCCTTCTTCGGGTCTCGCGAGCGCAACTTCTGCATGATGCTGAGGGTGACCTCGGCGAGGTAATCCAAGGTCAAGTAATCCAGGGGACCTTCGTTCACGAGCCGAACCGGCCCCAGAATTGAGTCGCCCCAGAAACCTTGCCCGTTGGCGATCAGGACCTTTTCCTTAGTGCCCATATTCCTAAAAATCAGAGGTGTGCGCGGAGTGCTTTGGAGGGGGAGTGAGACTTGCGGCGGACATTCTAATGGGTAGAGGCCCCCATAGCGCGTTCCGGGTCCTGTTTCCCTCGTGGCGGCTCTGGTCCTGGGCCATATACTGGCACCATGGTGAACGCGAAGCTGCTGATGACGGGGTTTGGGCCCTTTGGAGAGGTGTCGAGGAACCCTAGTGGATGGATCGCGGAGCAGCTCGCCCTTGCGAGCCCCGAGGGCCTTCAGGTCATTTCCAGTGTCCTACCTGTGACCTTCGCCGATGCGCCAACAGCTCTTGAGCGCTTCGTGCAGTCGCACCAGGATCCCGCCCCTTGTGCCTTGCTGTCCCTCGGAGTGCACCCGGGCCCCGGTTTTCGCCTAGAGTCCCGCGCTCGTCCCCAGCCCACATCCATGTCCGTGGACAACGCCGGCCTGGTCGGCTTCCAGGGAAACCCCACCGGCATCGAACTCAAGGAGCGCGGCCCCAGCTTCGACGTGGTTGCCCTGCACCATGTCCTCGCCCTCGATGACGTCAGCATCTCCACCGACGCCGGCGGCTACGTCTGCGACTGGGTCTTCCAACACCTGCTCGCCCACGGCGAACGCCTAGCGATCCCCGCTCTCTTCCTTCACGTTCCACCCTTCGAGCAAGCAAGCGAGTCGCACCTGCTCGAAGTGACCAGCCGAGTGGCCCGCGCCCTCGCCAACCTGTAATCCAAGCACTGGCCCAGCAACCCAACAACTCCCCATGCCCACACCCGAGATCTCCTTCTACTATCACCGCAAGAGCTGAACTAGCTGCAAGCGCTCCGATGAGTTCATCGGTAGAAACAAAGTCACAGTCACCCAAACCACCGATGCGCGCAAAGAGCGCTATGCCCCGGAGGATCTAGATGGGCTGCTCCAAGGTGTGGAGCAGGTCTTCGTGGCGAAGGGGAAGCGGCTTGTTGAGCTCGATCTGCGCGCCGGTTTGGACGCCGAGTCGCGGGCTGAACTTGAGAAGCTTGTGATCGGTCCCAGTGGAAACCTGCGGGCTCCTTCGGCGCGCAGTGGGGGAGCATTCATCGTGGGGTTCCAGGAAGAGATGTGGGCGAAGGTCTTTGGGTAGCTTGCGTAGAGAGGCGCTTACGTGAAAAAAGCAGCGGAGCAACCCAAGGGTCGCTCCGCTGCTTCGCTACCCGGCCAAGCGGCCGAGTCGAACGATCAAGAAGTACTAGTAGCTAGCTTCCATGCCGATTTCAACAGCACCACCAAGCAGCACCTCACCCTCAGCGTCACCGGCCATGCCTTCCATGTCGAAGGACACGTTGACAGCCAGCTCGACCTCAATCTCCGCGCTCATCGTGAAGGAGGCGACGTGTCCAGAACGCATGTCCCAAACAAGAGTGCCTTCACCATCGAGCCCAACGGCCAAGGCGAAGGTGTTGAAATCGGGGATCTGGTCCATCGGAATGTCTTGGCCAGAAGCTTCCAAGCCCTTGCGGATTGCATCGGCAACCATGTCGGCGAAGTCTTCCTCACCGGAGATGTCCATCGCGACCAAAATCTCGGCGAGGTTGGAGTCGTCGCCTTCACCCATGCCCTTGAAGGTAGCGGTAACTTCGCCTTCCATGAGCTTGCTGACGGCAGCGTAGGCTTCGTCGTTGCCCATGACTCCTTCGAAGTCGGAGAAGTCCGCGTCCTCGCGGCCCTCGACGTCATAGGCGAGGTCGCCGCCGGGGATCAGCATAGCTGCAAGCTGGAGCGGGTCCAGTTCCCAGGTGTCACCCACGTTCACTTCGCCCTCGGGCAGCATGAAGCCTAGGTCGAGGCGGGGCAGCAGGCCCTTGAGTAGGTCTGCGTCGGCTTCCTCATCATCCACGAAGGCGCGGGTGTAGTCTTCGTCCTCATCGTTCCAGGTGAAGCGCACAGTGGAGTCTTCCAGAGCGCTGTCGATGGAGAAGGACTGGGACTCGGACTCTCCGTCGCTCGAGCCGGTGAACTCGCCACCAATGTTTGAGGCGCCGTAGGTGCGCTCGAAGCTGACGGGGCGGCCTTCGCTCACGGTCTTGTAGGTGTCGGTGAACTCGCTCTCCATTTCCATGTTGACGGAGACGTCGACGGCGCCAAGCATGGCGGTCATGTCGTTGCCCATCACGCTTGCGGAGAAGTCATCGAGGAAGAACTCGGCGCTGTTCTCGAAGGTGATCGTGACGGTCGCGTCCTCGGCGGGGGAGAAGGTCAGCGCGGTTTCGGGCTGGGTGAACGCCAGGAAGGCGGGAATGGCCAGTAGGGGAAGGAATCGGAGATTTTTCATAGGTAAAGGGGGCTAGTAAGCCTTGGGGGGAGTGTTTCGGTTGATTCTGTAGCGGGGCGGCCGGGAGGCGGAGATCAGGGGTAGGTCTCGATCACCATATCTTCAAGTGTAGTACGTCCGGTCTTGGCGAAGATTCCGGGATGGGCTACACGGGGCATCTCGTAGGGGAGCTCGATTTCTACGACCTCCTGGTCGTCGATGAAGACCTCGAGACTGCCCTCGGGATCGACGCGCACGATGATTTTGGGGTTGTGCCCCACGGCTAGGGGCTCGTCGAGGCCGTAGTCGACGTCGATGTCCGTTGAATTGACGGTGCGTCCGTCGAAGATGCAGTTCATAACGACGACGTCACCGTCTTTGTCGATACCGACAACGGTCCAGTCTCCATCGGCTGTGCCAGCCACGACGATGCCGTGGATGCGACCTAGGGGATGTGCACCATCTTCGTCGAGCTCGCCTTGGCGTTTCAGGGTCCCGCGAATCTCGTACTTGCCGCCGACTTCGATGTCCGTGCAGACTTTGCCATGGGCCCCAGCCACAGTCTCGATGCTGAGCTCGGTTTCCGAATGGGAAAAGTCCTTTGGATCACCCGAGTAGATGCTCTCCCATTTCTTCCCGTCGAGGGGCCTGACGTCGCCCACGAGTCCGCCGTCTCCAATCATGGAGCGCAGTCGGTTCGACTCACTGCTCAGGAATGGATCGCGCAGGGTCCCACCCGCACGGGCAGCGAAAGTGTAGCCGCGCAGCTCGAAGCCCTCCATCTCGAGGTACTCCTCAAGTAGCTTGGCCGCATCCTTTTTAAGGGAGCGCGTGCGGTTGCGCAGCAGGCTCAGGGATCGGTAGGTCTTGTTGATCTTACCGAGGCGGTCGGTGAGGGCACTGTACCCATCGTCATCCAAGCCGTCCCACATGCCGTCGTCCGACAGGTCCAGGGCAAGCTGGATCATGCTGGCTTCGGCACCGTCGCGACCGAGGCGGCCAAGCACCTTGGCTTCCTGCAGGACGATCTCGCCGTCGGGCATGTCCTCGCGATCGATCTGGGTGCGGATGAAGTTGAGGTCGCGCAGGGCGCGCAGTAGGATGTCGTCTTCGGTCACGCCGGCAGTGCGGCGGGTGGCTGCCTTCTCGGCGGCCGCCATGTATTTCTTGGCGCGTTGGCTGCGCTTGTGGCGGGGTTGGTTGCCCGAATACATGGGGGCGACCGTCTCTAGGATCCAGGTGCTCCAGGAGCTGGAGAAGTCCTCGAAGCTGGTGAAGCCACCGGGGTTGCCGGGGCGCAGGAAGATCTCGTCGAAGAGCTTGCGCGGGTTGCCGCCTTCGGTGGTGATCTTCTGCAGGTACTCCTGGTAGTAGGGGCGCCAGACGTAGGCCAGGGTGGATGGGTCCTCGTACTCCTGAAGGTAGTACACAAGGCCCCAGCCGAAGCAGTAGTACTCGCCGGGATAGGAGCCAGGCTGGTCGTAACCAATGACCTGTTCCACGGTGGGCCCACCAGGGCCGCCGCTAAGGTAGTACTTCAAGGAGCGCAGGCGACTGGCGGCCACATCGGGCCACAGCACGCGGTGGTCTTGCATGGCCCGGGCACCTTCGAAGAAGGAGGCCGTGCCCTCGTTCAGCCACGCGGGCGAGTGGCCGCCGCGCATGGACAGGGCGGTCATGAACTGATGGCTCGCCTCGTGGAAGAGGGTGCCGAGCATCTCGTCGAGGCTGCCGGACTGATCACGGGTGTCGAAGTTCGTCACCTTGTTCTCGGACGGACTCCACCAACCGCCGAGGCCCGTGAGCTCTCGGGGGTCTTTCATGCCCGGGTAATGCTTGACCATCTGGCTCCAGTCGCCGTGTATACGGATGGTGGCCTTGGCGGCGGGGATACGGGACTCGTCTCCGTTGAGATAGATCTGCACGTAGGACATGAAGATGTCGTCCATGGTGTCGCCCACGGCGTGGGCCACATCTTTCTCGAGGTTGCACTCTAGGATGTAGCGCTTGCTCGTGTAGGCGATCAGGGGGCGGTCGCCATCGGAGCGTTCCGACGTGCCGGATGCATCCAGGTCCACCTCTTCGTTAGCAACGCGCAGGCGTTCGAGGGTGGCACGCAGCTCCATCTCCTCTTCGTTGTCCGGACTCATCATCCAGTCCGCGCGCTCGAGCAGGCCCATGGCCTGGGCATCGTGACCATCTTTGATCAGGTCGGCCGCGCAGTCCTTGTAGTAGCGCTTGATCTTGTTGAAGAGACCGATGCGCCGGCTCGCCAAGGGGTCGACCTTGAGCAGCTCGTCGCGGATGCCGCGGTACTCCTTGCCCTTGGCCTCGCCGGCCTCGGACATCATGTCCAGGGCCAGATCGTAGTGGTTGGCCGCTTCCGCAGGACGGTCCAGGTTCGCCAGGGCTTCTCCCAGGTGAACGTGGGCCCAGCGCTCACTGTTGCCTAGGCGTAGCCAGGGCTCCAGTTCGGCCGTGATCTCTTCCCAAGATTCCTCTTCGGCAAGCTGAGCAATCTTGGTTTCGAGTTCCTCTGCCATCAAATCAGCGGACCAGGCACTTGCGCCAAGTCCGCCGATCAGAATGGCGAGGACGGTTAGTCCTGCGCGCATTTCCATAGTCCTTTATTCCTGCGTAGCTGAAAAGTCCAAGGTCAAGCTGCCAGACATTGTGATGGCCTGCTCCATGTCCATTTCGCCCTGCTGGGTGGTTAGGGCCATGGACATGTCCATGATCTGCTCGAGGTCACCGGAGAACTCGAGGCTGGAGAAGTGGCCGCTGCGGACGTCCCAAAGCAGGGTGCCCTCGCCTTCGATGGCCATTTCGACGTCGACCGAGTTGAACTCGATCTCGACGCCATCTTGCTCGACGTTGCCGCCAGCCTCCATGATCATTTCAGTGAGGTCGTTTGATGTGGTGACGTCCAAGTCGAACTTGATCGCGGCATAGTTGACGCCTTCGATCTCGCGCAGTCCCATATAGGTGCAGGTCACTTCACCGTCGATGTCGCCTAGCATATCGCCGAAGGAGAGCTCGGCGGTGGGGTCGGTCGGGGCATCGCTATCGCTCTCTTCGGGAGTCAGCTTGAGGTCGCCGCCGGGGGCCATGAGGGCCATGAGGACGGAGGCGTCCGCTTCCCAGGTGTCGCCTTTGGCCACGTCGCCCTTGGGCAGGAGTCCCAACAAATCGACGTCGGCTTCCAGGTCGGTCAAGAGCTCGACATCTTCGTCGGACTCCTCGTCCGCGAAGGCGGCTTCGTACATGCCGGACTCGGGGTCCCAAGTGAAGCGCACTTCGATGCCTTCGAGCTCGCTCTCGCTCGCTACGCTGGTGTCCATGGCCCCGCTCATGGCGTTGTTCTGGGAGGTCTCAACGTTGTTCGCGAGGGCCTCGAAGGTGCGCACGAGACTCGTTGCGCGACCACCTTCCGTGCTGGTGTAGGTGTCGATGAAGTTGAGCGTGTTGACGTTGGTCATGTCGATCTCAAGGCCGTACATGCTCGCGTCCATTTCCTCGCCATTCATGACCATGCGCATCTCGTCGAGGGTCAACTCGACGGTGGTCTCGAAGGACTTGTTCAGCGTGGTGCCGGCCTTGACCTGCAGGGTCACCGTGTCGGCGGGCATGGCGAAGGCGAAGAGGACGGGAGTCGCGATGGACGCGAAGAGCAGGTTGCGTAGTTTCATGGTTCTTGTTTGCCCCCGTAGTCGGAGGTCAGTGGCGAGGCGGCAAGTTCGCCGGTTTGGCGAGGATGCAGGGGGGAGTGCCTCGGCTCAGTTTTTATTTGCGGGGGGCGGGCCCCGGTTTGGGTCCACGGACCGATCTACGGACAAGGAAGCATCCCATTGCCTTGGTTCTGGGATTCCTTACCTTATGACGGGGAAAAGAAAAGCGCCCCGAGTCCGTGAGGATTCGAGGCGCAAAGTATAGGGCTCAAGGGGGAGTTTATTCAACTCCCTGGCTTGGATGCGTCTTTTTAGGGCTGAATCGTGACCCGCAGGCCGTTGGAAGCGGCGAAGCCGCCCGTGGCGCCTGCGTCCTCAACGATGGCTTGGAAAAGGAACTGTACACCGATGAAGGCGGGGTCACTCGGGACCGGGAGACCAACGCTGTACTGACCGAAGAGGTCCGTAGTGCCCTGCAGGATCTTGGTCGGAGAGACCAGGAGGTCAACACCCAAGACAGGCGTGTTGATCTCTACGATACCGATCCCAAAGAACACCATGGCTTCCGCGGGGCCATCCTTCATGGCCACGGCGAAGGCCGAGTTGCCAAGGCTAGCTACCTGACCCAAGCTGTCGATGGAGGGAGCGGTGAACCCGAGGGTTCCACTCCCATAGTTCACAGGCAGGCCCGCCGTGGGGCTGGGGTTCAGGCTCTGGATCCCGAAGTCGTCGATGTTCCAACCGCCGAACTCGAGGCCGCCGTCGCTGCGAAGGCGGTACTCAACCTGGATGCTTTGGCCGTCGAACGCTGCAAGATCAAGCTCGTGCTTGGTCCAGCTTGAGTCGATGAGGTTGCCATTGGCCGGGTTGTTCCAGATCAGGTTACCGTTGACGCTAATCTCAGCGTTGTCGAAGATGCCCTCTTCAACCGTGAGCCAGCGCTGGTAGACCAGCTTGGAGCCGCTTGCGCCACTCAAGCTGATGTTGGGAGAGCGGAGGAAGTTCTCGACATTCGGCTTGTACTCACCGTTGAAGCCAGTGCCGCCGAGGTCATTGGCCCAGACGTTCGATCCGGAGAACGCACTGCTGGGATCGCCAGCTGCGCCTTGGGGGGCGCCGCGCTGCCAGTCGTCCTGCTCGTTCACTTGTGCGTGAGTCCAGCCGGCGTCGTTGTTGCCTTCGAAGTCCTCAAAGTAGAAGACGTCCAGGGTTCCAATCTCGAACTTGTTGAGCTCGGTCGGCGCAGCCTTCGGGTAGGTAGCGGATTCGCCAAGGTTGTTTTGCGCGGTAAGGAACCACTCAACCTTGTTGGGGGAAGTTTGCCCGGGAATCGGTGCAAACCAACGGTCGCCAGAAGCGTTCAGCATGGCGACATTCTGGAACGTTCCACCGTTGACGCGGTAGGAGAGAGTTGCGCTTGCGATGGACACGCCGGAGACCGGAGTCACGACGGCAGACACACCGTAGGGGCCGCTCTGGTCTTGGGTGTCGCCAGGCTCAACGACGCTTGCAATGTCCAGGATGGAGATCTCAAAGCCGGGGAATCCCTGGGCCAAGAAGCCAGCGTTGATGGCCGGGAAGCTCGGGGTTCCGTTGGCGATGTTACCGTCGTTGTCGTCAAGCACCAACCAGTGGTTCTCGATGATCGACTTGATCTGACCGTCGTTGTAGGCGTTCATCCAGCTGTTGAAGAGCTGGTCCGCGTAGAGGCCGCCGGGGACCTCGCCGTAGGTTAGTTGCAGTTGCGCGCGCACTTTCCAAAGAGCGCCCATGAGTACCTCGCCGTCGGCGTGGACTTGTCCGTAGCAGCCTGTGTTGTTATCACCGCAGAAGGTCCGCGTGTTGAGACCTGTGCGAATGCTGCAGCCAGGGCCGCAGAATCCGTCTCCAACGTTCGGGCTGTTAGCCTGGTACATGGCAAAAACGTCGGCATTACCCTCACCGAAGCCGTCAGGGCCATTTCCCGAGCCGTAGCGCACGTTCATCCAGTGCCCCATTTCGTGCCAGACAACGTTGTCAAACGAAGTCGCCGCGCACCCGCCTCCAGCTTGGAAGTAGTTCGTGGAGAAGCCGTTGAAGAAGGCGTTGCAGGAGTCGTTGATGTTCACGAACGCGGGTGCATTGAAGTCCGAGACCGCGTCAAAGGGGTTGGTGGCCCGGGTCCAGTCGCGCATGCGGTTGATCGCACTGAAGGTCGTGGACTGAGACGTCACGAAGGCTGCTGCCGGAGAGTTCAGGACGACGCTGTTGCCGGTCCCTGTGCCGAGGGAGACGGTGCTCGAGTACTGGCCGCCAACATCGTTTTGCACGTTGTTGTAGGTGCCCTTGTAGCTGAACGTCACGTTCAGCGGGCCAGTCGCCCCGGGGAAGTTGAAGTTGCCAAAGGCGTCCGTTACTACGGTGCCAGCGGAGCTTGTGACTTCCATGTAGCCAGCGGGCATAGCCACGGGCGGGTTGCTGGCCGTGTCCGGGGTCTCGCCGGGGGTGACCAAGGTCTGAACGGTTCCGCCAACATCGAAGTAGTGGATCTCGTTGGCTTCGCGAATCACGCGTAGCTCACCTTGTGCACTGATCGAATATAGGAAGGCTTGGGGGTTGCCCGCTTCGCTCTCGTTGCCGACTCGGATTTTCCAAGCCAAGGCGCCTGTGCGCAGCTTGCCGGACTCGTCCTGGGCAATCACGAGGCCTCGCTCGTCAATGTCGATGGCCTCGAGTTCCGTCGAGAGGGCGAAGCTCTGGCGAGCGAACGCAAGCGCGCTATCGCTGCTGATGGTCGGCACCACGCTGGTGGGCAGCGCGCTGTCGGGGAGACCGACGGTGTCGATCGAGAGCAGCTGTCCCTGTTGGTTGAAGAGCGTGTTGACGAAGCCGCGTTCGACCTTCACGCCACCGACGACCTGTTGGAACTGCACGGAGGTCTTGTCCGTGGTCCCGATGAGACCGAGGGGCAAGAAGGTCACCGAGTCGAGCTCAAGCTTGGCCGGGGAGAGCCCCATGATGTCGTAAGCACCGCCGATGGAGATGCGGCCAAGGGCCTCGAAGTCTCCATCGTTCTTGGGTGTAAACGGGGCGGGCACGCTGCCTCCGTAAAGGAAGCGGCCGTAGCCGGTGTCGCCTGCGAATACCGAGCGCCAGTTATCGCCATTCTGACTTTGCCAGGTGGACAGCGCATCGCGCACTTCCAAGGGGCTCGCGAAGCCGCTCGTGGAGAGGGTTTGAGCCTCGTTATCGGACACTTGGGCTAGGCAGGGGGCGCTGACAGCCGCAACTAGGGCTGCATATTGCAAAAATCGTTGCATAGAAGGGAGGGCCGGGGGGGGCATTTTTTGGGGGGGGACGGAGGACACGAGTTGTCCGCAG
>JBLHWM010000060.1:0-13444 GCA_047629095.1 Planctomycetota bacterium | reverse complement strand
CGCTTGGCGAAGATGCCCAGAGTGCTATCCGCGCTATCTGCGCGTCCGCGTAGGGCGAAGAGCCCACACAGGAAGCCGGCGGTGACCAAGCCAAGGGGGTAGATCAGCTCGTGGAGAAGATAGAGGCTCGCCTCGTCCAAGGGGTAGAGACCGCGCTCCAGTAGGCCGTCGAGGAACATGCGCCCGAACAGGATCATGGTCGAGAGCCACTGCAGGGAGGGCCGCTCGGACCAAGAGTCGTAGTCTGCGCCGATCAGGCTGAAGGTGGCGATGGTGGCGGCCACGAAGAAGATCAGCACGAACGGCAGGCCGCGCTTCCCGAAGTGGCAGCCGGTCGTGATGGTCAGGGTGCCCATTGGCACTCCGCGCCGATTGCGCCATGCCAGCAGGGCGAGTCCGGGCAGCAGTAGTAGATGCGAGAGGTGCGTAACGAGGGCCAAGAGCGCCGCGGCGCCAAGTCGAAGCCAGGCCTCTTGGCCGCGTTGGGAGCGCGCGCTCCACGCGATGTTGATGGCTAGGGCGGCGCCGAAAAACTGCAGGCCGTGGACCTCGATGACACCGCCAAAAAAGAGCATCGCGGGAGCAGCTGCCAGGAGCAAGCCCGACGTGGCGACGGCCAAGGTGCCCAGGCCAAGGCGCGTGGCGAGACGCGCTGTGAGCGCTACACCTCCGCCAATGCAGAGGGCCGAGAAGGCGGTCAAGGCGCGCTCGAGCCCGAAGCTCGAGCCAAACAGCTTGGCGAAGAGCTCCGCCAAGGGCAGGTAGGCTACGTTGTAGTAGGGCGGGGCATTCGCTTGCACGCGGGCGTAGAGGATGCTCGTGTCGGAGAAGGCCCGGTCCATGGGGAAAGCGAGGGCGAACAGAAACGCGGCGAATCCCAGGGCGATGGGCAGGCCGCGCTGCAAGTTACGTTGTGTTTCCGGGGAGCTCACGGCGGAATCCTAACACGGACGGCGGCCAGTCCCTATGGACTTGGCAAGCGCGGGACTAGCGAGCGAAGATGCGGTCCTTCATGCGAATGAAGCGCTTCTCCATCAACTCGTAGCTGATCGCACTCAACAGGATCGTAACCAAGAGGGCGACTACCATGCGCTTGTTCGCGGAGTACTCGGGGTGATACAGGGTGTAGTAGCCGAGCACGATGAAGTGGAAGACGTACAGGCCATAGCTGATCTCGCCGAGGTAGCGGACGACGCGATTTTCGAACAGAAGCCGGAGAAACTTACCGTCCCGAACTTGCAGCAGAATGCACCCAAAGGCGACATTCAAGACCGAATAGCCCCAAATTGACTTCCCCGAGTCGAGCATCAACGGCATGTAGCCAAGCCCAGTCCAGTCGCGAATCTGACCGTTCGCAAGGTACTCACTACACAAACCTAAGGCCACAACGGCGAGCAGCAACCTGAGGGCCGCAGCCTTGGAGATCGAGGTGCGGAATAGGGCGAAAAAGCCGCCGAGCGCAAAGGCGTCAAGGTGCGAGAAGGGCAGCAGGTAGACGGCCAGCTCCACAGGGCCTTGGATGCCGGGCACGACTTTTGTGCCCCACAGGCTCGCCACAAGAATTCGAAGCAGCGGTCCCATAGCGATGAACACCAGCAGCATGGTCTTGAGCCACCGCTTGGGCGTGGCCAGCAGGATCAGGGGCCAAACCAAGTAGAACTGCTCTTCCACCGCAAGCGACCAGAAGTGCGAGAGAAGGGGCGTGACCTGTTCGGGGTGCGCCGCGTTGAAGAAGTTGTAGGTGTAGGTGAGGGCCCAGGGAAGCTCGTTGAAGTAGGCCGCGGACACGGGCTCGAACTCGAACTGCGCGCGCATCATCAGGCGCAGGCAGTACAGCGCGACGATGCCGAGGTAGAGGTAGTAGAGCGGGAAGATGCGCAGGGCGCGGCGACCGTAGAACTTGGTGAAGTAGTGCCTGGTCGACATCGACTGCTTCATGTCGATTAGGATCGGCGTGAGCAGGAAACCGGACAACACAAAGAAGGCCTGCACGCCCAAGTAGCCAACGGACAGTACGTGGGCGTGGTACAGGTACACCGCCAGGAATGCGAAGGCGCGGAAAGAGGTGAGGCCCGGGTTCATGCGGTCGACATGGCCGCCAGCCAGCCCGAGGCAAAAGCCCACTGGAGATTGAAGCCTCCGCACGGCCCATCCATGTCCAAGACCTCGCCCACGATGAACAGGCCCTTCTGAAGCTTGCTCTCCATGGTCTCCGGACGAACCTCCTTTAGCTTGACGCCGCCGCGGGTGATGAAGGCTCCCTTGTAGCCAGTCGTTCCCGTCACGGTGAGCGGCGTCTTGATCAGCACCTGAATCAGACGCTCGCGCTCTTTGCCACCCAGCTGGGAGAGTCTGGTCGAGCCGTCCAGTTGGCCCAGTTCACACATGACCTCGGCCAACTCCAAGGGCAGCTCTTTCTCAAGGCAGTCGACCAAGCGTTGGCTGCCGTCCTTGTGCCAGGACTTGAACAGCTCCTGCCACTCCTCTTGGTTCCGGCCCTTGCACAGGTTGAAGAGCAGCGGCACCTGGGTGTGCTTCTCGAGTAGCGGTGAGATCTCCCGGGAGATGTCCAGCACCACAGGCCCGCGGATTCCGTTGCGCGTAAAGATCAGGTCGCCGATCGCAGCGAGCTTGCCGCACTTCGGCAGGTCGATGGTGACCCGGGCCTTGCCGATGGTGTGGGCCGTGCACTTGGCGGGCCAGTCCTCGGCAGTGACAAGCGGCACGCCGGCCGGGTAGCGCGTCGTGCACTTGTGCCCAAAGGTCTCGGCGAAGCCATAGCCCTGGCCGTCGGATCCCGAGCCGGGCAAGGCGAGCCCGCCGGTGGCCAGGATCAAGTAGCTCGAGTGGAGGACGCCGTCCTGGTGTTGGACATGGAACAGCTCGTCTTCAAAGCGCGCATCGTCGATGTGGCAGTCGGTCTTGACCTCGACTTGCAGTCGCTCGAGCTCCTGCACCAGGGCAGCCAAGACGTCGGAGGACTTGCGCCGCTCCGGCCAAACCCGAAAGCCGTCGTGGACCACGGTCTCCAAGCCGATCTCGCGGAAGAACTCGCGCAACTTCGGCCCACCGAGCTGGGAGAGCGCTGGTCCCATGAAGCGCCCGTGGGGTTTGACGCGCCCCATGAACTCGTCCGAGCTTAGGGTGTTCGAGAGGTTGCAGCGCTGGCCGCCCGAGGCCAGGATCTTGCGCCCTGGTGAAGGCGACCGCTCGCAGACCAGCACTCGCTGACCCTGGCGCCCCGCGCAGATCGCGGCCAGAAGCCCCGAAGCTCCGCCACCGATCACAATCACGTCATAGGGCCGCGCGCCCAAACTTGTCTGCCTCGATTCCATACCCGCCCATTTTGCCATGGCGCCGCCCCAATGGCGCACCGAGTCGCGGCTTCCTAGGCATCTTCGACGGGTCAGCCATCTATCCGGCCACGGCGCACGAGCGACGGATCGATCGGACTCTCACCTCCAAATCCCGGTCAGCAGGAGCCATGCCCCCGTGTACCCGATGCGGGCTTCTCGGACCGCATACCCGTGGTCGTGGAGACGGCCTGAGCCTCGCCGCTTCTTTTAATAGGCGCGCCCGCCTTGTGTGCGGTGAGCGGGCTATGCTTCGGGCATGTCCTCGCCCCAAGCATGCCCAGAGCCCCCTCGTGCGCGTCTTGCGCTCTTGATGCTCTTGGCCCTCGGCCTGCGGTTGCCCAGCCTCGGCCAGAGCATCTGGTTCGACGAGGCGTGCATGTCCCACCAGCGCGTGGGGTCCTTCGAGCAGCTGATCGCGACCTTGTACGTGGACATTCACCCGCCACTATTCCTGGGCTTCATGCACTTCTGGGGCATGCTCGTTGGCGACGGCGAGATCGTGATGCGGCTGCCCGCACTGGCTTGCGGTCTGGCTTCGATTCCATTGATTTACCTCATCGCGCTGCGCCTGTTGAACGGGCCCATCGCCATGGGCGCGGCCCTCGCCGCGTGCCTCTCGCCCGTGCACCTCTGGTACTCGGTCGAGGCGCGCCTCTACGCGCCGAACATGTTCCTGGCGCTGCTCGCGATCTGGTTATTCCACCGCATCCTCGATAGCGCGAAGGGCCGCAACACGCTCTGGCTAGTGCTCGTCATGCTCGTGATGGTCGGCGTCCACTACTACCTAGCCGTCTTCCTGGTCGCCTTCTTCCTGATCAGCTTGTTCGCGTCGCGCCTTGGCTCGACCCGCAAGACAGGACTCACGATGATGATCTGGAGCGGGTCCATCTGCGTGGCAATCCTGGCCTTCGTCGCGGTCAAGATGAGCATGGCCGAGTTCGAGACTTCCCAGGGCTACATGGTCGAGCTCTCGCCCGTGGAAGCCTACCGACTGTTCTTCCAGTGGTGCCTGACGGGCAACGCGTCCGCCGGCGGGCTGGGCATCGATGGTGGCCCGTCCGCGGCGACCGGCAGCCTTGGCTGGCTGTTTTGGACCGCACTGCAAGCCGTCGGGGTCGTGCTCTTCGCACTCGGTGTCAAGCGCATCGCGTCCATGGCCAAGCAGCGCCCCGAAGCCGCATGCGTCTTCGTCTACCTCGCCTGCATGCCGCTCTTCCTCGCTCTGCTACCTCTGATCGGCTTCACGGGGACCTACATTCAACGCAGCGCCCTGCCTGCCCTGCCGTTCTTCTTCATGGTGCTGGCAGCCGGCTGGGATTCGATCGGCGCCGGACAGGCACGTCGGGTCCTTGCCGTCTCTTGCGTGGCTCTGCTCGGAATCAACCTAGCTGTCTTCTTCGCCCGGCCCGAAGCCTGGACCGTGTACAAGCCGCACCAGGATTGGCGCTCGGCGGCCGCCTACCTCGGCGCTGAGATCGATGCAGGCACCGCCGCGCCCTCGATGTTCACCGGCATGCCAAACCAGCGCAGCCTGTCCTACTACGACGTGCGCATCCAGACCCACGCGAACCTCCTGCCCTCCAGCGGCAAGCTCTCCGGCGCGAAGAAGTCTTTCGAGAGGCGCCTCGGCGCAAACCTCGGCGGGATGGTCGGCGACTATGCAGAGCATGTGACGGACACGGTAGAGGCGACCAAGGCCGAGCTCATGGCGGGCTCGAAGGTTCTGCTGTACCCGATCCGCAAGGGCACCCTGGCGAGCCTGGATTCGACGGCACTCGGGGCATCGGACAGCTTCTACGTCCTGTTCAATCACTGGCATCCTCCCGAGGATCCCCGCTCCCTGCGCCTGGTCTCAGCTCCGGGCGTCACCCTGATCGAACAACGCGATTTCCGCGGCATCACGATCTTCAAGCTGAGGCTCGTCCCATGAGCGCATATCCCAAGTGCGACCTCACGCTGATCATCGCTTGTTACAACGAAGTGCCGCACCTCGCGGGCTCCGTTGCCGCGATCGAGGCCGTCATGGCAACGACGAACTACACCTACGAGACGCTCTTCATCGAAGACTGCAGCACGGACGGAACCGCGGCCGTAGTTCGCGACCTCCAGCAGCGCCCCTTGGCACCCGGATGCGTGGCGACCCGCGCGATCTACCACGAGCAGAACGTGGGCCGAGGCGGAACCGTGAAAGAGGGAGTCGAGGCGTCAGGTAGCACCTATGTTGGGTTTCTTGACATTGACCTCGAGGTCGGTGCGCAGTTCATTCCCCTGATGCTGACGGCCCTTGAAGAGGGGATTGATGTCGCGACCGCCATGCGCGAGTCGAAAGCGGGTTGGAGTGCGAACTCCATCGTGCGCTTTATCCTGAGTTGGGGCTACCGCGGCGTCTTTCACGCCCTACTGCGCTCACCCTTGCGGGACACGGAGACCGGCTACAAGTTCTTCCGGCGCGAGGAGATTCTGCCCGCCTTGGCCGAGACCAAGAACAACGGCTGGTTCTGGGACACGGAGATCATGGTCCTTGCTTGGCTAAACGGACTCTCGATCCGAGAGATCCCCTGCCCATTCATTCGCCGTGAAGAGAAGGCCTCCACCGTGCGAATCTTCCAGGATGTGCCGGCCTACCTTAGAGCGCTGCTCAAGTTTCGCCGGCAAGTGGCCGGTCGCCGCCCGAAGGTGGACGAGTGCTCTGTGCAGGTGGGGCCCTAGCTGGCATGCGATTCCGAACGGTCGCTGGGCTAGGATCCCGTTGCTCATGGGCCCAATTGACTTCGCCCTCTTCGACCCGACAGCGTCGGTCAGGACCGAGCCGTGCCCAAAGAAGGCTCTGTCTCCCGGCGGCCCTTTTTGGGCGGTCTGCAAGGGGGAAACAGGAGTGTCACTTGGAAAGATCTTGTCCAAAGTGTGACGCGTAAGGAATCGGCTGGTGATTGGGGTATTGTGGAGAGAATGAATATGACGGATACACGGATCTTGTTGGTGGAGGACGAGGCCAACATTCGGCAACAGCTGGTGGCAGCTCTTGCGGAGGCAGATATTTGCGTCGAGGCGTGCTCCACACTTAGGGAGGCGCAGGCGGAGTCACCGAATGACTATGAACTGGTCCTGCTCGATCTCGGGCTTCCCGATGGGGATGGGCTCGACCTCTGCCGTCAGTTGCGAGCGGTCGGAGATGCGACGCCCGTGATCGTCCTGACGGCGCGCGGTGCTCCGGAAGAGCGCGTTCGTGGCCTTGAAGCCGGGGCCGACGATTACATCGCGAAGCCGTTTCATGTTCCGGAGTTGGTGGCGCGCATTCGCGCGGTGCTTCGCCGCTCCATCGTGTCTCCGATAGCCGAACGCCTCGTGAACGGCGATCTCTGGCTGGATCCAAGGGCACGCAAGGCGGGACTTGGAGACAAGCCGCTGGAGTTCAAGCGCCGTGAGTTCGACCTGTTGATGTTCTTGCTCAAGAACCCGGGACGCGCTTGGACGCGTTCCCAGCTGCTCGCGCGTGTTTGGGAGCAGAACTTCAATGGCGATGAGCGCACCGTGGACCTACATGTGGCCCGCGTGCGCGCGTTGATCGAGCCAGATGCGGACAAGCCAAGCTTACTGCAGACGGTATGGGGCGTCGGTTACAGCATGGCGGAGGCCGAGTAACTTGTCTGTCGAGAACCGTTTTCCGCTGCGTTGGCACGATCGCCTGAGCGTTCGCATCGGCCTGTTTGTCGCCCTTTGCATCAGTGTCGGTGACTACCTAGCCGGGCCGGTTTACGACTTGGTGATTCCCTTGGAAGAGGAGCTCGCCGGCGACAACTCACTCTGGGTGAAGTTCAAGTACTTCCTGATGTCGACCGGCTATGCGACGATCTTGGGCACGGTGCTCGGACTGGTGGCAGCTCGCTATTCGATCCCGAGGTTGCGTTCGATTGCGCTCCAGGCTAGTCAGGTCTCGGACAGCGAGATCCCCGGCCCCTTCGAGGAGGAGGGCAAGGACGAGATCGCGCTCGTGGCGAGGGCGCTAAACCAAATGCGCACCCGGATCATGGCCCTTGTGGGCCGCTTGGATGAGCGCGACTTCAAGCGCAATGAGTGGGTTGCCCAGGTCTCCCACGATCTTCGGACGCCCTTGACCGCGCTCATCACTAGCCTTGAGCACAGCTCCGTTTTGATAGCCAAGGGCGACCCCGATACCGAAGTTCTGCGACGCAACAACGACGTGGCCCAAATCAATGCCCGTCGGGTGGCCGCGATGGCCGAGGACCTGCTGGACATCGCTCGCCTTGAGATCGAGGACAGTCTTCGCACGGAGGCCGTGCTGCCTGGCGAGATTGTGGAGCACACCCTGAAAGGGCTTAAAATCCTCGCCCTAGAGGCTGGTGTCGAGCTGCGCTTTGAGCTCGAGTCCGGCGTGCCCACTTTAGAGGGGGACGGTCACCTAATACTGCGAGCCCTGGAGAACTTGACTCTGAACTCGATCCAACACTCGCGCACTTGGGTGAAGACTTCGGTCTCGCGTATCGGTGAGAGCATTCGTTTTCGCGTGGAAGACGACGGCGAGGGTTTTCCGGACTGCCCGGGCGAGGTCGCCTTCGCCGAACTCAAGAGCATCCGCAGTCGGGCGGACTCAACGGGGCTTGGTCTGATCGTTGTGGCGCGGGTTGCGCAGATGCACTGCGGTGTAGTCTCGGGACGCAACCGGGCCGAGGGTGGCGCGCAGATCGACCTGATTCTGCCGATCACGGGTCCGATCTAGCCGCGAGCCAGCTAGGTCGACTCCGCGCCGCGAAGCCGAGCGCCGGCCTTGCCCGTGTTCTCTGTTTTTTGGATCTCGACGAACAGGTGCGAGGCCATCAGGACTCGCGGGCTAGTGCCCAACCGGAACAGCTCGTCGTAGACCTCGTGGCGCTTGAGCTGGGTAGGGCTAGTCCAGCATGTACGCATCTTTCGAGTAGGGGACCGCGCCGGTCTCCTGGAGAAAGGTGCAGTTCTTGCAGTAGTCCAAGGGCTTGCCTTCCCAGAGACCCTTGCGCAGGGCCTGGTAGTCCTTGCCGTTCCAGATCGTGGCGAAGTCTTCCTCGAAGGCGTTGCCAAGCACTGGACGCCCTTGGGCGCAGCAGGGTGAGATTTCACCGCCTTGGCCGACAAAGGCCTCGCGCCAAGGGAAGCGGCAGTAGAGCTTGCCGCCCCACTCTGCGGGCACCCGGTCGGCGGGCATAGCACCTTTCGATGTAGCGCGTTGGAGACGCTCGGCAGAGCCGGCGGGAGCCTCGCCTTCGTCGGCTATGGTGGGCAGGGTCGCGGACTCGCTAGCGACTTCGGCAGGAGCTTCGGGCTGCTCACCATTGGCCTCGACCACGCCCCCGAAGTCGGCATCGCTCTGACTGACCTGTACGTCAGCTGAGCCGTCTTCGGGCAGCGGGTTGGGTAGGTCGACGCAGATGCCAAGCTGCTTCGCGCGCTTCTCGGCTTGGGCAACCCAGTGATTGGCGCGCACGGGATCCGACAGCGGTGAGCAGTGGCGCAGCGACTCGGCGAAGACCAGCATGAAGGCGCCGTTGATCACGTCGACCTTGGCGGCAGCGCCGATCTCGACAATGCGCGGTAGCTCCTCGAGGTTCTCGGTCAGGATCGTCGTGTTGAAGCGGATCCCGACCGTGTCGGTGAGGCCGGCCTCGTCCCGCATCTTCGAGAAGTTGTTCAGGTTGTCGACCACCGTCTCGAAGGTCGAGCCAGTTCGCACGTGCTCGAAGGTCTCCTTGGTACCACCGTCGAAGGAGATGGTGAGCTCGGAGAGGACTGGCAGCAGCTTGCGCGCGCGCTCACCCTTCAGCAGCATGCCGTTGGTGATGATGTCGAGCTTCACGCCGTAGTGCGCGCAGGCCTCGAGCATCTCGTCGTAATAAGGAAGCATCAGCGGCTCGCCCACAACCGTCGGGTTGATCACACTCACGAGCGAGAAGGACGCTTCGGCGATCTGCCGGAAGATCTCGACAGGCAGGGCGAACTTCTTGTAGCCCTTTGCACGGTAGCGATCCCGTGCCATCTCGCAGTCACACATGAAGCAGTGCAGATTGCAGTCAGCCGTGAGCTCTAGGGTGAGCTTGAGGGGCCAAGCGTTGACGATGGCGTCACCGTCGGTTTCGGCTTGAATGGCGGCGGCTATGTTAGCGGCGGTGAGTTTAGCGTGATCCATGATGGCGGAAGGGGGGTGGCGTGCGTGCCTCTAGTCTAGCCTCATTTAGAGCATGCGGGGATTGTGCTTTGCCCTGGGCTCTCACGTTCGAAGTAAAGGGCACCATGGACCGACCCGGAAGGGCTGCGAGAGGACTCCGGCGTCTCTTTACAGGGGGAGGGCTTGGCCCCATGATCGAGTTGGAACGGGCATGCCTTGATCGGTGCAGGCCTTATTGTCTAGTCGCCAACCATAGGATGCCCCCTAGGGAGACAAGGCGATCTTTAAGAATGGCTCGGTCCGGTGCGTTGTCGGAGGATCGAAGAGGAGCTGCCGAGTGGCGCGTTTTCCGGACGGGGTGGCTGGTGATTCCTGCGAGGGCACGAAGGCGCGAGTGCATTCGGCCAAGTTTCGAGGACTTGTGATCGCCGCCAGGCCCGCGCGCTAGTTCGGAGCCGTGGGGAGACGTTAGGTTGTGGGCAGATCGGAGGCGCAGTGACTCGATCTCAACCTAGGGATCTTCGGAAAGGGGCGAGATTCCTGGGCGCCCTAAGCCTTGGCTCGAACTTGCTGGGACGGAGCTCTCGATTTGGCCCGGGCAGTACGAGGAATCCTTGATCTGGACCTCTTCACGAATGGAATCGGGCGTTCCCAGGGGGGGAAGTGCCCAATTCACCCTGATAGAAGGGACTCAATGAACACTGTAAAATGGGCGACTTGGATTATGAACGTTCGGCCAATTTTACCGGGTGGGTGGGGTGATTCGACTGTTTGTGTTAGGATTACCTAAATCTTAGATTCTCCAGCTCTGGGGATTCTCCCCTACAGCCCCCTCTAACTCAGAGATCCAAAATGAAAACAGGTTCGACCCTCCTGCGGACTGGCCTTCTTGGTGCAGCCGCAATCGCTTTCGCAAGTACCGCTGGTGCTCAAGTTCTCCGTTGCGACACCCTCAGCTACGCTGACGGCGGCCTCGCCCCGAACAACTCCTGGAACAACCACAGTGGTAACGCTGGCGACTTCCTAGTCATCGGTGGCCAAGCTGTGGTCACCCACGGCACCCCCTCCGAAGATCTCAACCTTGGTTTTGATATCACTCCTGGAGTCGTCTACTTTGGCGTTGACTTCTCGGTTGATGACCTTGGCACACCCTACGTTGGTACGGACAACGAGTACTTCTTCCACTTCAAGGACGCGACGTTCGGCTTTACCGCGCGCTTCGACGTGGTTGCAGGCACGCTTGGTGGCGACTACACAGTTGGCATCTCCAGCGACGACTCGACCGCTGACGCAATTTGGGGCGCCGATCTGACCTACGGCACCACCTACCGCGCCATCGCGAGCTACGACCAGGACACCAACACGGCCGAGCTTTGGATCGACGCAGCCCTAGAGTCGGACACCAGCATTGTTGGCGACACCGACGGCAACCCCGGTAAGATCATTCAGTCCGTCGCCATGCGCCAGTCTGACTCTGATATGAATGAGACGGTTCGCCTTGACAACATCGTGGTCGGCAAGACCTTCAACGACGTTCTTGGCGTGACCGGTACCTGTGGTAACCAGACCCCCCGCGTTTCGGTTTTGCCGAACACCGGTACCCTGACTGCTGGCGGCCGCGTCGTCACCGGCGAGTTCTGGCGCCCCTTCGTCACGAACACCACCACGGGCGTCACGGACTTCCTCCTGATCTCGACTTCGGCTGGTATCGACGCTGACTTGGGCTTCGGTAGCCTGCTTTGCCAGTTCGCTGGTAGCGTTCAGTTCACCACGGCTTCGGAGACTGCTTTCGCTCTCCCGATCCCGAGCGACGCTGGCCTCGTTGGCGTCTCCTTCTGCTCACAGGCTGCTTCTGTTGGCACGGTGATCGAGCTGACCAACGCACTTGACTGTGTCATTGGTAGCTAGTTAGCCCTCTAGGTAGCGCTCCCCTTGATTGGAGAGGGTTGCTTAGAATCGGAGACCGCCTGCTTGGTCGTCGCCTTCTTCATGGAGGCGGCAGGCTAAGCAGGCGGTCTTTTTTTGTAGCTATCATTCCGAGCCAACCTAGGTCGGGCCGTTGATGAGAGGCTTGGGCGGCGATTCTTGTAGCCACTCTCCCTGCCCCCGCGGAGGGTGGCACCGCCGGTCCCCTTGAAGTTCGTTAGCGCGTCACTCCCGGTCTGCCGATCGTAGGCGTTGGACTACTGAGGAGCTTGCGTGTGGGGGAGTGCTTGGGCGAGTTCGGTAAGCAGGGTCTTGGCGAAGGTCAAGGATTCGGCGCCGTTGGTGTAGAGGTGCGTGGTGGGCGGGGCGTCTTCGGGAGCGTTCCAGATCAGGAGGATCCGCAGGCAGTGGGGAAGGCCGCCCGGGACGTCGATCTCCTGGGCGCAGATCCTCGGGGTGGCCTCGAAGCCCGCCATGGCGGCGGCTTGGGCGGGGAAGGTCGAGGCTAGATCGGGCGTCATGGTGAAGACGATGGCGGCCAAGTCTGCGGGTGCGATCCGGTTGGCGGCGACTAGATCTTGGAAGAGCTCGATCGTGGCCGTGAGGATGGCTGCTTCGGTGTCGGCGGGGACTTGCGTTGCGCCTCGAACTCCGCGACAGGATGACTTGGGAGATGCGTGTGATGGGGAGGGATCAGAGCTCATGATCTGGATGATATGCGAAAGAGACCTCGGGGTGCGAAATCATGGGGCATTGGGTGAATCGCGTAGCTTGCTTGTTGAGCACCAAGTGCGCTTGGATTGGTGGTAGGATAGCGCGCTTATGGATACCCTTGAAAAGACCAAAATTGAGCTTCTGGCGCCGGCTGGTTGCCTCGCCTCCCTGAGTGCAGCGATCGCCAATGGCGCGGACGCCGTCTACTTCGGACTCGCCCAGCTGAACATGCGCGCCCGTGCGCGTCGCAGTTTCGAGCGCGAGGACCTGGTGGAGATCTGCCGCATTTGCAAAGAGGCGGGCGTGAAGAGCTACCTGGCTCTGAACACCTTGCTGTACGAGCACGACCTGCGCCTGTGCCGCGAGCTCTTGGTCGAAGCCAAGGCGAATGACATCAGCGCGGTGATCCTCTCGGACATGGCGGCGGTGATGATCGCCCAGGAGCTGGGGCTGGAGATTCACCTGTCGACGCAGCTGTCGATCTCGAACTCGGAATCCGTGCGCTTCTACGCGGCCCACTGCGATCGTATCGTGTTGGCGCGCGAGCTGAGCCTGCCCATGATCAAGACCGTGCGCGAGGCGATTGTGGAAGAGGAGATCCGCGGTCGCGATGGCCGCTTGATGGAGCTCGAGGCCTTTGCCCACGGCGCCCTCTGTGTGGCGGTCTCTGGTCGCTGCAACATGTCCCTGTACACGTCGAACGCCTCGGCGAACCGTGGCGCCTGCGAGCAGAACTGCCGCAAGGAGTACATCATCAAGGACGCCCAGACCGGCGCCGAGCTGATGGTGGACAACAACTACATTATGTCGCCGAACGACATCTTGACCCTGCCCTTTGTGGACCAGATGGTCGACTCCGGCGTACAGGTCTTCAAGCTCGAGGGTCGCGGCCGCGCGCCCGACTATGTTGGCGCCGTAACGGCCGCCTACCGCAAGGCTCTCGACGCCGTTGCCGATGGCACCTACAACCAAGAGCTCGTGGCCGAGCTCCTGCCCTCCCTCGAGAAGGTCTACAACCGGGGCTTCTCCTCGGGCTACTACCTTGGGCAAAAGCAGGGCTGGTCCGCAGCCGACGGCACCAAGGCCACGCGCCAGAAGCGCAAGGTCGGCACCGTGACCAACGTCTACGCCAAGGCGGGCGTGCTGGAGATCAGCTGCTCCGCAGGCAAGCTTGCGGTTGGCGACGACTACGTCTTGATCGGCAACACCACGGGCGCCGTCAACGGCACCGTGACCGAGCTGCGCGTGACCAAGCCCGAGGGGCAGATCCCCACGGACGAGATCGTGAAGG
>JBLHWM010000059.1:0-13446 GCA_047629095.1 Planctomycetota bacterium | reverse complement strand
GAAGAGCACGAGGGCGGAATCTCGATCACTCGACCTCGCTACCGGCACATCTCCAAGCGCCCGGTCGGCAACGCGCATCGCTTTGCGGCCACTGGCATGGAGAACCTGCTGAGCTCGAGTTGGAGACCCGATATTGTGGTCTGCGACTACGCATGGCCTGCAGGTGCCGCAGCGCCGCTCGGCCAGTCCATGGGTATTCCCATGGTGCTCTCGGGGCGTGGAAGTGATGTACTGGAAGTCGGTGGCGAGGCAGGCCTTGGGGATGCGCTCGGTGCCTTCCTGCGGACGGCCGGTAAGTGGATCGCTGTCTCCCAAGATTTGGTCGATGCGATGGACAGTCTCGCCGGCCTCAAGTCGGGTACTTTAGTGCCCAATGGCGTGGACGCTGAGCTCTTTCAGCCGCGCTCTTCGACCCAACGCGCTGACCTGCGAGCCAAGCTCGGTTGGAACGATGGAGACAAGATCGTTCTCCTGGTTGGGCACTTGATCAAGCGCAAGGATCCTCTGCTTGCCCTCGAAGCCTTCGGCCAGCTCAAGACGGCCTGCCCCCAGGCGCGCTTGGTCGTTGTCGGGAAGGGCGGGCTCGAGCAGCAGTTTCGCGATGCGGTGAAGGAAGCTGGCCTCTCGGAATGCGTGGACATGCTGGGGGAGCGCCAAGCGGGCGAGCTCAGTGGCCTCTACGCTGCGGCCGACAGTCTGCTCTTGTGCAGCTCCCGCGAGGGACGCCCCAACGTTGTGCTGGAGGCCCTTAGCTCTGGGCTTCCCGTGGTTGCTACGGCGGCGGGAGGAACAGGCGAACTGCTCGAAGCGGGGCCCTTTGATGTGGTTCCCAGCCGTGACGCTGGTCGGATTGCCAAGGTGCTGCAGCAGACTCTCGATGCACCGCCCTCGCGCCAGATTGTTGCGGAGTCGATTGCGGGCCTCTCCTGGCAAGCGAGCCTAGACACTCTCGAAGCCGTGCTGTTCCAGCACATAGTGGCAAGCCGCCAAGATCCGGGACAGACGCGCAACGCTAGCTAACATGAAGATTCTCTATCATCACCGCACCCGCGCCGACGACGGTCAGGCCGTGCACATCCGCTCCCTTCAGCGGGCCTTCCGGGAACTTGGACACGAGGTCACGGAGGTTGGGCTCGTCCAGCAAGGTGGCGAACAAGTTGTCGAAGAGCCATCCGAGAAGGCCGAAGAAGAGCAGGAGTCCGGCTCTTCCTGGGGGTGGATCACGCATCTGCCCAAGTTCATGTTGGAGCTGGCCGAGTTCGGGTACTCAGGGCTAGCGCGGAGGCGCATCCTGACTACGGGCCGTAGCTTCAAACCAGACTTCATCTACGAGCGCTATGCCTTTGGCAACGCCGGTGGCCTCTTGGCTGCCAAGCGTCTTGGCGTGCCATTCATCCTCGAGGTCAACTCTCCCCTGGTGGACGAGCTGGACAAGACGCGTGGGCTCTCCCTTAAGCGAGCGGCAAGACGCATTGAGCTGGCCGTCTTTCGGGGTGCGACTAAGGTCTGCGTCGTGACCCAAGTGCTGGGGGATATCCTGATTGGAATGGGCGTTGAGCCCGACCGGATATTGGTCACACCTAATGGTGTTCACCCGAACCAGTTTGAGTACGACAAACTCGGTGGGCGAGCGGCTTGCCGTGTCCGCGCTCGGCGCGACTTGGGTTTGCCTGCGGAGCCGCCTGCCGCTGAGCTCGTGCTTGGGTTTGTCGGGTACTTTCGCGATTGGCATCGCTTGGATCTAGTCATTGATCTCTTAGCTCTACCCGGCTTGGAAGCCCTGCGCTTGGTGATCATCGGCGAGGGACCCGCTGGCGAGGCTCTTGCCGCCCAGGCTACTAAGCTTGGCGTGCAAGACCGAGTCCACTTCCCTGGCCCGCGCGGCCACGACCAGATACCCGAGCTGTTGACTGCCTTCGACGTAGCCTTGATGCCCGCGATCAATGCATACGCATCGGCGCTCAAGCTCCACGAGTACATGGCCGCTAGCCTGCCGGTGATTGCCCCCGATCAGCCGAACTTACACGAGGTCGTGGGCGATGGGGAGTCCGCTCTGCTGGTTCCCTCGGGGGATGCAGCAGCACTCGAGATCGCCGTGCGATCCCTAGCCACCGACCCCGAACTCCGCGCCAAGCTTGGGGCCAACGCAGCTCGTCAAATCGACAAGCTAGGCCTGACTTGGCGCGCCAATGGCGAGCGTGTGGTGCAGTGTGCACAGCAGCTCATTACGGAGCAGGAAGAGGCCAAGGCCTAAGATTCCAATCATGAGCACAAAGCACGCCATCTCCTTCGACGTCGAGGAGTACTACCAGGTCGCGAACCTGCGCCAGAACTTTCCGAAGCAGGACTGGGACGAGATTCCATCGCGCCTATCTATCGGGATGGAGCGCATCTTTAGCGCTCTGGAGAAGCACAATGCCCGAGCCACGTTCTTCTTTCTCGGCTGGATTGCCGAGCGCCACCCCGACTGGGTCAAGCGCTGCCTAGACGCCGGCCACGAGGTCGCGAGTCATGGCTATGACCATGATTTTCTCTGGGACCTTGGACCCGAGGGAGTCGTCTCGGATTTGGAGCGCACCGAAGCGGCTCTTGAGGCAGCGGGTGCGCCACGTCCTCGGGGCTTCCGGGCATCGACCTTCACCCTGACCCGCAAGACCTTCTGGGCTATGGACATCTTGGCGGAGCGAGGCTACACCTACGACTCTAGCGTGCACCCCGTTCGCCACCCGACCTACGGCATCGCGGACTTCGAGCCCGGAGTCTCGGTGGTGCAGACCAAGGCTGGCTCCCTGGTGGAGTTTCCCGTTAGCACGCGCCAGATCTTCGGCCGCAACCTCCCGGTGGGGGGCGGTGGCTATTTCCGCCTCTATCCCGGTGCGCTGATCCGCAACGCTGTGGCGGATTTAGATCGCCGTGGAAAGCCCGCGTGCATCTATTTGCATCCCTGGGAATTTGACCCAGACCAGCCCCGTGCAAAGACCAGCGCGTCTAAGGCGTTCCGCCACTATGTTGGCCTCAAGAAGACCCTACCGCGTCTAGAGGCGCTGCTCTCCAAGTTTGAGTTTGTCGGACTGGAAGAAGCTCTAATCGCCTCTGGCGACCTTAAGCCGCGCTAGCAGCCAGGCCCTAGAGTGGGCGTATCTACCGGCATCTTTGGTTCTTTCCGGTCGGTGGGGCAATGCAGGTCTTATCTCAGGGCCCGCCCTGTTAGAGGTGAGCTAAAAGGTTGCCTAGATCCGTAAGCTAGGCCTGCGGTCGATCTTAGATGTCTTCTGACTCGAGAGCTAGCTGTTCCGCCTTCAAGTGGCGAGCGAGTTCCGGTCCGAGGCTCTTCCCGAGGCCCGCCAAAGCCAGTAAAAGCTGGGCTCGCAGAGGGTCCTTTTCCATTTCCGCAAGGGGCTCGAGCAGGCTTTTTGCCCGCGCGCCATCGCCAGCTTCCGCTCGACTAAGCAGCCCCAGGGATAGGGCGTAGTCGATCTCTTGGTGGGTGACGTCCCCGGGGTACTCTGGCTCTGTTGCGCTCAGTACGGTCAGGATTTCAATGCCTTTGGTGATCGAGGCTCCCCCGACTTGTATGTGGGACTTACCGCGGATGAAGCCGATTCGGCGACGGAATTGACTTGGGTCATCTGAGCTTCCAGCGAGATCAAGTAGGAGGTCGATCTCACTCAGCTTGCCATCCAGCTGGCTCATCAAGCTTGCCGTTGCCAAGGCGACCTTGGGGTCGGCCGTCATCTTGCAAATGCGCAACCAAGTCTCCAGGGCAAGCTCCATCTGTGAGGTTGCTTCGAGGCTACGTGCATAGAGAATCCAGAGGTCAATGGATCGCGGGGAGAGGTCCAACTGCTCGTCGGCAAATCGATGGGCCGCATAGGGATCAAAGGTTGCCAGCAGGCTGAACCAAGCTTCGCAAGAGCCCGGCCGAAGTGCTTCCAGGGACTCATCACGGTGGCTGCGAAAGAAGCGCTGCATGCGCTCTAGTGCGGTCTGAATCCCAGTCTCGACCTCCGGTGCATCCGGACTCGCCGGTCCCGCCTTGGCCACCTGGGGATTCGAAATGCTCCCCTCGAGTATGTCCAAGCGCGCCAACTCGATCACTGGAAGGGGGTCGTCTGGGCTCTTGAGCTCTAGGTTCTCCAGAAGCAGGCGTTGGATGCGAATCTCCTCGGCGTTGGGATTCATACCCACGCGCATGGAGAACAGCTCGAACATCTCTTCGATGGCAGCAGGGACCTCGGGGCCTGTGGCAACCACTAGATAGCCCTTGTAACCGTTGAGTGCAGCAATGGGATCGAGCTCCCTGGCCTGGCGTGCAACAGCTAGGCGAACGGGTAGGGAGTTGCCATCCAGGACCTGCGCCTGGCGAGCCAACTGCAGGGCCTTTCTAGAGTCTCCACCAGCCGCCGCCATAGCCGCGGCGTCCAGCAGTAAGTCGATCTCGGTAGCCTCACCGCCGCCGCGGAGTGGGAGCCCTTTCCGGCGTCTGCGAAGCTTGGCCGCAACGACCTTGGGCGAATCGGTGCCGTATTCCAAAATCGCGAGCTCCTCGAGCAGGTCCCAGAAGGGGATGAACTCCAGCCAGCGCTTGATGGAGAGGTCCACCATGTTGCGTGCGAGTAGGTACTCATCAGAGTCCATTGTACTGCGGGCAAGCATCTCGCGACCGAAGGGGCCAAGCAGCATGCGGTGGGTCGGGAGACCAAGCCGAGCATTGGTCCAAGCCGACCAGCCAGGCGTGTCCTTCGCTAGAAGCATCGCGACCATCTCAAGGCCGGCTTCCTTGGGTAAGGAACTGATGCGCGCGAGGGGCGGACCCGCGGGCTTTCCAAGCCCGGCACCAAGCGTGTTGCCATCAATGGGCACCGCGCCAATGCTGTTGAGAGCTGCGCCGAGAAGGTGGAAGTCTACGTTGTAGGGTGTTCGTTCTAAGCCAGCCAAGGTTTGAGCACGAGCTTCACCAAGGCGTCCCTCAAGTGCGGCCAAGAGTGCGGGGTGAGTCGCAGTGCTCCACTCGTAATCCCCATCGCGCAGTTGCCTAGCTAAGGCGGGCACATCGTCGTATTTACCCTCTTGGATACTAATCAGGAGTAGCCCCGCGGTGGGGCTCATGTCCGTTAGGAAAGCGTTGGCCAATTCAACCCAAGAGCGTGCGCTCTCGAGATCGGAGGAATTGGCCGCCGTTGCCGCAGCAAGATTTAGGTTCCTGCCGGAGTGTGTCTTGGTCGAAGTTGCAAGGTGCCGAGCCATACGCATGGCTTGCTCCTCTAGGCCCCCCGCGTTCATTAGACCTAGGACTTCGTGGATCAGATGCTCGTCGAGCTCGGGGTCGTACTTTTCGATATCCGCCAAAGACTGCTCCAGGAGAGCACCCTGATTCAGGAAGAGCGCCGCACGGGCTCGGATCAACGCCCCCGTACCGCCCAAGGGGCCTTGGGGATCGATCTCAGCCGTGGAAGCTAGGACCTCTTCGTAGCGGTTCAAGCTGGTCAAAACTTCGCCGTATAGGATGCTGTCGGTGTCCGTGAAGAGGCCGCGATCCGTTCCGGAGAGTGCGAAGAGTGCCTCTTCGATGCGATCCGTCCTCTGGAGTTCCTTGGCGATCTCTATGGCGCCAGCGAAGCTCGGGTCTAGCTCCATCCATTTGCGCAGGGTGGTTCCTTCCAGTTTGCCATCCCCGATCACAGCCAGGATCGCCTTCATCTCGCGGATGGACTCTGGATTGGGCCCATTCCATTCCATGCTCTCCAGTAGGGTCGTCATCTGTTCGAGGCTGCGGCCCTGGGTCTTTAGAATGACGCTCTCTTGACGGTATGCTGGGGCAAAACCCGGCATTGTTTTTCTCAGTCGGCGGTAGGTGACTAGGGCACCGGAAAGTTGCCCCCGCTCGTGGTAAATTTGGGCGAGGGCCCAGAGGGTGTAGGTTGAGTCTTCGCCGGTCGGGTACCAACGGTCTTTTTTCATGAGCTTTTGAATGAGCGCATTCAAGCTGACGCGTGTTTCTTCGAGCTGCTGCTCGCCAGCAGCTTCGAATATGGGGAGCAGCTCCGCCTCGAGGCTTGAGTCCATGGAGATCGCTTGGGCGAGGTACTCTGCCGCTTCCAACCCGCGCTGTTTGTGCGATCTGATGGATTCGGCGGCGCGCAGGTAGACATCGATTGAGAAGCGGGGCTGCTCTTCGATGCAACCGATCAATGCTCGGCGCTCTTCGACCGTGTCTCCACGTGCTTTATAAATGTCCGCCATGGCGAGCCATGCCGCGGGCAAGGACTCGGGCAGGGCATCCGCGGGCCTTATATTGAGGAACCTTCCAAGGTGGTCCTCGGCGGTGACTGGTTCTCCGAGGTTGAACTCGGCAATCCCCCAGAAGAAGGAGGCACGGGCGCGTACCGAGCGCTTCTCAACGGAGACGCCCGACTTGCGGTGCAACTGAACCGCTGCGCTGCGAAGCTGGGGCCAGAGCTCCGATCGGTAGAGAATGCCACACCAAGGCTCGAGGAAGTCATTCTTCCATGTGGCGTCTTCAGCGATGGCATTCTTGATGATCGTTCTGGCGGGGCGCGACCGTCCGAGACTCTCGAGCGACAGGGCGAGGTCCTGGAGCGTGCCGGGGTGCTCAATCGAGGCCTTGAAGAAGGGCAACACGAGACCGAAGTCCACGGCGTCGTGGACGCGTCCAGAGGAGCGCATGTGGGAGAGGAACCCGTGAAGATTGTGTTTGTTGACGGAGTACTTCAGGCTAGAGGTGTAGGCCTCTCGCGCGAGGGACCGCACCTCGGCCAGCTCAGCAATCCCGTTGATGGCGATGGGCAAAGACTCCGGAGAGCGATTTGCGAGGTCAGCCTGTAGCCTATCGATCACTCCAATGCGGGCTGGGTCAGCAAGGGGGAGGTAGCTGGCCTGCTGAATCATCGGCAGGATTACGTTGAGTTTTGACTCGGGGAGGTAGGCGAGAAGCTGCTCCTCGATTCGAGCTTCGATGGCCTGGGCAAGCTTGTCTTGTTCTTTCGCCTTCTTCGCACGGGCCCAGCTGTTGGTCGGGAAAATCGCGAGGGTGCGATTGAGGTAATCTACGGTGAGGTCGGTGTTGTCCAGGGACAAGGCAATGCTGGCTAGGTTGTCGAGGATTTCGATGCTGTCTGGGTTCTCTAGGAGCAGCAGTTCGTACTCGCGAAGGGCCAAATTGTAGGAGCGATCGCGGAGGTAAATTTCGGCACGCTCTTTAGTGATTGCCAGACGAGTGGCCTTGCTTGGCCCGAGGTCCAATGCGCGTTGAAGCTTGCGTTGTGCGAGCCCCGACTGGGGGGGATCCCCGTCCGCCAGGACCTGGGCTTCTTCCAGGAGCTGCTCGGGACTCATCGTCGCATTCCAGTCCCATGCCTTGAAGAGCATGCCGGCTGCGGCCGTTGCCGCGAGTATGGAAAGAAGGGGGAGTTTACTCATCCGAGTGGGGTGCCTTTGGGCCTGGACCGATGGGGGCTTGGCGAGGTCTCTGTCGCCGCACCGAATCCGCTAGGGAGTCCTAAGTAGAACCGGACCTCATCATGCGGTTCGGAGTGTCCGACTGCACCTATTTTCGGGTGCCTAGACCCAGGACTTGAGGGTCTAGAGCCTTGCGGTTGCGGCGAATTTAGGAGCGCTGCAGGAGCCGGCGCAGGCGCAGGCGAATTCCACGCCGTCCTGGGCGGGTGGGCGTGCTGGAGAGCTCGCCCTCCAGGTTGCTCGTATCGCGAAGGAGACCCCGCATGGAGCCAGCAACTTCGGGCCCAAAGTGTGTGGCCAGGGTATCGGGATCGAGCTCGTCTCCTACCGGCACGCCTTTGAGGGGGCTGTCCGGGAACTCGACGTGGACTTCGATAAAGGCGTCGGGATCTGGCTCGTCGCCGCTCTGGGAAGAGACCCGCACTCGGATCACGCTATCGGGCGTGCTGCAACGCCCAGCGAGGCGAAAAAGTCCACCTAGACAGTCGCGCAGATCGGCGGCTTCGCGGGCCACATTAAGTTCGCCTTCGGGGCGAAACAGAAAGCGAGTTCGTTGGGTGCGCTCGAGGGAGAGGCTGGCGAGCAGCTCCTCAGCAAGTTCTCCCACGTGCACAAGCTTATCCTTGGCCCTGGAACTCGATGGGTCCGATAAGCTCAAGTGGCCGTGGCTGAGTTCGATCTCGAGGCGGCTGATCAGGGGGTTGAGCTCGGGCCGATCCTCAAGACGCTCCTTCAACATCTGCAAAGCGAGCTGAACACGCTCGGGATTTCGCGGCGTTTTTTCTTCCCCATGCGAGGAGCACGCAGCCGAGACGGGCTGGGCACTTCGTCCGAGGTTCTCGGGTAGGGAGCCGAGCCACGCCACAAGGCTAGCCGAGATCGGCAGCGGCAGGACGCGAGTGCGCGGAAGGGTGAGCAGCGAGGGCGGCGCAATGTCATCGCTCTTGGCGAACAGCACCAACTCCCGCGAAGTATTGCGTTCCAAAAAGCGCCGTAGGATTCCGATATCCTCCATTGGGACTTCCCTTAGGTGAGCAACGAGGCGGCCAGGTCCCACGTCCTGGGGTAGCAGCTCCGCCAGGTCCGTCAGAGTTCGTTGCAATCGGCCCTGACCCTGCAGCCCCGGTCCGGCCTCGATGCGCTCGGCCAAGTCGGGGCGCACTCCAGGGCCAAGCCAGAGAGTCCAAATGCGTGCCGCTGGGCGTGTCGCTCTATCGTCGGTCGAAGGGATTCTTACACCAATACTGGAGAGATTGCCTTTAGTGGCCGATGAGTAGGCTTGTGGGGGGTGAGCCATCATCTCATCATGCTTCATTCGAGCGTCTTTTTGCAGTGCGCGCCCGGCTTTCTCTGAGCCGACGTGCCCATTCCCCGGCGAAATCTGCAGTTTGTGAGCAGGGTTTGATGTTCTCCCGTGCCCCCAAGCAGTCGAATGGCCAAACTCTGGCCGCCCAATGTCCTCCATTATACAATTGTCTATTGTCGTGCCCGTTTTCAACGAGGCCGAGAGTCTGCCGATTTTGCACAAGCAAATCCAAGATGCCGTTGTGCCAATGGGGATCACTTGGGAATTGATCCTGGTAGACGATTACTCGACAGATGACTCCCTCGAAATCATGCTGGAGCTACGGCGCAATGATCCCCACCTGCGCATCGTTCGCTTCCCACATAACTACGGTCAGACCGCAGGTCTGGCAGCCGGTTTTGACGTGTCGAGAGGCGAGGTTGTCGTGACCATGGACGGCGATCTTCAGAATGATCCCGCGGACATCCCCGCGATGATGTTGAAGATGGCCGAGGGCTATGACGTGGTCGCTGGATGGCGTAAGTCAAGGCAGGATGGCTTCGTGCTGCGACGCTTACCTTCGATCATGGCCAATCGACTGATTGGGTTTGTGACTGGGGTCAAGATTCACGATACGGGCTGCACTCTCAAGTCCTTTCGACGGGACGTGGTCAAGCGGCTGCCGATCTACGCTGAGCAGCATCGGTTCTTACCCGTGATGTCCGCGGGCAGCGGTGCTCGTGTTACGGAGCTTGTGGTCAATCACCGGCCCCGAATCTACGGCGAGAGTAAGTACGGGATTGGGCGCGCCTGGCGCGTTCTCTTGGACCTCATGGCGATCAAGTTGATCGTGCAGTTCAGCCAACGCCCCCTGCGTTACTTCGGTGTGCTCAGCCTGTCCTTTATGGCAGCGGGCGCTATTTTCGCATGTGCCGGACTTTGGAGCCTTGGCAGCTCTGGGGCTAGCCTCGACGAGAACTGGGAGCGCGACTCCTGGCTGAATGTCGTTGTCTCGATATCAGCATTGATCTGGATGTTGATGGTCTTTTTCGCTCTGCTCGGCCTACTAGCCGAACTTGTCATCCACGCAAGTGGGATGCACAAACGCAGCGCTCTCACTCGAATTATGAACGAACAGAACTGATGTTTGGCAAGGAAAACGAAAGCTCTGAGGATCCCATCTCAAGCCCGTGGCCACCTGTGGCCCCGGCCGAGGTCGTTGGCTCCCTAGATGTGACTGTAGTCGTGCCCATCCAGAGCGATGAGGCAGAGGTGCGTCAGGTCTTGCAGGCCTTGGGTGACGAACTCAACCGCGCCAGTCGAACCTGGGAGATCTTCTTCGTCTTCGATGGAGTGCAAGGCGCGGCGTGGGAACAGGCCGAAGAGCTTCGCAAGGAGTTTGGCAAGCGCGTCCGCACGATCGTCTTCAAGAATGCCTTTGGCGAATCCGTGTGCCTTTCCGCCGCGGTAGAGAAGGCCTTAGGTCGCATCATTGTGACCTCACCCCAATACGTTCAAGTCGATCCGATCGAGCTCGGGGACATGCTCGATGAGATCGACAAGGGCGCGGACTTCGTGGCCCCCTGGAGGCACCCGCGCATCGACCCCATGCTTAACCGGGTCCAGTCCGTGCTGTTCAACTTCGTGATCCGCATGATCATTGGAATGAGCTTCCACGACCTGAACTGCTACTTCCGGGCGATCCGCCGCGAGGTGCTCGAGGACGTGGTGATCTACGGCGACATGTATCGCTTCCTACCTGTGATTGCCTATCGGCGCGGATACCGCGTCGTCGAGGTCAAGGTGCGTCACTTGCAAGAGTGGGGCCGGGCGGGCTTCTTCGGAGTCGGTGTCTATATCAGGCGTCTTTTGGACATCTTGGCTGTGATGTTCCTGACCAAGTTCACATTGAAGCCCCTGCGCTTCTTCGGAACCCTTGGGGGAGTCATCACCTTGTCAGGCACCTGTCTCGGCATCTACCTGGGCACTGTGAAGATGCTCTATGGAAAGGGAGTCGCGGGTGATCCGCTGCTCTTGATCGCCGTACTGTTGATTGTGCTCGGAGTACAAATCATTGGCTTCGGACTCGTTGGCGAGATCATCATCTTCTCCCAAGCACGCAATTTGAAGGAGTACCGCATCGAGCGGATTTGGGAATGAGTTCATTCGAGATTCGACCAGGAGCCCCAGAGCTCGACCCGCAGCGGGATGCCTTTGTGCTCGGTCATGAGAATGGCTCGTTCTTCCATCTGTCCAGTTGGAGCCGTGTCGTGCAGCGAGTCTTTGGCCATCGGCGCCGAGACTTGATTGCGTTTGGTGGCGAAGAGGGAAGAGAAATCGTTGGCGTCCTGCCGCTTATGCAGAGCCCGCGTCTACTGGGTGGCAGCCACTTGATTTCCATTCCCTATGCAGTCTATGGCGGGCCCGTTGGCGCAACTCCCGAGATCGAACTTGCGCTTGTCCAAGCGGCCGAGCAACTAGGCAAGACGCTCGGCGTGGGGCGCGTCGAATTGCGAACTCGCGAGCCGCTATCTTTTGAGGCCACGGAGGCCCAGCCTGGCCTTGCGGGTGATCTCCCGAAGATGGCCGAGGGAAGCCTCTATGTGACCTTCGAGTGCGATCTGCCTGAGAAGTCAGAGGACGTGTTGTTGGGTATGCCTAAGAAGGCCAGAGCCGAGGCGCGCAAGGCCCGTAAAAAGCATGGACTCGAGCTGGCCCAGGGGCGCTGGTATGTGGACGACCTGTTTCGGCTCTTCCTGCGCAACAAGCATCAGCTTGGATCGCCGTGTATGCCTCCAAGACTCTTCACCGAAATGCTGAATGAGTTCGGTACCGACGCGGAAGTGCACCTGGTGCGCCGCGGAAAAGAGTCCCTTGCTGCCGTTATGACTTTCCGCTATGGCGACACCCTTCTCGCCTACTATGCCGGAACAGCTGAGGGCGCAGATCGGCAATACAGTGCGAGTAACTTCATGTATATGGCCCTCCAGGAATGGGCCGTGGAGCGCGGTTGCACGAAGTTTGACTTCGGTCGAAGTCGCCGCGACTCGGGCGCGATGTCTTTCAAGAAGCGCCAGGGTTTCGAGGCGCAGCAACTGCACTACCGCTACCTCTTGTTGAAAGACAAGACCCCTCCGAGTTTCACTCCCTCGAACCCCAAGACTGCAGTTTTACGTGAGACATGGATGAAGTTACCGGTGCCCCTTGTGCAGTGGCTGTCTTCACATATTGCACGGTATCTACCTTAGATCTGAATCCCATTATCGGGAAGCCGACCGTACATTCGTATGGCTTGGTAGGACTCGGTGACATTTCTGTGTCGCGAGTGGCTCATGATTCGTGTAGTTAGTAATACAACAGAGCGCTAGTGAGTTCGAGAGCAGAGAGGCTCGATCCCGCTAGGTTCTGATTTGCCGCACCAAAACAGCACCATTCCCACTCCAGCATGATTCCCGGTAACCAACCCAAGCCGCCCGGCATTTCAGGCAGCTCGACTGAACTCGCGCCCGAACGCCATGAGATGGCAGCGAAAATGGACACTGCCTGCGAGAGGGAGGCAGCCAATGCGCGCAGGAGGGTTCTCAACCTCCTGTCTCGCCACCCCGATTTGATTCAAGGCAACCTGGAGGCAGTCGCTGGGACGCTCTGCTCAGAGGCAGCTCTGGCCCTGGCTTGCTCCCGGGTGAGTCTCTGGAAGGTGGAAGGGGATCTGGCCTCGGAGAAGTCGTTCAATGGCCATGTCTTCGTAGACATGCCAACCCGGAAGCTCAGGCGAGAGGATGGACCGGCCTTCTTCGCGGCGATTGAGCGCTCGCGCGTTCTGGAAGCGGGACGCCTCCATGAATTTGAGCAAATGGCCCCGGGCTCTATGGTCGCCCCGATTCTCGTCAGAGGTCACCTATGGGGATTCTTCTCCTTCGAGCAACCCCAGTCCCCGAGTTGGCTCGCCGGCGCCTTCGATTTCTCCGTCGTTTTGACGGAGATGGTTGGGCGCTGCATCGAGCAACTGCAAGCCCAGGAATATCAAGTTCGGGCAGAACGAGCGGAGCGTGGGATCCAAGGATTGGCGAGTCTCATGGGGGACGCGCTCTGCTTTGAAGTGGTGAACGGCGTCCTGCAGTTTCAAGGTGTCCCAACCAATCTCTTTGGCAGTGCTCCGCGTGGCTCGTTGTTCGATTTGGAGCAGCTGCTCAACAAGGTAAACAGTGAGGACCGCGATCAACTGGAGCGTCGCTTCGGCGACTGGCGCTCTGCGGGTTCTCCTGGGGCCCTGACAGCTCGTCTTAGGATTGGGCAAGAAGAGGGCGAGGAGCTTCAGTTGGAGTGCAGGTTACTCCGCTCCAAGTCGCCCTCCGGAGCACGGCTTTGGGGCATGGTTCGACCGGCGTAGCTTTTGGAACAACGGGCGGGCCCGCGCAACTCAATGGAGCTGCGCGGGCCCGCCTGCAATTTAGGGTTGGCTATTCGCCGAGGTGGTCGCAGACGGGGTTGCAGAATTGAAAACAACCGGGTCAACGATGCGGCAGTCCAGGCGGTTTCCCTCTTGGCGTCAAGCGATCATTTAGGACTTGGTCAGCACGGCGAGATGCTTGCTCGCTGTTAGGTAGTTGACGCTGCGCTAGGCTTTAGGCGCTGCGCTAGGTTTTAGACGCTTCGCTTGGGTGGGGATGTTGGGCGTCTCG
>JBLHWM010000058.1:0-13555 GCA_047629095.1 Planctomycetota bacterium | reverse complement strand
GCTTGGGCGTGGGGCTGCGGGAGGCGCGCTTTGCTTGTTTTTAGCGCTCCTTGGCGGAGTGGAGATGTTGGCGCCCCGGAGGGGCGAGGGGGGTTATAGGCCGCCTGGAGCGCTATAAACTAGCAAAGCGCGCTTACCCATCTCCCCCACCAACTCATGCTCCCAAACCGTATTAAACCGAAACCCCAACCTCTCAGCCTCCCTCTCCCCAGCGCGCATCTCCCGCGACCAGGACTTCCCCTTGACCATGATGAGGTCCTTCATGCTCTGGCGCACCTTGCGCAGCAGGCGGACGTTCTCGCGCACGGACGAAAGGCCACGGATGACCACGATGTCTACCTTATTGTGCACTAGGTAGTCCTCACCGCGGTTCCATTGGACCTCGACGTTTTTGAGGCCCAGCTCGGCCACGCAGTCCTTCATGAACTCGGCCTTTTTGGGGCGGCTGTCGACGGCGATGAATTTGGTGTCGGGCTCCGCAAGGGCCATTGGGATTGTGGGGAAGCCGCCACCGGTACCGATATCAAGGACCTTGCGCCCGAACAGGGGAAGCAATTGAGTCGTGCGCCAGGAGTCGAGATATTGCTTTGCGGCAAGCTCCTTGGGATCAATGTCCGTCACCAAGTTCATGGTGCGGTTGCCCTCGAGCACAAGCAGAGCGTGCGTGGTCAAGGTATCGAGCATCGCGGGCTCGACACTCTCCGCCTCGAAAGCCCAGCCCATGGCAGCGCGCATTTCGTCCACGGAAGGAATGGGTGTGTCGGGATGCTTGATCTCCTCTTCGGCCTCGGCGGCGGTCTCCTTGGCCTTCCAGATCTCTTCCGGATTCTCTGGGTCAGGAGCGGCTGCAGGCTGAGTTGGAGATGGAGTCATATTCTCTGGATGGTGCCCTTCAGTTGCGTAGCAAGGGCCCCGGAGCAGCGAGACGCTCGCAAACAGGCTACTGCGGTACGTGCCGCGCGCCTATTGGAAGATGGCAGGGTAGCAGGGACTCGAACCCCGAACCTACTGATTTGGAATCAGTCGCTCTAACCAATTGGAGCTACTACCCTTCCAAGGGCCGGAAGAGTATCCCTTCGAAGGCTCTCTGGCAAGCACAGCAAGCAGTATTCTCGATGGAATACCGCCACTTGTGAGGCTCTAACGAGCCACCGCCCGGTTATTGTATCTCCACAGTTATGCATGAACCATTCCAAGAAGACGGGACCACGGACGACCAGTCCCCGGCCCCGAATCATTCCGAACACACCCAGTCCAAAGGCAAGAAGGCCCGCGCCCGAAAGCCCGAATTCGACCTAATCGAGCCTTCGGGGGACGTGGAACCGGAGACGGTGGATTCGAGCGATATCCCCAACCACCGGATCCACGAGGATGCTTTGCGTGTCGTCTCGAGGCTCATGCGTAGCGGGCACGAGTCCTATCTTGTGGGCGGCTGCGTACGGGACCTCCTGCTCGGCCGCAAGCCGAAGGATTTCGACATCGCAACGGCTGCTCATCCGCGCCAGATTCGGAGACTCTTCCGCAACGCCCGCATCATCGGGCGGCGCTTCAAGTTGGCGCACATTTACTACGGGGATCACATCCTCGAAACGGCCACTTTCCGGGCGCCCCCGGAGGCCGACGGTGAGGACCTGCTCATCACCGACGACAACGCCTTCGGCACGGCCGCCGAAGACGCGATGCGCCGAGACTTCAAGATCAACGGACTCTTCCTTGATCCTGTGAACAATCTGATCCACGACTTCGTGGGTGGGCTCGACGATCTTGAGGATCGCATCCTCAGCACGATTGGCGATCCGCGTGTACGCATGGCCGAGGACCCCGTTCGCATCATGCGCGCGATCAAGTTCGCCACACGCCTCGGCTTCGATATTGAAGACGACACATGGGACGCCATGTGCGAATTCTCCGTGGAGCTCGAGCGCTCGGCCCCGCCGCGAATCTTGGAAGAGCTGATGCGCCTCTGCCTATCGGGTACAGCACTTGGCGCATTCCGCATGATGCGGGCCTGTGGTGCCTTGGGCGTGCTCTTGCCTGGCATCGATCAATACATTGGCGCCGCCTCGGATCCCGACCCAGATAGCCACGACCGAGCCGACTCCTACTGGAGGCTCCTAGAGGCCCTGGATGCGGATGTCCACGCCAACCGCGAGCCATCCCGCGCCCTGTGCCTTGCTGTGCTCTGGCTGCGTGTTATCGAGCGCGAGGCCGACCCTGAGACTCGGACCTTGCGCGGCGAGCCAGGCGACATGTTCGATGTCGTCAGCGAGGTCCTCGATCCGCTAGTCCAAGACAGCCGTCTGCCGCGGCGCATCTTCATCATCGCCCGGCGCATGATTGTGGATCAGGCGCGTTTCGACGAGCTTCCAGGTTCGGATCCCAGAGCCCTGGTCTTTACCACGACCGAAGGCTTCCCCGAGGCCCTCAATCTCTTCCGCATTCGCTCCGCCGCTTGGGGCCAAGGCTGGGATGTCTACGAAGCCTGGCGCACCGTCTCGGACGAGGTTGCCGATCTACCCTCGGACGAGCTCGACGCCCTTAGGAAAAAGGGCCGCCGGAGAAGAAAGCGCCGCCCCCGGCGCAAGAATCGCTCCTAGAAGTACGCTCCCCCAATAGGGTAAATACGGGTAGGGAAAACAAGAGCAACCAGTAACCTCCTCCCAGCCCAACGTATAAAAACAGACGTCCCAACCGGAAGGTCAGCCTTCAGGTTTTTTTGGGGGGGAAGATCTTTGTTTGCCACGCTTGGGTGACACGTCGCCCCGTGAGCGCCTGCCGAAGCCCTTCGCCACTCTTAGTAAATACCGGACGTCAACCACCCGCTAACCGCGCGAAGTGCGCCTTCTAACCCTCGCTCGAATCATGATCACCACCCTCATCGCGATTCTCCCCACGCTGCTCCCCATCGCCCAAGAGCAGCCCCAAGAGCAGCCCCCATCTGACTATCAGATCCTCCTAGCCTGGAGCTATCTGCTGCCCAATGAAAAGACGGAGGTTTCCCAGTGGTTCACCGCCGAGACTGGTTACTTCCAATCCGCTCAGAATCGCCTGATCGATTACATGCTCAGCGGCGAGTCCCGCGACCGCGGAACCTGGCCAATCGCAGCGCCGCTCACCTGGTTCGACCCTGAGACTCATTCGCCCTCCCAGCCAATCAAGCGCAAGCTGCTGGACGCGACCTCGCCTAAGGCCAAGTCCGTCCGTGAGGCCATGAAGGGCAAGATGCCAAGCGACCCCCTAGTCAGGGCTTGGGACTACGACTGGACTACCGGGGGCATTATCAAGGTCGGCGAAGAGGAGGACCCCGAACTCATCTTCGCAAACGGCATGATGGGGCTTCCCCCTCGCACCGACCTTGCCGAGGCCCTTTTGCTGCGTAGGCTAGATGACGGAAGTCAGCGCGCAACGTTGACCGCATTCCACCACTACTACACCGATCGCTCGGGCAACGCCTACCCTGGCGTGACCTTGTATGACGCGTGGTGCTCGGGCCGTACCCTCGAAATGCCTGACGTGGACAACCTGGGCATCTACCACGAGCTCTTCGACGACTGGAAGACGTACAAGGCCCCGGTCCCCGAATCCAAGCACAAAAAGCTGTACGGCAAGATTGGCGATGCCTTCCTGGAAGCCAAGAGTCACCGCCAGCTCTTGGAAGCTGTGACCGCGAACTACATCCGCGGCAACGCGATCCCGACCAACGTCTATACCCCACATTCCCTGGCTCTCAACGCCCTTTGGCAGGAGTGCGAAGGAGACCCCGAGCTCTTCGCGAAAGACCTGCCCGATGCGGACGACACGGAGAAGTACCTGAAGGGACTTGTGAAGAAGGTCAAGAAAAAGAAGTTTCGCGAGCTCGGTCAGGACCGAGTGGCCTGGTTTGAGGCCGAGCGCTGGCAAGTGAAGGCCAAGCTCATTTGGGTCATGGAGCAGTTCAACGCTTTTGATCGTGACTCCCTTCCTGAGACGCCGAAGAAGGACTAGCCCACAGGGCTGCCTGCACCGCCATGAGAATCTCAAACCTGATCGCCGCCCTTGTCTTAGCCCTGTTGCCCGCGGTCGCCCTCTCGACTCCCACCGTCGGAAGTAAGGCCGCCACCGCTTCAAGTGATGAGCTTCCCGACCCCTTCGAAGTGGAGTCCCTCGCTCAGAAGGTCAAGGCTATTGGCCGACTCTCCTCCAAGGCCGAACTGGTGTTTTGGGACGATCTGCAAGCTTCCCTGGCCGCGACTGGTGCACTTCAAGTCAGCCTTGTGAATGCTCTGATTGGGGACTCACTCATCGATCGCGAGAACCTTCCTTTAGCCACCGATTTTGGCGCCCACAATGCCACGCTCTATCCGCCGGGATCGACTCGCAAGACGGTCCGTAAGGGTTCGAGTTCTTGGAAAAAGCTGGACAAGGAGATGGTCACGATCGATGCCGGTCGGGACCTACCAACCTTCTATACCTACGACTTTGGTACCGGCGAGGTCGTGCTGCTCGATCCTGAGGTCAAAGACATGAAGCGCGGCCTGCTGGCTCTCGAATATGCCCTGGCGGGATTCCCCGTGGATCAGGACCTGGCCGAGGCGATACTGCTCGCACGACTCGACGCCCCGCGCAAGTTTGCCAAGCAGGACAACTTCTTTGCCCATGACTACGCAGACCTGAAGTCCAAAGCCTACGACGGCATCTCTCTTTATCGGGTTTGGTCCCACCAGATCCCGTTAGATGTTCCGACCATTGACCTGCGCGCCTACGCGATGCTGGTGCACAGCGAGGAGCTTCCCGTTAAGGTCAATCAGAAGCTGAAGAACCAGTGGTATCCACGTATGTCGAGCTCTCTCTTCGACAGCCGCGGTCACCGCCAGGCAGCCATCGCCACGGCGGCCCACTACTTCCAAGCCGCGCCTAAAGTTCCCGGTGGTTGGGGGGCCTCGGCTAATGTGATGCACGCCTTCTGCGCGTACCTTGGCCTAGGCCCCGAGGCTGGCACCAGTGGCCTTGTGTCGGCCTTCCACGACAAGGGCGCTTCCATCGCAACGGCGGCCCTCCCTATCATTCAGGACGGCGGCAACGAGGCCTGGAACAAGGGCAACGCTCGCAAGGAGGGTCTCCTTATTGGGCGCATGAAAATTCGCGAGGCAGCGATTGCCGCCATGGACCGGGCTCTTAAGAAGTAGGTTCTGGCTGGGCCAAATCTACGGCGCAGGCCTCGCCCGTGGCGAAGGCGGACTGGAAGTTGAGCCCACCAATCGGGCCATCAATATCCAGCAGCTCACCGATCACCCAGAGGTTCTTCTGGCCGCGAACGCGGCAGGTTCCCGGATCGACAGCGCGCAGGGCTAGCCCGCCGGATGTGACTTCGGCCTTGTCGTATCCAAGGGTTCCCGAGACGGGAATCTGAAGTCCCTTGAGGGCTTCAATGAGATCGTGGCGGGCTGACTTCGTCAGGGCCTGGTGCCCCGAGCGAGAGGACAAGCCGGCCTCGGCGAAGACCTCGTGAAGGATCCGCTTGGAAGGAAGCTCTATGAGCGGGTAGCGTTCGGCGAGCACGATGGGAATGCCCTTGGCCAAGAGGGGCCCTCCGGGAAGGGCGGCGACAGCGATAAGAACCTCTCTGAGTTCGTCACGGGAGACGTCGGGTAGAAGATCCGCGCGCAGGCTCCACCCGGCAATTTTGGCCGCTCCACCATCTTGCTTCGTGCGGGCGATGATTCCCGAAAGGTCCATAGCCCCCGGCCCAGAGACTCCAGCGTGGGTGAACAGTAGGGGCCTTCGCCGCCGGCCGAGCTCCTTGCCCTTCTCATTGACCAAGCGCAGCTCCACGTCTTGCAGCGAGTTGCCCGCCAGCTCGTGAACCCACTTCTCGTCGGACTTAATCGGTGCGAGTGCGGGAGCTGGCTCCACGAAGCCAAGTCCGAGCTTACGCAGCCAGGGGTACCCGTCTCCAGTTGTACCCGTGCGGGCGTAGCTCTGGCCACCGGTTGCGAGCACAAGGCGCTTGGCGCCAATGACGCCACCGCCGCTTAGCTCCACGCGCCAGCTATGGTCGGCATCTTCGACGGGCACAATCGAGACCACGGGCATGTCCACGCGCATCTCGACGCCGGTGATTTTCACCGCGTTGAGCAAGGCATCGCGCACGTCCTTGGCCTGACCACTCTGGGGAAAGACCTTCTCCAGTGGAGCCATCAAGGTTGGAACCCCGAGCTCGTGGAAATAGTCCCGCAGCTTCTGTGGCGGCAAAATACGGAAGGCCCGGCGCAGGAAGCGACCGCCCGAAGTACCGAAGAGATCCGCGGCTTCATCGGGACCGAGGGTCGTGGTCAGGTTGCAACGGGTTCCCCCACTGGCGAGGATCTTGGTCCCAAGACGAGGTGTCTTTTCGAGCAAGAGCACATCCTCCACGCCCTCGCCGGCCGCGCGCCAAGCAGCCCAGCTACCCGCCGCACCGGCACCAATAATGACCACGTCGCGCACTTCCATTGTTCCAGTTTCCATGGTCGGTTAGCCCCCACCGAGGGCCTTGTCCCAAGCCGCCAGCTCCGCTTCGGAGATCGGGCCCTTAGGGGGTGTGTCATCGTTCAAGTCGTCGAGATAGCCCTCGGGCAAGACGACCTTCTGTTTGCGTGAGCCCTTGGCCCGGCCAGCGCGCAGAGCGCGTTCGGGGAAGGGCTCGTCCTGATTCAGCTTGGCTAGTGCGCTTAGCATGTCGTCCAAATTCGTAACGCGTACCAAGGCCTCGCGCACGGCGGACGAGCCGTGGAATCCCTTCGTGTACCAGACGCCCCACTTGCGCATCTGGCGCATGCCGAGCTCGGGACCGAAGAAGGCCATCAAGCGCTTGGCGTGGTCCGCCATGATCGGAATGATGTCCGCCACCGTTGGCGGGGGGCCTGGCTCTTGACCGTTGAAGATGTCGGCCAGCTCGCGGAAGAGCCATGGGCGACCAAGGCAAGCGCGACCGACGACAACGCCGGCGCAGCCAGTCTCACGCATCATGCGCAGGGCGTCCCAACACTCCCAAATGTCGCCATTGCCCAGTACGGGAATGCTAGAGGCCTCGACCAACTCACCGATCACACTCCAGTCCGCATCACCGCTGTAGAGTTGCGCGGCAGTTCGTCCGTGCAGGCAGATCGCCGCGGCGCCCTCTTCTTGGGCAACGCGGCCGGCGTCGCGCCAAGTGGAGAGCTCGTTCGAAGCTCCCATGCGGACCTTGATCGTGACGGGTGTATCCCCGGCTGCCCCCACGGCTGCGCGCAGGATGCGCGCCAGTAGACGGGGCTTGAGCGGAATCGCGCTGCCACCTCCAGCCCGTGTCACCTTGGGCACGGGGCACCCGAAGTTCAGATCGATGTGATCGATTCCCGGAGCGATGCGCTTGACGAACTCGCGCACCTCGTCGGGGTCGGCGGAGTAGATCTGGAAGGACCGCGGACGCTCATCCTCGGAGGAACTCGCGAGTAGATGGGTCAGCTCGTTGCCACGCAGCCATGCCCGGGCCGTGATCATTTCGGACACGCACAGGGGCGCGCCGAACTCCCGGCAGAGGCTCCGGAAAGGCGGGTTCGTCACCCCAGCCATCGGGGCGAGCAGGACCGGGGGCCAGATCTTGAGCTTGGAACCAAGCACAAGGGGCGCGAACTCGCCCGGTGAGGCGACGGGGACCTCCCGGTTGATGTCTGTGGCAAAGCGCTCGGGGGAAGCGCCAGCCGCGATTGGGTCAACCATCCTTGGGGGGAGAGGTCGGTTTCTCGGTCTCTTGGGGCTCTTTGGGCGTTCCGGAATCGTCTGTCTCTGCTGGCGCCTCGGGACCTGCAGTGGGCGCCGTTGTCATGGTCTGCTTCTTGGTGGCGAGCATGGGCATACCCGGCCCACCGAAAGCGGACTCTTCGAGGATCTTCGTCTCGATGCGCATGATGTTCTGGTTCGTGTTCAGGTCACCCGTCTCGGTCTTCCAAGAGGTGATTCCACCCTTGGGCGTGTAGGCAAAGCCCATCAGGGAACGCTGAGTCCGCACGAAGTGAATATTCTGCTCGGCGATCTGAAGCTCCCAACCGATGACTTCGGCGTCAAAACCCTCGTGGAAGAAGACCACTGGCATGTTCCCCGTGCGATCGGTCTGGCCCAGCAGTAACAGAGAAGTGATGCTGCCCACTTCGATGGTGACCGGGCGCTCGGGAGTCTGGGAGTTGTCCACGAAGATCCCATTCAAGCGCCGCTCTAGGTGGAAGCGCTCGCCAGCCCAGTTGCCCTTGAGCACCAGGATGTCGGGCCCCTGCTCCAGCTTCAGGAAGACACTCTCAAGCTTCCCATCGCGGGTCCTTTGGACGATGCTGAGGTCGGTGTCGAGGAAGGCTCCGTTGCCTTCGGTCACGATGCGACCACAGTAGGAGATGCCGCCGTCGGGCTCGCGCACGATGGCCCAGCGCTCGCCGGAGATGCGCGCGTTGCGGGCGCTGGATTCTAGGAATCCTTCTAGCACAACCTCGCCCTTGGGCGTGTCGGGCTTCGCAATCTCGATCGGCATGGCCGCTAGGGCGCGAATCGACTCCACGTTGGTGCCAAGGGTTCGCTTGATCTTTGCCAAGTCTTGGTAGGACATGACGAGGCCGCGATTGACCACCATTTCAGGGTTGTACAGGTTGCCCGGAGTGAGGCGCGGATCCCGGGCAAGGCAGACTAGGTTGGCCGAAAAGCCCGCTTGGATTTGGCCGTGGGAGCCGGCGAGGCCGAACGCGTCGGCGGCCTCGATCGTGGCGGCTGCGAGAATGCGCTCGGCATCAAGGCCGGCAGCTTCCCACAGCATCAACTCGTCAATCAGTCCGTTGCCAGGGAAGAGCCAAGGGTGGGGCGACCCGCTGCCCGGGATCAGCCGTGCGCCGGCATCATCCAGCATTTTGAGCACTTTGAATTGCTTCTCAAGTACGCGCTCGCCGGTCTCAAGGTAGCCATTATTCTTCGCAGCCTCTGCATTGCGCTGGGCGCGGTCGTCGCGCCAAAACGCTTCGTAGTGTACGTCGAGATACTGGAAGAAGTTCTCGCGCCACTCCTCGTCGGGAGCATCGGACTCTAACCTCTGAGCCGTTGCGTGGAGCATCGGAACGATGGCTGCATTGTGCTCCACGAAAGCTGCGATGTTGCGCTTGAATGCAAGCGGCTGGACAAAGTCCCACTGGGTCTTCGGCGGCAGTAGAGCGTCCAAGTAGAAGAAGCCCTCTTGGCCTGCTGACAGGCACGACATCAGGCCAAACTGGCTGGACACCGGCGACCAGGTTTGGAACCCGTGCTCTTTGCCGAGTTCGATCGTCCGGCGCCAGGCAGCTTCGGGCATGTTGGGGTAGATCGAAAGGAAGTCGACCCCGGCCCCAAGCACGATGGGTAGCAGTCGATCCACATCTTCGGCGGTCTGAAAGATGGCCGCCTCGGGAGAGGCCGGCGGATTGCCGCCGAGCACCGACCCAGCTGTCAGCAGCTTGGGACCAGGGACCGTGTCGCGGTTATCGCGCAGGTCCAGGAGCCGTGTCCTCGAGCCTCCGACGTCACGCACTGTGGTCACGCCGGATACGGTGTAAAGGGCATCGTGGGAGCCGTCAAATTGGACGAAACCGTCGATCAAGCCTGGGATGATGAAAAGCCCCGAGGCGTCGATGATCTCCGCGCCCTCGGGAATGACCACATCCGGCCCCGCCTCGAGAATCGTGCCATCTTCGATCAGCACGGTTCCTATGTAGGCGCTATAGCCAACGGGGGCATCCGGCAAGGCTGGATTCACCGCGACAGGGGTCATGGTGAGCACGGTTCCACCCGCTAGGGCGACGAGTTCTGCAATCAATGGAAGTGACATAGGTGGGAGGATACAAACATCCCTGACCAAGAGCCCCCCTTGCCTTGTTACTCTATGTGTTCGATTTTGATTTTGTAGACACCCAAAAGCCTGTTACCCCCTTCCAAACCAAGTCCCTTGAGTAAAAAGAGCACCCAGGACGGCCTTCGCCCCGTTTGGCTTGAGCCCGATTATCTGCCCCGTGGCCCCCATGTCTATGGGCGCGAGGTGGACCGCTTCGAGAAGCCCGAGGATGAGCCGAGCCCCGGTGAGATGGTCGAGGTCTTTGACGACCGCGATCGCTTCATGGGACACGGCCTCTACAACCCTTACTCGGACATCCGCGTGCGGTGGATTTCCCGAGGCAGGCGCACGGCTCTCGATCGTCCCAAGGAGTTCTTCCAGCGCGTGATCGCCAACGCGGACCGCATGCGCCGCAAGGGCCTGCGTCTGGAAGACGTGACCGACACCTATCGCATCGTGCATGCGGAGGGCGACAGCCTGCCGGGTTTGATTGTCGACCGCCTAGGTGATGTGCTTGTCTGCGAGTACCACTCGCTCGGTTTTTGGTACCTGCGCGAGGAGATCGAATACGCCCTCGGCCAGCTCTATCAAGGCATGCTTGTGCTGCACAAGGTTGCGCGCACGGCTCGTAAGCACGAGGGCTTCTCCGAGGACACCCCTCTCATTATAGCTTCGGATGGGCGCGGTATCGACGAGCTCGAGAAACTGCAAGTGGAGATTACCGAGCGCGGCCTTAGGCACCGTGTGCAGCCGGGCCTTGGACACAAGACCGGTTGGTTCTGCGACCAGCGCGACAACCGCGCCCGCGTGGCGGAGCTGGTCAAGGGCCGCGAAATGCTGGACCTCTGCTGCAACGCTGGCGGATTCGCACTGCAGGCCGCCAAGGCCGGCGCTCACCGAGTTACCGCTGTGGACCTTGACGAGGTTGTGCTCGACAAGGCCGTCTGGGCTGCCAAGGAGAATGACCTGGCTGTGGACTTTGTCCACGAGGACATCTTCCGCTATTGCCGCGGCCTGCTCAGCGGCACGTCCCGCCCCGAGGTCGTCGTGCTCGATCCCCATAAGATTGTCGCCTCGCGCCACAATCTGGAAGACGGTCTCGAGACCTACGGTGATATGAACCACCTAGCGATCTCCTGTGTACGTAAGGGAGGCTTCATTGCGACCTTCAGTTGCTCGGGCGCCTTGGACCTACCCACTTTCCTCGGCATGGTCTTCCAGAGCGCTCGCCGCGCCGAGCGAGACGTGCGTCTGCTCGAGATCCTTGGCGCGTCGCCGGACCACCCACAGCGCCCGGACTTCCCCCGATCGCGCTACCTTAAGGGAGCCCTGCTCTCGGTGGACTGAGCCACAGGCCACAGACTTCTCTGCACAATCACTGCCAATATCTAGAAGACTCCGAGATCCCTGATTCGAAGCTTCCCGATTGCGCCTTTGCTCGGCATCATATTAAGCCGATATTTAAAAAAGAGCACATCCCCCCGCCCTCAACATATGACGCTCCTCTCACTGTTTTCAAAGAAACGCTGGCTTGACCTCGATGACGCCTGGACTGAGCACATGCTCGTCGACGGTCACGAAATCGACCCAATCCTGGCCCTCCTGCAAGCGGCCCGCGAACGTAAAGAGATCAGTCGTCTAATGATGATGATCCGCGAGCAATCCAACAACTTATTGGCAGCGGAACGCTTCGAGGATGCCGCCTCCGTTATTGGAGCAGCTTTGCTCGGTGGCGGTAACCCTGGTGAGCTCTCCGACCTGCTCTTCAAGGCCTGCAATGGCGCCTGGTCCGGCAAGGACTGGTGGGGTGTTTATGTGGAGACGACAGGTTTCCACGACGGCTGCGCGGATGTCCGCAGCTCCTGGGAGGCCTTCGCCACCCTCAAGGCCTTTGAGAAAGGCGCCGTCATTTTCCACCCGTCCGGTTGGGGCCTTGGGCAGGTGACCAGCGTCAACGTGGAAGAGCGCGAGATCAACATCAAGTTCGCGAACGGTCGCCCCGACCACTTTCCATTTAGCACCGCCGTCGACATCTTCGACGTCCTGCACCCCGACGACCTGCGCGGCCTAGTCCTGCTCGACCCGGACAAGCTCGCCGCCATGATTAAGGACGAGCCACTGATCGTCCTGCGGACAATCCTGGAGCGCCACCACGGTCGCCTCCACGTTCCGATCCTGCGCAACGCTATGGCCCAACTGGGCAAGACCGGCCCCGGCTTCACCGCCTGGTGGCGCAAGTGCCGCAAGGAAGCAGAGAAGTCGGAATGGTTCGAGGTCATCGGAACCGCGACAAAGGCCCAGGTTCGCCTGTTGGCCACCGCCGCCGACCCCGCCGAGTCCATGCGCAAGCAGCTCTTGCGCTCGGCAACCCTGCACGATGCCTTGGTCCGTGTGCGTGACCTCTTCTCCGGCAAGTCCGTCGAAGAGAACCTCGCCAAGGTCGGCCTCGAGGTCTTGGGCGAGCTCGCCGAAGAAGGCGAAGCACCGATCAACCACCGCCTTGGCGCGTGGATGCTGATCCGCGAGAACTCCGATGGAAAGGCGCCTGAGCCCCTTGTGGAGATGCTCAAGGATGCCCTTGAGGAAGAGTCGGAAGGCGGTGAAATCCCGGCCCTCTGGACACTCTTCAACCACTTCGATTCGATCCGCGACCAAGAGCGTTGCGTCGGCTTGCTCCAAGAGACCTTGGACGACGCCGACTGGCTCAACGAAGCTGCGATCAACCTTAAGTATGCTCCGGCCGGCATGGTCAAGCCGCTCATTGAAGCGCTGATCAAAGCCAAGCGTTTCGACGAGCTAGCCGTCCACTTCCGCGGACTGCTTGCACGTCCCATGCGTAACCCCCAGGCCTTCGTGGCCTTGGCGGAACTCGTGGAGAAGGGCAAGGTCAGCAAGGGTGAGTCCACCTCGCCCCAGCGACTGCACGCTATGTTGCAGTTGGCCAGCTACTTCAAGAATGACGTGGGTGCCAGCTCTCCCGAGGCACGCGCTCACAAGAAGCTGATCAACCTGCTGGTGAACGGCGAGCCGAGCCTTGTGAAGAGCCTCTGTGTGGATTCGGACATTGAAGCTCTGCGTACGGCCCACTTGATTGTGGAGCGTGGCGTAGACGTGATGCTCGACCGTACTTTCACCCACGTGATTGCGGAGCTTGCTCCGGAGATCTTCAAAGCGGGTGAGCGTCCCTTCTGGGAATCCGGCAACGTTTGGTCAACCCGAGTTGGTTTGGCTGAGCGCAAGGCCGAGCTGCGCGAGCTCATCGATGTCAAGATCCCGAACAACGCGGAGGCTATCGGCAAGGCCGCCAGCTTCGGCGACCTGTCCGAGAACTCGGAGTGGGATGCCGCTCTGGAAGAGCAGCGCAACCTCACGACTCGTGCCCAGGAAATCGAAACGGAGGTCGCCAAGGCCGCCCTGCTCGACTCCGCAACCATCCCGGAGAACACCGTGGCCCCGGGCACCGAGGTTCACTACCTCGAGCTCGAGTCCGGTCTGAAGAAGACTGTGCGCATCCTCGGCCCTTGGGACACGAAGGACGCGGGCACCATCTCTTACCAGTCTCCTCTTGCGAAGGGCATGCTTGGTATTCACCCCGGATCGAGTGCTACCCTTGAGCTGCCCTCGGGCGAGCTTGAGATCGAGGTGATTAGCGTCGCCGTGATTGAGCTCGACGTCAAGGCCTAGTTTTAGGACTTGGCCAGGCCCTATTAGGGGGCA
>JBLHWM010000057.1:0-13637 GCA_047629095.1 Planctomycetota bacterium | reverse complement strand
CACAGACGACCAGCACCTTGTGGCCATCTTCCAAGAACTTGCGCCCTTGGACCATGCGATAGTCGAGGTCGTGGTCCCCAATGGCCGGCCGACAGCGCAGCTCCTTGAGCTGAGATGCGGCGGACTTCGAGTGGGTTCCGCGCTCCTTCTTGGCATGATCATATTTGAACTTGCCGTAGTCGAGAATCTTGCAAACGGGGGGGCGAGCCATAGGCGCTACCTCGACCAGGTCGAGGCCGACATCGTCAGCTCGGCGCATGGCGTCCTTGGTATCGACTACACCTTGTTGTTCTCCGTCTTCATCAATGAGACGGACCTCGGGCACGCGAATTTGGCGGTTTACCCGAAAGTTCAGTTTAGCCACTTGGCTCCTTGGTTGGTTTCGTTGGTCATTGGGGATAAGAATAGGCGCGTGACCACCGCGCGGGTTCGACAAAAGGCAGTCCTTTTGCCGTTTTTGGCTGAGCTACGGTAGCTCATACCGAGGTTTCCACAGGACTGTCCGCAGATGGGTCCTCGGCTGCAGGCGTTTTCGCGCTTGCGGCAAGCTCCACATGCACGTCCGCAAGCTGAGCTGGGTCCACTGGTGCGGGCGCGCCGCAAAAGAGGTCAGTCGCCTTGGTCGTCTTGGGGAAGGCAATCACGTCGCGGATGTTGTCCAGACCGAGGGTCAGGGCAACCAGGCGATCGAGGCCGATGGCAAAGCCAGCGTGGGGCGGCGCCCCGTACTCGAGAGCCTTCAGCAGGAAGCCGAACTTCGACTGCTGCTCAGCGGGCGTGATGGCCAGGAGTTCGAAGATCTTCTTCTGCACTTCCTGGCGGTGGATACGAACCGAGCCTGAGCCCAGCTCCCATCCATTCAGAACCAAGTCGTAGCTACGGCTTGGCATCTTCCCTAGATCGCCCGAGAACGACTCGTCGGCCGGGGCGGTAAAGGGATGGTGCTGGGAGACCCAGCGGTCGTTCTCTTCATCCCGCTCGAACATGGGGAACTCAGTTACCCAGGTGAAGCGGAAGTTGGTGACGCTGTCCTCGATCAGGCCGAGCTTGCGGCCGAGGTGCAGGCGTAGCGCACCCAGGGACTTGTGGACCGTAGCCTCGTCGTCAGCGACGAACAGGCAGAGGTCTCCATCGGACGCGCCGATGGTGGCCATGAGACTGACGGCAGGGGCTTCCCCACCATCTTCGCCGGGCTTGCAGAAGCGGCCCAAAGGTCCAGCTCCCCCATCGGCACCAGCTTTCCACCAAGCGAGGCCCTTGGCCCCGTACTCCTTGGCGATGTCCTCGAGGGCAACGATCTCTTTGCGGGACATGGAGGCGCCATCTGGCACCACGATTCCCTTGACGCGACCGCCGCTCTCGATGCAGCCCGAGAATACGCCGAAGCTGCAGGTGCTAGCCCAAGCGGCGGCATCCTGGAGCTCGAGTCCAAAGCGCACGTCCGGCTTGTCACTACCGAAGCGCTCCATGGCCACGTTGTAGGTCATGCGCGGGAACGGCGTCTCAATCGTCACGTCCATGGAGTCCTTGAAGGTCTCCACGAGGATCTCTTCCCAGGTCGCGTAGACGTCTTCTTCGTTGACGAAGGACATCTCCATGTCGAGCTGGGTGAAGTCCGGCTGGCGGTCTGCGCGCAGGTCCTCGTCCCGGAAACAACGCGCCACTTGGTAGTAGCGATCGTAGCCCGAGACCATCAGGATCTGCTTGAACAGCTGCGGCGACTGGGGCAAGGCGTAGAAGCTGCCCGGGTGCACACGGCTGGGCACGAGGTAATCGCGCGCGCCTTCGGGGGTGGCCTTGGTGAGCAGCGGCGTCTCCACTTCCACGAAGTCGCGGGAGTCGAACGCGCGGCGCATGGCGTTGGTGAACTTGGCCCGGTGCATCAGGTTGCGCTGCAGCGGCGGACGGCGCAGGTCGAGGAAGCGCCACTGCAGGCGCGTCTCCACCGCGGTGTCTAGGTCTTCGATGACCTCGATCGGTGGGGTCGGCGAGCTCGAGAGGATCTCGATCTCGGTGGCGACCACTTCGATTTCGCCCGTGGGGCGGTCGGTGTTCACGTTCTGGCCACGGCTGCGGACCTTGCCGTGAACGGCGAGTACGAACTCCGGCCCAACTTGGACCGTGCCCGCGAGCTCTTCCTCCACAACGATCTGCGTGATGCCGTAGCGGTCCCGCAGGTCGAGGAAGTAGATACCGCCTAGGTCGCGCCTAGAGGCCACCCACCCGTTGAGAATGACGCCGGAATCAGCGTCCGTGCCGCGCAGCTGCCCACAGGTGTGAGTGCGCTGCCACGCGGGCTTTAGGCCTGCCTTTTCCGGAGTCCCCGACATTAGTGGTGGCCGCGTGACGATGAGATCGTCATGCGTGCTGTAGCGCGGCGCATGGCCGCCTTGGCACGAACCAAATCGATCTCTTCGTCGCCTTCGTCGAAGCGCTTTTGGGCACGCTCTTGGGCGTGCTTGGCGCGGGTTGCATCGATGGTCAGTGCGTCTTCGCCAGCCTCGGTCACAACACGCAGGGTGTTGTCCCGAACCTCGGCAAAGCCACCCGCGATAAACATCGAGGCATCCGAGCCGCCGTTGCTGTAACGCAACTCGCCAATGTCGAGGGCCGTCACCATGGTGGCGTGGCCGCTCAAAATACCGAGCTTGCCGTCGATGCCCGGCAACACAACGGAGTCAACCGTTGTATCGAGGGCGACCGCGTTGGGTGTGATGACCCGGAGAGTGATGGAGTTAGCCACGATTGCCTCTTAGGTAAGTTGCTTAGAGGCCTTGGCGGCCATTTCGGCGCCACGGGTAACGGCGTCTTCGATGGATCCGACCATGTAGAAGGCCTGCTCGGGCAAAGCGTCGTGCTTGCCGTCGAGGATCTCCTGGAAGGAGCGCACGGTGTCTTCGCGGGGAACGAAGAGGCCGGGCGTGCCGGTGAAGACTTCCGCCACAAAGAAGGGCTGAGCAAGGAAGCGCTGGATACGGCGCGCGCGGTGCACGACCGACTTGTCCTCGTCGCTGAGCTCCTCGATACCGAGGATAGCGATGATGTCCTTGAGGTCAGCGTAGCGCTGCAGCAGCTGCTGCACGCCACGTGCCGTATCGTAGTGCTCTTGGCCAACGACGTTCGGGTCGAGCATGCGCGACGTGGACTTCAGCGGGTCAACGGCGGGGTAGATGCCGAGGTCACTGATGGCACGATCGAGAATAATCGTCGAGTCGAGGTGGGCGAAGGTTGCAACCGGGGCGGGGTCGGTGATGTCGTCAGCGGGCACGTAGACGGCCTGCATCGAAGTCACGGAGCCGTTCTTGGTCGACGTAATGCGCTCTTGCAAGCCACCCATCTCCGACGCCATGGTCGGCTGGTAACCAACGGCTGACGGCATACGGCCGAGCATACCGGAGACTTCCGAACCAGCTTGCACGAAGCGGAAGATGTTGTCGACGAACAGCAGCACGTCCTGGCCCTTCTCATCGCGGTAGTACTCCGCCATGGTGAGGCCGGTCAGGGCCACGCGCAGGCGGGCACCGGGGGGCTCGTTCATCTGGCCGAAGACCAGCACGGCGTTGTCAATCACGGCCGCTTGCTCGCCTTCGGGAGTGGTGTACTGACTCTCGGTCATCTCGAGCCAGAGGTCGTTGCCCTCGCGGGTACGCTCGCCGACGCCGGCGAACACCGAGAAGCCACCCTTCTCAACGGCAGTGATTCGGATCAGCTCCTGAATCAGCACGGTCTTACCCACGCCTGCACCGCCGAAGAGGCCAATCTTGCCACCCATGGCGAAGGGGCACAGCAGGTCGACGACCTTGATGCCGGTCTCGAAGACCTCGGACACAGCTTCCTGCTCGTCGAAGGCCGGAGCGGGGCGGTGAATCGGCCAGTAGGCCTCGGGGGTGATGCCACCCTTGATGTGGGAGTCAAGCGGCTCGCCGAGCAGGTTGAAAATACGACCCTTGGTCGCATCGCCAACGGGCACCATGATCGGTGCGCCGGAGTCGACACAAGCCATGCCGCGGGAGCAACCGTCCGTAGTGGACATTGCAACCGTACGCACGACATCGTTGCCGAGGTGGGACGCGACCTCAAGGGTCACCTTGATGCCCTTGGCCTCGTCGGTAATGGTGAGTGCGTTAAGGATGTTCGGGAGCTGGCCCGGCTCAAAGCGAACGTCGACAACAGGACCGAAGACCTGGGAGACGATTCCGGTATTGGAAGTAGTCATGATTAGGAGGGAGTTAGCTGGCGACGGCTGCTGCGCCGCCGACGATGTCCAAGAGTTCTGTTGTGATGCCTTCTTGACGCTTACGGTTGTACATGCCTTTCAGAAGGGCTTGCATATCGTTAGCTGCCTCGGTCGCGTTCTTCATAGCGAAGCGACGGCTGGCGTACTCGGAAGTCAGGGACTCGAGCGTCATGTTGTAGATTTGAGTCTCAAGGTAGCGCGGGACGAGAGCATCGAAGATCTCCCCAGCACTAGGCTCAAGAATGACGTCCCCACCGATCTTCTCGTCGCCAGCGCCAAGGGCGCTCGCTTCGATAGGCAGGAACTGTGTGGAACGCGCGACGTACCGAGCCATGGACACGAAGTCCGTGCCCAGAATCCAGACGCTCTTGTACTCACCCGACTCGAAAGCCTTGACGAGCATTCCGGCGACCACAGCAGCGCTGCGGTAGTCCATCTGCTCGAGGGGCGGATCGATGATATCGAGCTTGTTGACGTAGCCACGGCCCTTGAGGTAAGCCTCGGCTTTCTTGCCGATGGAGAAGAACTCCACCTCGCCCGTCTGCTCGGCCTTCCAAGCTTCCACCTTGCGGAAGACGTTTGTGTTGTAGGCACCGCACAGACCACGATCCGAAGACATGACCAGGCAGAGAACCTTCTCGCCCGCACCCTGTTGAAACAGGGGACGATCGTTCAGGTCCTCACCGAGCTCGCCGGCCAAACGGCCGACCAACCCCGCAATCTCATCCGCGTAAGGACGCGAGGCGATTGCGCGATCTTGAAAGCGGCGAAGCTTGGTCGTAGAGACCATCTCCATCGCTCGCGTGATCTGCTTGATGTTGCCGACGGACTTGATCCGTAGGCGTAGTTCTTTGATGCCAGCCATGATTAGCTCGCGACGACTTGGCCTTTCACTTTCGTGATGGCGGCATCGAGGATGGCCTTGTGCTCGTCAGAGAGCTTCTTGGTCTGGCGCATGACTTCACCAACTTCGGAGTGAACATCAGCCATGTAGGCGAGGAACTCCTTCTCGAAGGGCAGCACAAGCGAGGTCGCAAGATCGTCAAGACCACCGGAAGTTCCGGCGTAGAGGATCATGGTCTGGTCTTCCCAAGCCATCGGCACGTACTGACCCTGCTTGAGCAGCTCGACGAGCTTCTCTCCGCGGGTAAGCGTTGCCTGGGTGGCTGCATCAAGGTCAGAACCGAACTGGGCGAATGCCTGCAGCTCGCGGTACTGGGCCAAGTTGATGCGGAGGCCGCCGGCGGTCTTCTTCATTGCGTTCGTCTGGGCAGCGCCACCGACTCGCGAAACGGAGATACCAACGTTCACTGCCGGACGAACGCCGGAGTTGAACAGGTCGGACTCAAGGAAGATCTGACCGTCGGTGATCGAAATCACGTTGGTCGGGATGTAAGCCGAAACGTCGCCTTCCTGGGTCTCGACCACAGGGAAGGCAGTCAGGCTACCGCCACCCGCTTTGTAGATCGGGTTGATCTCAGGAGCGTTCTTCGCGAGCTTTGCAGAGCGCTCGAGAAGACGGCTGTGGAGGTTGAACACGTCGCCGGGGAATGCCTCGCGGCCGGGGGGACGACGCAGAAGCAACATCACCTGACGATAGGCGAGGGCTTGCTTGTAGATGTCGTCATAGATGGCCAGCACGTGGCGGCCTTCGTTGCGGAAGCGCTCGCCCATGGTGCAACCGGCGTACGGTGCAAGGTACTGCATCGAGGCCTCGTCGATGGCCGAAGCCGTCACGACGATGGTGTAAGCCATGGCGCCAATCTTCTCGAGGCGACGGACGATGTCCACCACGGTCGACTGCTTCTGACCAACGGCAACGTAGACGCAGATGACCTGCTCGGGGTTGTTCGGGTCGCCGCCGCCAGTCTTCGCCTGCTCAATGATCGCGTCAATGAGGATGGCGGTCTTGCCGGTCTGACGGTCACCGATGACAAGCTCACGCTGGCCACGGCCCACAGGGATCATCGAGTCGATGGCCTTGATACCGGTCTGCATGGGCTCGTGAACGGGCTCGCGCTCCACCACGGACGGGGCCGGCTGCTCGATGAGCATCAGGTCCTCTTCCGTTGTGCCGAGCGGACCCTTGCCGTCGCGGGGGTTGCCGAGTGCATCGACAACGCGTCCGAGAAGCTTCGGGCCGGTGGGAACCGAGATGATTCGGCCGGTGCTCTTCACGGTGTCGCCTTCGCGAACCTTAGCGGCATCACCGAGAAGCACACAACCAACGTTGTCCTCTTCAAGGGAAAGTGCCACGCCTCGAACTCCACCAGGGAATTCAAGCAGCTCGTTCATCATGCAGTCGTCGAGGCCCCAAACGCGGGCCACGCCGTCACCGACGCTGAGGACGGTACCGACGCTCTGCATGTCGGAGTCACCTTGGTAGGACTCGATTTCCTTCTCGAGGATCGAAGTCACTTCTGCGGGTCGAAGATCCATGTCTTTTTACGGGTATGCCACCGGTTGGTGGCGAGTGTGTTGGGTGTGTGCGTTAGCGAAGAAGGCCCTTATATAAGGTGGGCCGAGCTAGTTGAGAGTAGGAAGGGCAGCGTCCATCATGCGGCGCTTCAGATCGTCGAAACGACCGGCGACGGAGCTGTCCACCATCTTGTTGTCGACAATCACGCGGACACCCGCGATCAGGCCTTCAGTCACTTTGTTCTCCAGGCGGACCTGCTTACCGAGCCGCTCGCCAAGGGCGACGGTCAGTTCGGCAAGCTCTCCGGAGCCCAGGGGACGCGCGCTCTCTACGACGCCTTCGACAATGCCCTCTTCCTTAAGAATGCGCTGGCGAAAGGCCTCGCCGAGGTTTTTGAGAACCTCGTCGCGGCGCTTGTCGAACAGGAGGTCGACAAAGTTACGGAATGTGTCGGAGGCACCGGTCAGTGCGCCTTCGAGGTAAGCGCGGCGCGTTGCGCGGTCTCTCCCGGGGTGGAAAACAACCTGCATTGCGCCGGGCTGGTCGAGAACGACGGCGAGTTTTTTGACTTCGCCTTCGATCTGACTGAGCTGGCCATGACGGGTCGCCAAGCCAAAGAGCGCGTCTACGTAACGCGCTGTGACTGGATCGACCTTCATCAGTTGCCTCGGACGCCAGAGACGACTTCGGTGACAAGGCGGCGGTCGTCTTCAGAGTCAACGCTGCGGCCGACAATGGCGGTGGCGGCGTTGATGCTGAGCTCGACGACCTCTGCGCGAATCGCGGAGAGGGCCTTTTCCTGCTCGGCACGAATCGCCGCTTGGGCGGAGACGACCAGGTCCTTGGCTTTGCCTTCAGCGGCGTTGATGATTTCCGTAGCGCGCTTTTCACCGCGCTCGCGGGCCTCGGCCATTTCCCGAGCGGATTCCGCGCGGGCTTCGCCTAGGCTGACCTCGACTTCGGCACGCACGCGTTCAGCCTCTTCCTTGGCGCTCTCGGCGGCCAAGATGGCCTCCTTCGCATGACCGTCTCGCTCTTCGAGCGCCATCACGATCGGGCCGAGCACGATCTTCCAAATGAATGGGACGGACAGACCAAAGATGATCAGGGTCCAAAGGGCCTGACCAAAAGTATCTGAAGCGAGGGGGTCATATCCCCCACTTGCGAGAACTGGAATAAGCTGCATGTGTGGTTCCGGGAAAGCCGGGATGGAAAGATGGTCGGGTAAGTGTCCCCCGGCCTGAATAACCAGGCCGAGGGAGACTTCTTCCGTCCGTGTCTAGGGTGAGTCCCTAGGCGATCATCGCGACAACAACCGCGAACAGGCAGACACCCTCGATGAGGGCGGAGAGGATGATGGAGTTACCGCGGATGTCGCTGGTAGCTTCCGGCTGACGGGCGATGGCTTCGTTAGCAGCACCACCGATCTTGCCGATGCCGAGACCAGCACCGATTGCAGCAATGCCTGCACCGATACCGGCGTAGACAACGTTGCCAGCTTGGGCAACGGCGATCTCGTGGGCACGGGTAGCCTCAAGGACCTTGAGGGCCTCTTCGGTCATCTCTTGAATAGGGAGCATGATTCTTTAAGGGGGTTGTCAGCCGAAGCTGAGCGTTTGTTGTAGTTGTCCTCTTGGATAAAAAGGACGGAAGTAAAGTTTCTCCCGGGCAGCAGCGCCGACCGGGTGATTTGGACCTGTGCCTCGATTAGTGATCGGGGTGCAGGGAGCCTCCGATGAACAGGATCGAGAGGTAGGTGAACACGTAGGCTTGTAGCAGGGCGACAAAGGCCTCGATGATCATGATGAAAACGCCGAAGCCAACCGCGAAGGGGCTGGCCATCCAACCGACTCCGATACCCCCTTGCTGGGCTGCAAGGAAGATCAAGCCGACGAAGGACAGGACGACCATGTGGCCGCCGCTAATGTTGGCGAACAGACGCACCATCAGGGCGAAGGGCTTGGCGATCACGCCAATCAGCTCGACGACGAACATCAGGGGCCACAGCCACCAGGGCACCTCCGGAACGAGGTGCTTGAGGTAGTTGACGGGTCCCTGAACGATCATTCCGCCAGCGACCATCATCACCAGGGTGAAGAAGGCGAGGCCAAAGGTCGTCGCGATGCCGCCGGTCGGGGTGGCCGAGAAGGGCACCAAGCCGACGAGGTTCATGAAGACGATGAAGAAGAACAGCCCCAGGAAGTAGGGTAGGAACTTCTTGCCGGTGCCAGCACCCATGACTGGGTAGACCATGTCGTCGCGGATGAACATACAGAAGCCAGCGAAGACCTTGCTCATGGCATCACCCTTGCCAGTGCGGACATAGCTGGCCACACCACCAAGCACGATGAAGATCAGCAACACCGAGGCGATCATGAAGATCTGCATGTTGGTGAGAGCGAACTGAACGCCCTCGCGACCGAGGTCCATGTCCAAGAAGGCCGGCAAAAAGTCGAGGGTCGGGGCCATCAGCGCCTCACCACCCGTTGCGAGGATCACCGGAACCAGGTGCCCAAACATCTGAACGACTTCGAAAGTCTCCGGCATCTCCGGATGGGGAGAGAGCTGGAAATTCGCGAAGCAGGCAGCCACGATCACAAGGATGGCAAGGATGGTACGCATGTTCAGCGTTGTTTAGGACTGAGCCGGCTTTTGGACCGGCATAGTTGAAGGGGCAAGGGCGCGAACTGCGTCCACCGTCCCGAAGAGAAGCACGACCAAGGAGATCGTCGCGAAGGTCAGGAGGAAGGCGCGCCAGTCGCACTTATCCGCAAACTCGGGCACGTACCGCAAAACGATCGCCCCCACTAAAACCACCACAAGCTTGACGCCGAAGTCGATGAACGAAGCGCTGGACATGCGCTCGGGCCGGTGCTTCATCACGTGGCGCTGGTAGAAGATGCCCCACCACGAAACCGCCGCTCCAATCCCGTAGCCCATTAACACGGCGACACCACGCGGGGTCTCCATGCCAAGGTACCAAGCCACGGCTACCGCAATGGGCAGCAGGACCAGGAGGCTAATGAGGGTTCGGGTCATGAGGGGGGCGATTCGTCCTTTGGCTTCGATGCGGTCGAGGGCTTCGACTTCACCGGAGGGCCAGAGGTGGGCAGTTTCTTGACAAGGGATAGAGTGGCCCCTGCGAACCCCACAAAGACCAATATCAAGAGGCCGAAGGGTTCCGTGCCCAGCCATTCATCGAGCTTGAAGCCGCCAAAGGCAAAGATGCCGATGGTGACTGCATACTGGATGCCGAAGCCAGCGTGCTTGCTCCACTCACCCATGGCCGACTTACTTTCATCCGAGCCAGGGGAACTTTTGGGATTCCTAGGCATCGTTGGGATGGGTAGCAGACAGGAAGGGGGGAAGCCGCACGCACTCCGGGGGAAGTGCACAGGGGTCGAGTTGCTAGGTTTGTAATCCTCCCGGCAGCGCGCGCGCCACCAGATCTCTTACAAGGGCAAACATTTTAGAGCCCCGGAACGCTGCGTCAACCTATCCAGTGCAGGAAGCGTGGATCATTTTTCAGATTTCTGCCATGGAGGCCTCTCCCAGGGCGCTGGGTGGCCCAAGCTGGAGCTTCCAAAGTATGGCTGGCGCTGGTCTTCACTCCGCCCGAGGGGGACGTGATCCGATGGATGTGCATTCCATCTGACCGCGATAGCCTTAATGCCTGCCAGGACCGGTCATGAGTCCACCGACTGCGGCCAGTTTCCTCAGTTAGAACCGCATGCCGCTGCCGATGTGGCTAAAATCCTGGCCGATTTTGCTGTGCGCGCTGCGTGCAGCCCCAACCGAATATCTAGGCCGAAGCGCCTAACTACCCCTGTACATACCGTGGAACGCACCCTCGTCCTCCTCAAGCCCGACGCCGTCCAGCGTGGCCTCATTGGCCGCATCACCGCTCGTTTCGAGGACAAAGGCCTCGAAGTCGTCGGCATGAAGATGCGCCACTTCTCCCTCGAGACCATTCAGCAGCACTACGCCGTGCACTCCGAGCGCCCCTTCTATAAGGATCTCGTTGAGTTCATGACCTCGGGTCCCGTGGTCGCGATTGCCCTCCAGGGCAACAACGCCATCACCGTGGTGCGCACCGTTGTCGGCCCCACCAACTCTGCAGAAGCTGCTCCGGGTACGATCCGCGGCGACTTTGGCATGAGCTTCAGCCACAACATGATCCACGCTTCGGACAGCCCCGAGGCCTCGGCCACCGAGCTCGCCCTGTTCTTCGGCGAGAGCGGCGACCTTGTCGATTGGACGCCCTGCACCCGCGACCAGGTCTACAACGCAGCCGAAGAGCTGTAGGCCACTGGCTGAGCCTCCCAAGCGGGAAGCCTAGCCAAATTGCTAAAGGGGGATGAGGTCGCGACTTGGCGGCCCCATCCCTCTTTCCGTACCATCTGCACTGTTATGACCAACGACGAGAACCAGACCCGGCTTGCCTCCCTCAGCGCGCACCAACTGACGGAGCTCAGCTCCGAGCTGCAGACCTACTTCGCAAGCTGCGTGTTGGTTGACCTCGCTACCCTGCCGCCCTGTGACATGTTGTTGGTCTTCGCGGATGGTTTGGACGAGGACCAAAAGCCTGTCGGTCCTATCCGAAGGCTGCGGCTCTCGGCCAGTCCCGACGCGCCGCGCATTCACGTGCAGCACGAGCCCGTTGAGCGCCACAAGGGACCCGTCGGGCCTTTCTGCCAGCGCACGCACCAGGAGCTTGTTGGCTCCAAGACACGTCTTGCGCGCATCGACCAACCCCAGGGCGATCGCGTGCTGCGGCTCAACTTTAAAAGCACCCCCTCGGGCAAGCCCTTCGGCCTGCTGCTCGAGCTCTTTGGGCGCCGGGCCAACCTGGCCTTCGTCGATGGGAACGACTGCATCTTGGCCATGCTCTCTACGCCCACTGGCAAGTCCGCCGAGCGCCTCGCCCTGGGCAAGACCTGGGAGGCGCCACCGGGCGGTGGGAACGTCCAATCCCCGGATACCACCAGCCTGCAGTACTTTAGCGGCGCCGCGGGTGTCCCTCCAGAGCGCAAATGGCCCGTGGATGCCCCCATGTCGTGGATCGTGGAGTCCCTGCTAGGCGGGTCCGCCGAGCAACAGCGCTGGGACCGCGAACGGCGCGACCTGTTGCGCAGACTGGATCGGCGTATCAAGCGCGCCCAGAAGGCGATCAAGGGTCTCGAGGCGCGCCGTACAGCCGCCGCAACAGCGGAGCGCGTGCGCATGGATGGCGACCTGCTGAAGTCCTCGCTGCACAGCTGCAAACGAGGCGATACGACGGTCGAGCTAGAGGACTGGTTCGAAGGTGGCACGCGCAAGATCACACTGGATCCGGCGCGCTCCCCCAAGCAGAACCTCGAGCGTTTGTACTCGCGCTACAAGAAGCTACTGCGCGGACTCGCCGGCATGGAAGAGGAGGAAGCGCGCGCCAACAGTAAGCTCAGCACTCTTACGGCCATCCGCGAGAAGGCAGCCGACGAGGCCATCGATCCGGCGCTCACGGAAGCGGAGGCCGTGGATGCTGGCGAGCTCGAAGCGGCTCAGGATATTGCGCCCAAAACGGGCCGCGAGAAGGAGAAGACCGCGCGCCTCCCCTACCGCATCTTCCAGGGCAAGTGCGGCGCTGAGATCCGCGTGGGCCGCAGCGCTCGGGACAACGACGCCCTGTCCATCCACCACTGCCGAGGCAACGACATCTGGCTGCACACGGCCGACTCACCTGGCAGTCACGTGGTCATCTCGTTGGCAGGCCGCAAGGATGCCGAGGAGGACGACCTCCTGGACGCAGCCTGCCTAGCCCTGCACTTCTCCCCCCAACGCGGCGCATCCAAGGCCAACATCCACATCGCCCGCGGCAAGGAAGTCCACAAGCCACGTGGCTCGAAGGCCGGCCTGGTCACCCTCTCCGGTGGCCGAACGATGCACCTACGCAAGGACGAGAAGCGCCTCGAACGCCTGCTCAAAGGCAACTAGCCCGCAGCCCGCGCGAAACTCTGGCAGCCAAGCTGAGTATTGCTCGCGTCCCGTTGCAACCGACAGATCCCGCGATTCGTACTCATAGTGAGAACGCGGCGCTAAGATAAGCGCCTCTACCACCCAAGCCCACCGCCCCGCATGTTCACGAACACTCTCTCCAAGTTTGGTCTCTTCGCCATTGCGCTGCTCGCCGCAGCCGGTTGCAACTCCGGACCCCAGGAACAGGACCCCGAGAAGCTCTTCGCGCTCTTCCGCGAGACGGCCTTTTACCACTGGCAGAACGAGGATCTACCTCGCACCGAACAGCAGCTGCTGAGAGCCCTCCAGATCCACCCCGAGGACAAGTCCTGCAATCTGATCCTAGGGAACATTGGCATCAAACGGGGTGGCACCAAGGATCTACTGAAGGCCGAGCAGATCTTCCGCAACATTGAAGACCAAGAGGACTTCCGCACGGACCTCGGCCTAGCCGAAGTTCTCGAGCGCCTCGGAGTCATCTACCTGGAGTCCGCCGCCGCCATCGATACGGGCAAGCGCACCACCGCAGCCCAGGACCCAGCGGCACGTGTGGCCGAGCTACGCAAGATGTCGAAGGACGCCTGGGTCGAGTCCCGTGCCCGTTATCAAGAGGTGCTCGCCGCCAAGCCCTCCCAAGCAAAGGCCGTCAACGGCATGCAGCGTGTGTTCGCCCTTGAAGGCAACTACGACGCCAGCCTGTATTGGACCGCCGAGCTGCTCGACATGGTCGAGACCGACATCATCTACTTCCAGGCCAAGCTCGACCAGCCCGGGATCACGGAGAACGAAGAGGCTGAACTGCGGTCACGCATGGCCAACACCTTCGACCTCGCCGAGCGCTCGCACATGTTGGCCGCCACTATGCTGCACGACATGGGACGCTCCGAGGACGCCCTTGGTCACCTGACCGCCGCCGCCGAGATTGTGCCGCGCTCTGCCGACATCTGGTCCCACCGCGCAGAGATCCTGCTTGACCTCAACCTATTT
>JBLHWM010000056.1:0-13845 GCA_047629095.1 Planctomycetota bacterium | reverse complement strand
ATGGTGACAACCTTGAGGCGGAACAGCAGGTCCTCACGGAAGGTGCCCTCCTTGACCATGGCTTCGAGGTCACGGTTGGTGGCTGCCACGATGCGGATGTCGACCTTTTGCAGCTTGTTGCCGCCGACCGGTTGCACTTCCCGGGACTCGATCACGCGCAGCAACTTGGCCTGGGTTTCGAGGGGCATGTCGCCGATCTCGTCGAGGAAGAGCGTGCCTCCATCGGCGTAGGCGATGCGGCCTTCCTTGGCGGTGATAGCGCCGGTGAAAGCGCCCTTTACGTGACCAAAGAGCTCGGACTCGATCAGGCCTTCGCTCAACGCGGCGCAGTTCACGGCGACGAAGTGCTGGGTCTTGCGGTTCGAGTTAGTGTGCAGGGCGCGGGCGATGAGCTCCTTGCCGGTGCCGCTCTCGCCCAGCACCAACACCGTGGCGTGGGTCGGCGCCACCTGGCGCAGAATGTCGAAGACGCGGCCCATGGCTGGCGAGTGCCCGTGGATGCCCTCCAGGCCGAAGCGCTTATCCAGCTGGGCGCGCAGCTCGCGGTTGTCCCGGCGCAGGCGGCCGGCCTCGATCACGCGAGCCAGGCGCGTCCGAAGTTCGGCCAAGCGCACGGGCTTGGTCAGGTAGTCGCCCGCACCAAAGCGCATGGCATCCACGGCCGTCTCGATGGATGCGTGGCCGGTGATCATGATCACGGCCGCATCGGGCTGCAGCCGTCGCGCGGCCTTCAGGACTTCGAGTCCGGACAGGTCGTGCATGACGAGGTCCGTGAGGATCGCGTCGTAGGTCTGCTCGCCCATGGCCTGCACGCCGTCCTTGCCTGTGTGGGCCAGACGGCACTCACAGCCGTCCATTTCTAGGGAGTCGCCCAGGGCTTCGGCGTGGGCAGCGTCGTCGTCCACGACCAACACGCGCAGGCTACCCGAGGCCAAAACATCGCTCCACTCATGGCCGTTCGAAGCGGCCGAATTCGTTTCCTTCGTATCCATTACTTAGGCGTCCTCGGCCTGGTGGTCATCCTCGTCACTGCGCGGCACCAACTCCACCGCAAGGGGCAGCTGGAGCGAAATCGAAGTCCCGCGTCCCAGCTCGGAGACCGCGGTCATGCTGCCGCCGTGCTCCTCCACAATACGTCGTGCCGATGCGAGCCCAAGACCTGTGCCCCGGGACTTGGTAGACCAGAATACATCGAAGCACTTCTCGAGCTCCGCTGGGCTCATCCCGCAGCCGGTGTCCGTAATCGAGAGGCGCACATTGTTCCCCACACGCTGGGTTCGCACAATCAACTCGCCCCCGGACTCCATGGCCTGGCGGGCGTTAACCAAGAGATTCAAGACGGCCTGCTTGAGTTGAATCTCATCGACGAGAACCATGGGCAAGCCATGCACAAGGTCCGCGTGCTGACGAATGCCCTCGATCTCGTTCTCCGGCTCGACAAATTCAAGCAGGTCGCGCACGATACGCGACAGGTCCTCGGGCTTGCGGTTCACGCGGCCGCCCCGGGCGAAGGTTAGGAACTCGTCGAGGATGCCGTCTAGGCGCGCGACCTCGGCCTGCAGGGTGCGGATACGCCGCAGGGAGCGTCCCACAGCTGGTCCTGGATCACCGCCTTCCCCGGCGGCGCCCACGCGCTCCCACTCCTCTTGAAGCAGGGCGAGGTTGATCGCCATCGTCGACAGGGGGTTCTTGATCTCGTGGGCGAGGCCGCCGGCCAGGTGCGCAAGCAGCTGCGCTTGGACTTTAGCAGCGCTCGGTGCGTCGAGCTCTGGGCCTTCGGTGGGTTCGATTTCGTGGTCTTGGTTCATGGGCAGTCACGCCGATTTCACCCGATGTGTTCCAAGGAAGACGCCGAGCATTTCGAGGCGGGGCTGATAGGCTAACACGACGCACCCCAATCGATTCCCTATGTCCTCCCCCATCGAACGCATCTCACCCCAAGAACTGGCCTCCGACAAGCAGCTCGTGAAGGACCTCGTGCAGCGCTTGAGCCGCGGCGAAGTCCTCGCCATGCCCACGGAGACCGTCTTCGGCTTGACCGCCCGGGCCGACTCCCCCGTGGCCCTCGAGCGCATCGCCAACCTCAAGGGTCGCCCCGATTCCATGCCCTTGACCTGGCACGTCGCCCCATCGAAGGTCGCGAACTCCCTGGCTGCCTTTGGCGAGTCGCATCCCCTTGCCGGCGTGGCCCAGCGCCTTGCCAGCTGCTACTGGCCCGGCCCCTTGACCATGATCCTGGACGGCGAACCCGCGGGCTTGGATGCCGTGGCCAGCGACGGCTCTGTTGGCATTCGGTGCCCAGCCCATGAGCTCACCAGCGCGGTCTTGGAAGCGGCGGACTTCCCCATTGTGATGACGAGCGCAAACCTCCACGGCCAGGACCCCGCGCTCAATGCAGACCAGGTTGCGGCCGCCTTCGCAGGCCACGAGCACGCCCAAGACCTCGCTCTGATCGTCGACGCCGGTGCTTCGCAAACCGGAGGCGCGTCAAGCCTGCTACGCCTCGGCGGCGGCAAGTTCGAGCTGCTGCGCGAGGGCCTACTCTCCCTGGCCGACCTGCGCGGCGCGGCCGGTCTGAGCATCGGATTCACCTGCACCGGCAACACCTGCCGCAGTCCCCTGGCCGAGGGGATCGCACGGCGCCTAGTGGCCAGTGCTCTTGCCGGTGGACCGCGAGAATGCGCTGGTGCCGCCCGCACCAAGGTGATTTCAAATCCAGCCGACTTCGGATTCGCCTTCAGCTCCATGGGCGTGGCCGCCCAACCTGGCTCTCCAGTCTCCGAAGGATCCTTGGTCGTGGCGAAGGACTACGGTGTCAACCTCGCGGGGCACAGCGCCAGCCCCGCGACACTGGAAGCCATCGAAGAGCTCGATGTGATCTATGGGCTCACCCACTCCCACGTGACTTCCCTCACCCGAGCACTGCCCACTGAACTCCAAAGCCGCGTGCAACTTCTCGACCCGAACGGCTATGACATCTCAGACCCAATCGGGGGTCCGATCAAGGTCTACCGAGACACGGCCCAGCAGATTGCAGCATGTATCGAAAAGCGCCTCTCCGAATGGATTTAGAGCGTTCCAGCGACCTTCAAACTACGGTTTCGGCACAAAGCCAAGGCTTATCAGCTCTTGAGCTAGCTCTGACTTAGGCCAGTTCGGTGCAAGCTTATCGAGCGTCCTTCTCGATGCGTCGGCCAGCTCCTCGTAGCGAGAAATGCGAAAGGCTGCGGTGAGCATCAGCTGGAGGTCCCCGCGGTTGGGGTCCAACCCTGTCGCCTCCAACAGCGGTGTGATCGCGCGAGCCGGTTCCCGCTTCCGCAAGACGGAGAGGGCCTCTTGGCGCAGGGCGGCGATTACGATTTCACGCTCTAGAGCCAAGGCCTCGGGATCCTCTGGAACCAGAGACAACACCTGGATCATAGCGGCCCCGAGTCGATCTTCCCAGGTGGACTGGGCGATGCTCGACGGAGCCGTTGCGCGATAGAAGTCGACCCATGCCTTGGCGATGCGGGCCTGTCCCTTGGCGCGGGCACCGAGCAAAGCGACACGGGCTTCGGCAGTCTCGCGGACGGGCCAAGCTGCGGGCGCCAGAGTTGCGCGCCCGAGCAATAGCCCCAAGTTCCGGGGTAGGTCCTCGCGCTGGGCTTTACCGCGCAGAAGCGCCCACGGATTCGAGTCCGTCAAGAGCTGTTCGGAGCTACGGTTGGGATCCTTGGCAAGCTCACCGATGAAGTGCCCCAAGACCTCGGCTTCGGAGCCCAGCCCCTCGCGGAAGATCCAACGCCTGAGCAGGTGGTCCAGTTCGTCGACTGGCGGGAAGATCTGCGCGGGACATGCCTCGGCACCAGTGAGCAGGACCTGCCCTTCTACCAGCCAGATTGCGCTCCACGGAAAGGCCTCGGCGAAGGTGGCGAGTTGGGCTTGCAGTACCCTGCGCGTCACCTGGCTCGGATCCAATAGCGCGGCGACTAAGCCTCCAGGAGCCAAGACTTCGCGGCATGCGCCAAGGGCTTCCTGGGTCGCGGCGTGGTAGCTATCCGGCGAGGCCGGACGCAGATGGCCGAGCCAGACCATGTCGTAGGTGTGCACCTGTAGAGGTTGCTTATCCCAGGGCCACAGCTCGCGTCCGCGCCAGTGACTGCGGGGATTCGTTACAGGCGAGGAGAGGTCACCAAAACTCGGTCCCGACCAGTCGCCCTCGCGCTGGTCGAGCCGCGCGATCTTAGCGCCGGGTTTCGCCAAGAGTTGGGCCAGATGAAAAGGTGCCAAGGATACGGGGCGGCCGATCTGACCATCCTCTGACCAGCGCACCTCCCTCGCCCCCATGGAATCACCAAAGGTGACTCGACTGCCCAAGTCCGAGCGCTCCCACTCCACGAAGTTCGCCGACTTCAAGCCGGAGAGCAACTGGGCGCGCATCATATAGATACCGATGTGCGGCGCGCTCTGCTGGCCCACATAGATCGCTGCGAGTCCAAGGACCAAGAGCGTCGTGAGACGCGCCAGGCGCCCGACCATGCGAACCATGGGATTGCGCACGCGCCCTACGCCACCGCCGGGTGCAACCTCGACAAAGATGACGCCGAGCGCAGCAAGCGCGACGGAGATGCCGAGTGCCGTCGGTACGGGTAGCCCCTGGAGTCCGATCCAAAGGATGCCCCCAAGTGCCCCCATTCCAAGAATGCCGCCGATGCGACGTCCGGGTTCATCGCGTACTAAGCTCGTTGCCAGCACGGGGATCGTAGCACCCATCGCGGCCAAGGGCGGGGCGATCACAAGCACAAGCTCTCCCCACTTGCGCAGGTTCCAGGTCATGCCGAACCCATCCTGAAGATTCGAGAGTCGCGGCCAGAGGCCATGCTGGTCGGCAAATGCAAGCAGCTCATCAGACTTCACGAGCCAGACCGATGCAGCGCTCAAAAAGAGCAGCAAGCCGGACACGCCGCGTGCATCCGATTGGAAAAGGTGCGGTATGAGCAGGGCTCCCAAGGCGAGCCCACCGAAGCCAAGTACCAGCAACAGCATCCTTGCAGTAAGGTCAACTCCGAGACCGTCCCCAAGCAACAAGCCGCCGAGCTCTAGACAGAGGCCGAAGAGCAGCAGCGACCAAGGCGTGATCAACGCGCCAAGTGCACCGGCGTGGCGCGGTCGAAGTCGAGGCCGTGGAGTCCTGGCGTCAGCTAGGGTCTGCCCAACGCTGGGTGCAATTCCCATCGGCCCACCGATGGGAGAGAGCTCCCGTTGCGCGTGGCCCTTGCGCGGCTTGCGAAATGCCGTCGGTGCGATCGCCATGCCCAGACAAAGTAAGGCTCCGAGTCCGCCACTCGCAGTCATGGCGAGATTGCGGCCGTAGGAAAGAACGACTTCAGAATGAATGGAGTATGCCCCGAGTCCTGCCCCAGCGAAGACGATGGCGAAGGCAACTCCAAGGGATGTGGCCCGGCGCGAGAAGCTCGGCAGCATTCCACCAGCGGGGATTCCAAGCAGCAACATCAAGCCCATGGACACTGCGCCAAAGTCTCGTGGGGCCAGGCCGAGCCAATCCGCAATGCGCTCGGACTCGACGAAGTCCGGCAGCAGGACGCCGGCCCCAAGGGCGAGCAATCCTAGGAAAAGGAGCAGCGTTCGGGACCAGGATCGCATGCGCCCCATGAGGGTCGCCCCTAGAGCGAAACCGATCAGCCAAGAGCCGAAGAGGAGGCGCGTGAAGGCAATGCCGAGGTGGGGCTCGAACAATCTGGTCGCGAGGCCCAAGCTAGCGACCACAAATGCGCCAATCCCAAGTCCAAGCAGCAGGGTCGAGAAGAGCACCAAGCCACGCTTGGATCGGCCGCTTCCCAGCATCTTTTTAGGACTTAGCTGGGCTGCCCATGACGTCCCAGGCTTGGCTGGAATCGTCGGCTAGCACGAGCGCTTCCCGAAGGTCGGCGCTCCCGAGGCCGCGCGCGATGTCCGCGAGGGTTCGAATGTGCAGAAGTTTTTGGGCTCTAGGAATTAAAAGTAGGACGACGAGTCGCGTGACTTCGCCGTCAATGCTCTCAAAATCCAAGCCCTTGGGATCGCGGACAACACCGAGCACGGCGCACAACTGTCCGAGGCCCTCCACGGCGGCATGGGGAATCGCAAGGCCGCGCTCCATACCAGTGGACATGCTGCGCTCACGCTCGAGAACAAACTCGAGAAACTCCTTCTCGCGCTCCTTGGGAATGCCGCCGGATGCAGCCAAATGGGCCACCAGGGCCGCAATTGCCTCCCATTTGTCATGGGCTGGCAAGTCCAGGAGCACGTCGCCTGGACCAAAGATTTCTTGAAGCTGCATGTGGGTATGGGAGGGACAACGCCGGGAAGCCGAACGTGGCTCAGGGGCCAAAGTCCCAAGCAAAGTGGCATCGTCAGGCCCAACTCTGCCACGTTCTGGTCGGCGGTGAGCCTTCTTTTCCCATGGAATCAGAGCCCGCGGGAAGAAAGCGCGGGGAACAACGTCTCAAAACCAGACCGAAGAGCCTAGCTGGGCCTTTGACTCCGCCACCTGGGGGCACCACAATGCGCACCCAAAACCTTATTAACTAAGCGCCGTCCCATTTCGGGTCTGCACTTTCCCGGGAACGGGGAGCTCTTTCTCCCCTGTCCCTCCGCCGGTTTCCAGTTGATCCGCACAAAAGTCCATGCCGCTCCGCAAACTGCTGACTCCCATTCTCCTGTTCCTAGCAGCCCTCCTAGCTGTACCCGCATCTGCCGCTCCCTTCCAAGGGGCCGGCGACGAAGATGTCCCTACGATTCAGGAAGAGGGTGAGTTCTATGTGATCAACATCTCCGAGGCGCCCGATAAGGCGCTGACCCTGAACGACTTCATTAAGTTGTGCCAGGAGTCCACGGGATACAACTTCACCTACACGAAGAACACCCTGGGCATTCTCAAGCAGAATGAGCTGCGCATGCTCGGCACCAAGCGCATCCCGAAGCGCGACTTCTTCAGCTGGTTCCAGATCATGCTGGTGATCAACGACTTCGCCTGCATCGAGATTGGGCCTCCCCATATCTCGGTACTCTTGATCCAGGGCCTCGACGGCGGCGGACCCCGCAGCGGGCTTAAGTCACGCGCCAAGTGGGTCAAGCCGGACCAAATCGAGGAGTACGCGAACCAACCCGCTGTGATCGTGACCACCGTGGTGACCCTGGAGAACACCGACGTTCGTCAGCTCTCCACAAACCTGCGCCCCCTGCTTTCGGATCCGGCGACCGAGCAGATCATGAACGCGGGTAACAGCAACTCTCTCATTATTACAGGCTTCGGCAGCAAGATCGCTTCGATCGTCAAGCTGCTGGAAGTGATCGACGCCGAGGACGCGGTCGAAGATCCCATCGCCCCTGTCTTCGACATCGTGCCCATGGAGTTTGCCTCGGCAGACGACATCGCATCGCTGATGGACGAGCTACTCGAAGCGCGCCAAGCAGCCCAGACGGCAGCCGCTGCTGGCGACCCCCGTACGCCCAACCAGGCACCCCGGACCCAAGGTCCCGAGACCAAGGTCCTGGTCCAAGCCCGCACCAACTCCCTGTTGATCGTGGCCATGCCCGACGAGATGCCCTCGATCAAGGAGATGATCGCGCGCCTCGACGTGGACGTCATCGAGCCCGAGCGCAACTACCACATCTACAACCTGCAGAACGTGACTGCCGAGGACATCGCCGCCGTGCTCGAGGAGTTTCTTGAGGGCGCCAACGAGCTCGCGGCTAGCGGCACCGGTACCGGTGGCCGTAACCAGACCGCAACCAACGACAACAAGAACGACGTGGTCGTCGTGCCCGACAAGGAGACCAACTCGCTCCTGATCGCGGCCAACAAGACGCGCTACGCCGAGGTGCTGGACATGATCCACCTGCTCGACCGCCGTCAAGATCAGGTCCTGATCGAGACCGCTCTTATCGAGCTCTCTGGCTCGGACCTCTACAGCATGGGCGTTGAGCTCGGCCTCGCTAGCCTTCCCGGCCTCGGCGAGATCGGCGGCTTCGGCGTCACGAGCTTCGGCCTCTCCAGCATCGACGACCTCGATCCTGTGGACGGCATCCCCGACACCAAGGTGCCGAACCTCGGCACGGGCTTCACCGGCGGCCTGCTGGATGGCGACGACTTCTCGCTGCCGCTCCTGCTCGCCCTCGCGGAGACCAGGGAGAACGCCAACGTGCTCAACATCCCCTCGGTGCTCGTGAGCAACAACAGCAGCGCCACCGTTTCGACCGAGGACGAGCAGCCCTACGAGGACGTGACCGCACTTGGCGCGGGCACCCAGACCCAGAACTCATTCGGTGGTTACGAGAAGGCTGGTATCACCATGCGCATCTCCCCCTCGATCTCTGCGGCGCGCTACTTGCGCCTCGGCATCGAGCTGGAGATCTCCAACTTCCGCGCGCCCACAATCGCCAACTCTCCCCCGCCCAAGACCACGCGCCGCCTGGTAACCCAGGTCAACGTGCCCGACGGCGACACCATGGTCATCGGCGGCATCATCTCGGACAACAAGCGCGAGGCTGTCTCCCAGATTCCTTTGCTCGGCGACCTACCCTTCGTGGGCTTCCTGTTCCGCAACACTTCCGAGACGGGCAGCCGCACCTCGCTCTACTTCTTCGTAACGCCCCACATCCTCCACGACGAGGACTTCGCGGACCTGGCTGAGCTCTCCTACAAGGCGAAGCAAGATGCAGCCACCACGATCGGCTACGAGCGCATCCGCCTGGTGGACCCCGAGTTCAGCGGCAGCGACGACCTGTACAGCCTAGACGCCTTCGCCCTGCCCCAGTTCCAGCGCCCGGATTCGGGCGAAGTGGACGGCGAACAGGTGGGCATCTCGGCCATGCGCCGCAACGCCCTGCTGAAGGCGGCCAAGGAGAACGACGCCGCGATCAAGGCCCTCGATGAGGAGGCCACGGACAAGCCGGAAACGATGCCCAAGGCCAACACGCCCGTGGAGACCACGGAGGCCGGCAACTAATCGTGGCCTCCCTCTCTGAACAGCTCGTCGACGCAGGGCTCTCCCGCGAGCGACTGGACGAATGCCGCCGGCTGGCGAACACCACCGGCGACTCACTTGACCGCGCGATCCTAAGTCGTGGCTACATGCCCGAGGAGAAGCTACTGGAGGTCTACGCAGGCCACCTTGGCTACGAGTTCGCCGGTGTGCTCGAGGGCACCGTGGTGCCCCCGGCTTTCGTGGACGTGGTGCCCGTGCACTTCTCCCGCAACTACAACCTCGTCGCCCTTGGCAACACCGACGACGGCGCCCTGCGCGTGGCGACCTGCTCCCCACTTGAGCCCCAGCCCATGGACGACCTGTCGGCCATGCTTGGGGTTGAAGTCGAGCCGGTACTCTCCACCCGCGACGAGATCACGACCCTGATCGCCCGGGCCTACCGCCATAAGGCGGACGGCGTGGACGAGGCCCTTGCGGACGTTGCCGAAGACGGTGATATCGCCGGCCTGGCTTCCGAGATCGACGACGCCGAGGATGTGCTCGACGTCTCGAACAAGGCGCCGATCATCAAGCTGGTCAACACGATCTTGTTCCAGGCACTGAAGCTGCGCGCTTCGGATGTTCACTTCCATCCCTACGAAGACCGCACCCAGGTGCGCTTTCGTATTGACGGCATCCTTTATGACATGGACTCTGTGCCGCGTAAAGCGCACGAGGCCATCATTAGTCGTGTCAAGGTGATGGGCAAGATGGACATCGCCGAGCGGCGCCTGCCCCAGGATGGTCGCGCCTCACTGCGCATCGGCGATGGCGAGGTGGACGTGCGAATCAGCTCGGTCCCCACCACCAACGGCGAGCGTATCGTGATGCGCCTTTTGGACAAGAGCACCAAGGCCCACAACCTGAACGAGATCGGCCTGTCCGAGGAGAACCGCGCGACCCTGCGCAGCTACCTCGGTCACAACCACGGCATCATCCTGGTCACGGGCCCCACGGGTTCCGGTAAGACGACCACGCTGTATGCGGGCTTGACCGAACTCGACACTACCCAGCTCAACGTTCTGACGATTGAGGATCCGGTCGAGTACACCTTGGCCGGCATTAGCCAGGTCGAGGTGAACGCCAAGAAGGGACTGACCTTCGCGGCCGGCCTGCGCTCTTTCCTGCGCCAGGACCCGGACGTGATGATGGTCGGTGAGATCCGAGACCTCGAGACCGCCGAGGTGGCCATTCGAGCCTCGCTCACCGGTCACTTGGTCTTCTCCACCGTCCACACCAACGATGCGGCTTCCACGATCGCCCGTATGGTCGACCAGGGCGTCGAGCCCTACCTCGTTTCGAGCTCCTTGATCCTCGTTGTGGCCCAGCGCCTTGTGCGAAGGGTCTGCAAGAGCTGCCGCGAGATGCGTCCGGTGACGGACGAGGATCGCGCAAAGCTCAAAGAGCTCAAGATGACTCCTGAGGATGTGGGTGGCCAAGTTGCCTTTGGCAAGGGCTGTGACGACTGCTTCGGTTCCGGTTATGCGGGACGAACGGCAATCTACGAGTTCATGCCCGTTGGCGAGGAACTACGCACGGAAATCATGGATGGTGTTACCGCCTCGCAAATGAAGCGCAACGCGATCAAGCGTGGCGTTACGACCTTGCGCAAGGACGGCATCATGAAGATCATTGACGGCATCACGACGCCGGACGAGATCCTTCGAGTCACGCAAATCGATCTCGACGTCGACTAATCTATGCCGATCTACGAGTACAAAGCCTTCGCTTCTGGAGGCGCCACCACCACAGGCGTGATCGATGCGGACACGCCCCGGGCCGCCCGGGATAAGCTGCGCAAGGAGAAGATCCTTGTTACCGAGCTCAAGCAGATCCGCGGGCGCAAGGGCAAGTCGTCCGACAAGCCCGACAAGGTCTCCATCATGGAGAAGCTCAACTCCATGCGCTCGGCACCTACGGGGCCGCGCGGACGGGACATTGAGGTGCTGGGTGGAATCACCCGCCAGCTCGGGACCCTGCTCTCCGCCGGTATCCCCCTGGCGGATGCCCTGCGAGCCCTGGTCGACCAAGCCGACAACCGCAAGCACGAGACCATGTTCCGCGAGTTGCGCGAGGACATCACCACGGGTGTTTCCCTTGGTGACGCCCTGGCAAAGCATCCTTATATGTTCTCCGACCTGTACGTGAACATGGTCAAGGCAGGCGAGGTCTCCGGCCACGTCGATTCGGTGCTCTCGCGCCTAGCCGACTTCCTGCAGAGCCAGCGCGCCCTGTCCCGGAAGATCAGCTCGGCCCTGATGTACCCCATGCTCATGGTAGGCCTTGGCGTAGTGGTGGTCGGCATCTTGATGACCGTGGTCGTACCCAAGATCACCGGTATGCTGGAAGACAGCGGCCAAGAGCTCCCCTTCCCCACCAAGATCCTGGTGGGCACCTCGGAGCTCTGCCAGAACTACTGGTGGGTCGGCTGCTTGCTGGTCGGCCTGGTCTCGTATCTAGTCGAGCGCTATTACAGGACCGACAACGGCAAGCTCAAGATCGACGGCACGCTGCTCAAGATTCCCGTGGTCGGCGACATGCTGCTCAAGGGCGCTGTCTCACGCTTCACGCGTACCCTGTCCACGCTTCTAACCAGTGGTGTGCCCGCCGTCCGCTCCCTCGAAATCACCGAGAGTGTTGTCGGCAACCAGGTCATCGCCAATGCGACCAGGCACATCCGCACGCGTATCCTTGAGGGTACGGACATCGCAAGTCCCCTCAAGCAGACCGACGTATTCCCATCCGTTGTGGGCTACATGGTTGCTGTGGGTGAGCAGTCCGGCGAGCTGGAGAACATGCTCGACCGCATTGCCGACGCCTATGACGAGGAGCTCGAGGTCGTTACCGAGCGTGTGACGTCTCTTCTTGAGCCGATCATGATCATCTCCCTGTCCACAGCTGTTGGCTTCATCGTATACGCCATTGTCCTGCCCATCCTGCAGGTCAGCTCTTTCTAATCACCTCACCGCGCTAGTCCAAACCCAGCGAACCTGAATCCAATGAAGACATTCCAAAGACCCCGCCCTAAGGCGACAGCCGGCTTCTCCCTTGCAGAGATGATGGTTGTGATCGTGATCATCGGGCTGCTTGCCGGCCTCGTTGTCCCCAACGTCATGCAGAAGCTTGCTGGCGCTACGGTGGCCACGGCGAAGTCCGACATTAACAGTATCGACCAGGCCGTGCGCGAATACGCCATCAACAACGGCGGTCGGTTCCCCGAGAGCCTTGAGATGCTGCTCGACGACGGATTGGGCAACTCGTACTTCCAGAAGAAGGGCATCCCCAAGGACCCCTGGGACTTGGAGTACCAGTACGACCCCCCCAGCTCCCCCGGTGAAGACGACTACCGCGTCTACACCCTTGGTTTCGACGGCGTACCCGGCGGCGAAGGTAAGAACAAGGACCTCGACCAGAACGGCGACGACGAAGAGTAGCCGGACCTAGGCTCCCCAAGGATGAACGACTTGCAACAGACCACAGCTCTACCACACGACCGGCTAACCAGCCGGCGTGGCGGTCGCGCCAAGTCGAGTGACCGCCTGCGCGCAGGCTTCACCTTGGTGGAGTTGATGGTTGTCGTGATTATCCTCGGCATGACCATCTCCGTTACTGCGGTCAATTACCAGCGGGTAATCCCGCGTGCCCAACTCAACAACTCGGTCCGCACCTTCTCGAATGTGCTGCAGAGCACACGCTCGGAGGCCATCACCCGCAACCACGAGTTCCGGGTGATCTACGACCTCGACGAGAACCGCTACTGGGTCGAGACTCCCTTTAAGAAAGGGGGCGGCTTGGCTATGGCCCGCATCCCCGGCGAGGATGACCCCGAGGACGTCTCGGATCGCCTGCTCACGAGCGTCACGAAGCTCGAGACGGGCGTGGAGTTCTCCCTGGTCACGATCGATGAAGAGACCTATGCCGATGGCCAGTGCTACGTGCGCTTCGACGCTTCAGGCAGCTCCTCGGCCCACACGGTCAGCCTATACCACGCTCCGACCGATCGCTACTACACCATCGAGGTGCTCGCCCTAACCGGGCTGATTCGCTTCCACGATGGTGAGTTCGTACGCGAAGAGGTCACCGACGGAGAGTTTGACTGATGCGTCTGCTGAGAACATCAAAGAGCGGCATGGCTAAGATCGGCTTCACCCTGGCCGAGGTTGCCGTGACGATCGCTATCGTTGGCGTCGTACTAGTCTTCGCCGTCCAGGGTCTCAACAACTCCATGTTCCAGGCGGCCAACACCCGGGACCTGAAGGTCGCTCGTGAGCTCGGTCTCTTCAAGATTGCCCAGTTCGAGTCTGGGCTCTACTCGGAAGACATCGAGAACCACATGGCCGGTGACTTCTCCGAACAGGAATACCCCGGCTTCTTCTGGGAGGTCGTGCTTGGTGATGAGCAGTTTGACGAGGATGACGATGAAGAGGACACGGGTCGCTTCAATAGCTGGGCACCCGACGAGGATGAAGAGGACGAAGAGGTGGACGAAGATGCCGAAGAGCCCTTCCAGGAGCTGCGCGTCAAGGTCACCTTCAACGGGCCCAAGGATGCCCCTAAGGAGGTCATCCTGGAGCGCTGGGTGACCTGGTCCTTCCTTTACGGTGAAGAAGAAACCGAAGACACGGACGACTTGCGATGAGAACACGAACGAACTCCCGCGCTGGCTTCACCTTGGTCGAGGTCATGATCACCTTGTTGATCATGTCCCTGATGCTTGTGGCTATCACACAGGTTCTTACCGGCGCTCGCCGAACCCGAGATGTCATCTTCAACATCACCGAGTCCCAACTCGCGGGCCCCGCAATCTTAGACCTGCTTGAGAAGGACCTGCGCGGCA
>JBLHWM010000055.1:0-13985 GCA_047629095.1 Planctomycetota bacterium | reverse complement strand
CGGTCGCCTCGAGTCCACCCGAGAGCAGCTTGCCGTTGCTCGGTGCTTCGTTGTTCGATGCTCGGGCCAGGCGCGTGATCGAGTCGAGCAGGATCACAACGTCCTCGCCGGCTTCCACCAGGCAGCGCGCCTTGTGGCCAACCATGGCCGCCACTTTAAGGTGACGCGATGAGGGCTCGTCGAAGGTCGATGACACGACCTCGTAGTCGCCGCCGCTGAGGCAGCGCTCGAAGTCCGTGACCTCCTCGGGGCGCTCGTCGATGAGCAGGATGATCAGGTGCGCGTCCTTCGCGTTGTCGAGGATCGACTGGGCGATCTGCTGCAGCAGCACCGTCTTGCCAGTGCGCGGCGGCGCGACAATCAAGCCTCGTTGACCGCGTCCAAGAGGCGTGACCAGATCCGTGATGCGCATCTCTAGGGTGTTGTCGCGGGAGCCTTCCAAGTGGATGCGCTCCTCGGCGTAGAGCGGGATCAATTCTTTGAATGGCGTCCGAATTGCGGCTTCATCGGGCTCGTGGAGGTCGATCTTGTCGATCTCGTAGGTCGAGAAATAACGCTCACCCGGCCCGGGTACGCGCAGGCGACCCTCGATCGTCATGCCGGTCTTCATGCCGTAGCGTTCGATCAAGGACGCGGGCACCGTGGGGTCCGCGAGGTCGGCGAGGTAGCTGTTCTCGGGGCAGCGCAGGAAAGCGTGGCCCTTCTCGGCGATCTCTAGGCAACCGCTTACGGTCACCGGGATGTGGCGGTGTAGGCGACCTTCGGAGATACGGAAGATGAGCTCCCGGCGCGTGATGTTCGGGGGCAGGTCGAGCTTCTCGGCCTCGGCGATCTCGTGCAGCTCAAAGTGCGGTAGGGCCTGCAAGTCCGTGTGGCTCATGGCCTTCGGCTTGCGCTTGGGCTTGGCCTTCTCGACGGTCTCCACAAGAGCCTCGATCTCCTCGGCGGAGAGGTCTTGGGGCAGCTCGCCGTACTCGATGCGCACCTCTTCAATCTGAATGGCGGCTGCGTTTGCACTGCCCTTCTGGCGGCGGATCTTCTTGTAGCCTTTCTTGCGGCGGTAGCGCTTGTTATTGGACATAGAGTCAATGCCGCAATCTGATTTGCGTTGCGGCGATGGGTACGGCGCGCCTATAGGAGTGGCGCACTCTTGGAGGAAGGATCGGACGCTCTAGCGCCCTTGAATCTGCGTGAGAACTCTCTCGACTTCGCGGCTGAGTTGTTCGAGGTCGCCGTCGTTGGGAATGATGAAGTCGGCGCGTGCGCGCTTCTCGTCCAGGGGGAGCTGGGCGGCCTCGCGACGGGCCACCTCACTGGGCGCCCAACCGCGGTTTGCCACCGCACGGCGCTCGCGCACATTGGCGGGCACCTCTATGAATAGTAGAACATCGCAGAGCTTAACAAAGCCATGCTTCGCGTCGTTCTCGAGCAGAAGGGGGATATCGAGCACCACCCGCGGGCAGCCCTCGAGCTTAGCCTCGGCCAACTCGGACAAGATCCTCTCACGGACGAGGGGATGAATCCAGCTTTCGAGCAGATTGCGCGACTCGGAATTCCCAAAGACCTGGGTGGCGAGCCGCTCGCGGTCGGGAAGACCCGCCGCGTCGAGGAACTCGGGGCCAAACTCTCCCGAAATCTTCCTGGCCACCGCGGGGCTGTTTAGGGTCTCTCGGGCGATGGAATCGGCGCAGATCACCAGGCCAGCTTCCCCGGCTAGGGCCTTGGCGACAGCGGATTTACCGCTCGCGATACCCCCGAGCACCCCTAGGACAAGGGTCTCGGAGTTGATGGGAGATGGAGTTGAGGTCACGGGGAGCTTGGTTGTAACCGAACGAGGCCGTTGGGGTAAGGGGGGAGTGCCAAGAGGCTACGTCGGTTCCGTTGTTCGTCAAGAGGGGTTTTCTCTTGCGTGACAGGGGGGCTGTCGGGTATCAAATGGCCCCTCAACTCTCTGCTCTGGTGGACCCACGGGTCACCTTGGCGGATTTTGACCCACTCCCCCCCCCATAAACCAACTAAAGATTGGACGGGTTCGTGCTGAGCGCTTCGATCCTCCCCCAAAAATACTGCCGATGATTCACCCAATGACTCACTCGAACCGCGGAGCCGCCCGCGTCTCCATCATGTGGATGATCAGCGTTGGCGTTGTGGCTATCCTGTCCCTCACCTTCGCGATCCTTCAGAACGGCAGTCTCGCCGAGGCCGAAGTGGCCGAAACCCGGGCCAAGTCTGAAGCAGCGACTGCTAAAGAGGATGGCTTCAAGTTCATCGAGCAGCGCCGCGCTGTCTCCGAGGTGCTCGGCTTCAACGCCGCCGACTCGGTCGACTTCAACTCGAACCTGACTGCCGCTGGGGATTCCCTTGAGCTTCTTCGCAGCGTCTTCAGCGACCTCGAAGAGAGCCACGCTACCTACGAAGAGATCGTCCCGATCGTGATCTCGCAGTACAACGCTGCCCAGAACAACGTGTCCCAGGCCAAGAGCGCTGCGACCAACGCCAAGTCGGCCACCTCGGCCGTCGAGTCGACCCTCTCCCAGGTGACGTCGGACAAGGACACCGTGATTCGCGGTCAGCAGTCGGACATCTCCGACGCCCAAGCTGGCTTCGACACCCGCGAGGCCGACCTCTCTCGTCAGCTGACCTCTGCTCAAGATCGCGTTCGCGAACTGGAGACCGAGCTCAACGCCGAGAAGGCCATGAACCGTCAAGGCGTTCGTGACATGAAGGCAGTCCTCAACGCGAAGAACACGAAGCTTGCTCTTTACGGCGAGCAAACGCGTCCTTTCCGCGCACCGGCCAACTTGAACCCGGACGGCCAGATTCTCGAAGTCTCCAAGGGCTTGCCCCTTGCATGGATTGACCTCGGCAGCTCTGACCGCCTTGTGCTCGGTACCCGCTTCCGCATCGAAGCTGGCAACCTTGGCGAGCGCACCCTCAAGGCTTGGGGTGAGGTCATTGAAGTCAAAGAGAAGATGGCTAAGATCCGCATCTTCGACCTGGTCGACAAGTTCAACCCCGTCGTCAAGGACGACTACCTGCTGAACCCGGTCTACGATCCCAAGGGCGGCTTCAACGCTATCCTCGTCGGTCGCTTCTCCGGTCTCTACGGCAAGGCTGAGCTGACGATCCTGCTCGAGAAGATCGGCATCCACGTCCAGGACGAGCTCGACCTCTCCACCAACTTCCTGATCGCCGGCGCACCGGTCATGCAGGACTCGGACGGCTACCCCCTTGAGGACCCCCAAGAGGTCTCCGGGATGCCCGTCTACAAGCAAGCCGAGGCCGATCACGTTCAGATCATCACCCTCGCCTCGATCCAGGACTTCTTCGCCTTTTAGGCGCAGACCATAAGTCACTAAGAAGCAGAGGCTTCTCCCAGACGGGAGGAGCCTCTGCTTTCGTATTTGGTTAACTTGTGCGCACCATGGCAGAAGTAGATGACCAGAAAGAGCAAGGCATGACTCTCGGGGACCACCTCGACGAGCTGCGCAGCCGGTTATTTAGGGGTGTCGTGGTGACCTTGGTCTGCTTTGTCACCGCCTACGTCTACCGCATCGAGGTGACCCAGATCGTGATGGGACCTTTCGAGAAGGGCGTCGGGATGCTCAATGGGCACTGGGAGCTCTACTTTGACGAGATCGTGAGCGAGGATGCCTCCATTGCTCGCACGGAGTACTTCGTCTCGGATGACCCCGAGGACATGCGGCTGATCCCGAAGCTGGCGATCTCCGACATCCCCATGATGACGGGCACATCCGAGGGCTTCATGATGAAGCTCCGGGCCTCGTTGTACTTCGCACTATTCGTGGGCGGCCCCTATCTGCTATGGCAGCTGTGGGGGTTCATCAGCGCCGGTCTTTATAAGACTGAGAGGCGGGTGGTGCTGTCGTTCTTTCCCGCCAGCATCCTGCTGTTCTTCTCCGGCGTGCTCTTCGGCTACTACATGCTTGTGCCCTACGGCATCTACTACCTAAATATCGATGAGGTGCCAGGGGTGGCGCTGCTGCAGTTCCGCTTGGAGGAGTACTTCGCCTTTGTTACCTCCATGTGCCTCGCCTTAGGGGTCGTGTTCCAGCTGCCGATTCTTCAGACCGCTGTCGCCAAGGTCGGGCTTGTGAGGCCGAGTACCTTTGCCCACTACCGCGGACATTTTGCCCTGTCCTCCTTCATCATCGCAGCCCTGCTCACTCCGCCAGACCCCGTCACCCAGTCGATGATGGCGGCCCCGATGGTCCTGCTCTATGAGCTGGGCATCCTCTCGTCTCGCCTCGTCGCGCCCAAGACGATCGAACTCGATCTGGATGAGGCTTAGCTCCATGCCGGTTGACCTCGCAAAGTCTTGCCACTTCAGCTTGCTCTCCCTCGGCGACGAGCTGGTCCAGGGTAAGAAGATAGACACGAACTCTCCTTGGCTCGCCCATGAGCTGGTCGAGCTGGGCATGGAGCCCGAGGAGCTCTGCACCTTAGATGATGGGGTCGAGCACATCAGCGCGGCACTTTTGCGTCTCGCTGGTGCGGCGGACGTCGTGCTCATTACCGGCGGTCTAGGGCCAACCCTTGACGACGTGACCCGCGAGGCGGTTGCCAGCGCCGCAGGTGTCGGCCTGGCCGAAGACGCGGATGCCCTCGCTTGGCTGACCGGACGCTTCCAGGAGATGGGGCGCGACATGGCGGCGAGTAACCTACGCCAGGTTCTCTTCCCCGAGGGCGCGCGGGTGCTGCCCAATGAGATGGGTACCGCGCCAGGTTTCCACATGACGATCGGGACCACGGAGGTCTTCGCCCTACCCGGCCCGCCCCGGGAGATGAAGCCTATGTTTCGCCACTCGGTCGTGCCCATCCTCGAGTCCCTGGGCAAGAGCATGGGCCTGTTGCCACGGGCACGCTTCTACCTTCACTCCACCTCCGAGAGCGTCTTCGCCGAGCAGGTCCACAGCGCCGGCAATTGGATGGCCCGGGATGCCGACCCGCTGGTCGCGGTGACCGCCAGCCACGGCGTGCTGAGCGTCCAGCTCACGGCTCGTGATCGCACCGAGGCGTCCACCCACAAGCTCGAGCAGCGCGCCCGGGACTTCCGCGCCCTCTTCGGCGACTTCATCTACAGCGAGGCCGAGTCGCGCCCAGCCTTCGCCCTGGGCGCCACGCTCATCGCCGCGGGCCTCCAGGTGACTATGGCCGAGTCCTGTACCGGCGGCGGCATCGCCGCGGCCCTCACGGACGTGCCGGGCATCAGCGCCGTCTTCGAGCGCAGCTACGTGACCTACTCCAACGCCGCCAAGCACTCCGAACTGGGTGTGCCCGAGCAGCTGCTTGAGGCCCACGGCGCCGTCAGTCCCGAGGTGGTGGCCGCCATGGCCCAGGGAGCGGCGGAGCGCGCTGGCGCGGACCTAGCCCTCTCGGTCAGCGGCATCGCCGGCCCCGGTGGGGGAAGCGAGCTCAAGCCCGTGGGATTGGTGTGGTTTGGCATCTATTCAGAGCGCAATGGCGTGGTCCAAAGCTCCACCGTGAGCCACCGCTTCCCCAACGCAGATCGCGCCCAAGTTCGCACCTGGGCCGTGCGCACGGGACTTATGCTGCTGCTCCAAGCCGCCCGAGATCTCGCAAAAAAGTAGGCTGAGACCGACAAGTCTCACACATTCCGTTGACGATCCGGGCACGCCTTGTTATCGTCCCGCCCCCAACGGTAACCCCATGGTGTAATTGGCAACACAACTGGTTTTGGTCCAGTCATTCCAGGTTCGAGTCCTGGTGGGGTTACCACTTCTTCTTGCCTCGCTTGAAGAAGGCAAACTTAGGAGAGTCAAAGAGCGCCATTCGCCAGCGTTCTGATACTTTGAGCGCATGAACTTGCCCCCCTCTCCCGCCTTCTTTTGCGCCCTTTTTGCGGCACTCTTCTGTCCGCTAATCGGCTCCTGCGGTGGGGAGAGCGCGCCAAGCCGGCCGAATCTCCTCTTCATCTCGATCGACACTCTCCGTGCAGACGCACTGAGGAAAACCGTCGGTCCCGAGCAGACTCCCGTGACCCCGTTCTTGGATGAGTTCGCCGAGCAGTGCATCACCTTTGGGCAGGCCTGGTCTCACTCTCCCAAAACATCGCCCTCGCACATGACGATGTTTACTGGGCTCCCGCCCCGGGTCCATGGGGTCGGCAACCAGCAGACCTCCGGCAATCGAATCCTAGGGCCGAATACGCGGACCCTAGCTGAGACGCTCCAACGAGCCGGCTACCGCACGGGCGCGGTGACCTCTGGCGGCAATGTGGCGGGCAAGTTGGGCTTCGAGCGCGGCTTCGAGATCTACAACCAACAGCCCCACGCGGATGGCCTGCGGGGCAAGCTCGGCGAGGCCGATGAGTGGATCACCAGCGTGGCCGACGAAGACCCGGAGCAACCCTGGTTCTTCTTCTTCCACACCTACTCCATTCACGACCCCTATCTGCCGCCCGTCGAGTTCCAAGAGCCCTTTGTGGATGCTGCCTATGATGGCGAGATCATCGGCGACAAGGAGCTGCTCCAGTATGCGATCGACAACGAGGACGATCGTGCGAAGAAGGAGTCCCTGCACGCGAAGATCGTCAGGAATTACTGGGCGCGGGTCAACTCGAAGAACCCCCAGGACCTGCGCCACCTGTCCGAACTCTACACGGCGGGCGTCGCCCACATGGATAGCGAGCTTGGCCCCTTTCTGGCGGGACTGGAGAGCTCGGGAATGCTGGACAACACGGTCATCATCTTGACTTCGGACCATGGGGAGGAGTTCGGCGAGCACGGCATGCTGCGCCACCAGCAGCTGTGGAACGAGAACCTCCACGTGCCGCTCCTGGTGCGACTTCCCGACGCCGCCGAGGGCGGGACCCTGATCGACGCGCCGGTACGTCATATGGACATCATGCCCAGCCTCTTGGAGATCCTGGACGTCTCGGGGCCAGAGGTCATGCTCGGCGAGAGCTGGGCCCCTTGGCTCGGGGATCCTGAGACCATCGATCCAACCCGGCTCGTGTTCAGCGAGACGAGGTCTTTTGCTCGCAACCCCCTGGACCTCTGGAGCGTTCGCAAGGAGGGTCGGCTCGTGATCAAATCCCATCGCACCGAGCAACCGCTCTACTTTGAGAGCTATGGCGACTCGGCGGTCGGCACGGATGCGGGACAGCCCGTTCTCGAAGACTCCGCCGCCTCCGCGGATCTCATGGATCTCTGGCGCCGTGAGCTCGGCCGTTTCCAGGCTCTTGTGAGCCAGTTTGGCGCGGGGCCCGGCTCGGAGCTCGATCCCGAGACGCGCGCGGAGCTCGAAGCGCTCGGCTACCTCTAGCAGCCCGTCGCGGAAGGGGCTAGTGAGGGTCGCTCCCTCCGGCCCATCATGCGCCAGGCAATCTCGAGCCGTGCCCCAAGATGCCGCTTTCGCGGTCTCGACGCAGCATCCTAGTCGGCTTGAGGGGGACTCTGTTCGACTAAGGCCCTTCTTCAACGGGCCGCTAGCGGGCCGTTGGCGGACGGCCGCTTTGGGTGTTTGGTCGTTACCCGACGCTTGGAATGCGTTATGAATGGGACCATGAATACAATTCTAAGGTCTCTACTCGCCCTCGTTTGCCTCGCCAGCCTGTGCACCTGCGCCATGGGCTCTGGCCTAGTTCAGGTCTCCCTCAGTGGCAAGATCGACCGAGAGCAAGGCTCCATCGTCGAGATGAAGGTGACCAGCGGCTCCCACTCGCTGCAGTTCTCCGGCATGGTCGGTGAGGGAACGACGGTGGGGGACCTAGCTGCGCTCTTTGAGCTGAAGCTGAAGCGCAGTGGCTTTTCCGTGAGCCGTGGAGACGTTGTGGCCGTTCGCGGGCCCGTGAGCTTGTTCATCGACAACGTGGAGTTCATCGCCGTGCGCATGGGTGCCGGGGTGACCGCGACGGTGACCTCGACCGAAGAGCTGCCAAGCTCGTTCCGCGCCCTGCCCCCGCGCATGATGTCCAAGTTCGGCGGCGGTTCGCTCCAGGCCTTCGTCACCATGGAGAGCCAGGTCAAGGGCCAGGAGCCGAGCTTGGAGATCAAGGACCTTGATGTAGATCTGCCCAGCCAGGGCGGGACGTCGGCGGACGTGGCCAGTGACTTGAGCCGCCAAGGCCTTCACGCAGGGGTGACCTCGACGAAGGACAAGGACGGGGGCTGGAGGGCTATGGGCACCGACGCGGGTGCCAAGGCGGTCTCCATGAGCGTGAAGCTTTACTCGGACCTGGACTGGGGCATCGAGATGACCCTGGCACCCTCGGTCGGAGCTCGCTAGAGGGCGAGCGAGTTCGGCGCTAGCGGCGCGGAGCTAGCGGCGCTCGACGAAAGTTTTAGAGCGGAAGAACGGCGCCCTGTCGTGGGCTGCGTCGCGCTCGGCCGCCGTGGGGATGCTCGGTGTAAACTTGGCGCCGAAGTCTCGTGAGAAGGCATCCAGGAGCCTTGGGGCGAAGGCCTCGGGGGAGATCGCGGTTCCGGACTCCTGCTCGACAGTGGCTACGCCGCTCTCGAGCCGTGTGGGCGCCAACTTGATCGAGCCGTGGTGTAGGACGTGGCCGCCCTTGCGGCGCTGGGCCGAGCCCACGCCCTTGCGCTCGCCCCAGACGAGGTCCACCGAGGCGGACTTGTGGAAGCACATGCCCGTGGATTCCACATCCGAGTGCAAGGCCGCGTCGCCGCGTGGGCTGGCCTCGACACCGACGGAACTAAGGGCCGCGGCGATGGCACCATGAACGCGATCGTAGCTCGGGCCCACGGGGCCGCGGTAGAGCGGGTGGTTGGCCGGGGCCACGATGGAGAAGGTCAGCTCGCCCGTGTGGTGGATCGCGCCGCCACCGGTGAGGCGCCGCACCAGGGCGCCGGGTGCCGGGCCCGCGAAGCTAGCCGGGGGCTCGGCATCGATCGCGGCCGCCTGGTGGGCCAGAGCCGCGGGCACGTCGGCGATGCGCTGGAAGTAGCCCAGGCTCAGGGTGTCCGGTGACCAGGTGTAGAAGCGCAGCACTGGCACCGCGGACGCCGCCAAGAGCAGCGCCTCGTCCAGGGCCATGTTCCAGCCGGGAGCGGCGTCCCAGGTCGTGATTAAGCGCCAATGCATGGGATCGATTGGGTGGATGCGAAAGCGCGCCCGGGAAGCGGTGGCTCCCCGGGCGCGCTCTCAGAGCCCAGATCTACTCGGCGCTGGCTGCGACGAAATCGTCGTAAGCGGCGGCGTCCATGAGGCCGTCGAGCTTGGTGCTCGTCGGCTTGATGCGGATCATCCAGCCCTTCTTCCAGGGATCCTCAGAGAGGATCTCGAGGTGGTCTTCGATGGCGGCGTTGTTCTCGAGGACGGTGCCGGCCACGGGGCTGCTGAGGTCGGCGACGGCCTTGACGGATTCGATCTCGCCGAAGGTCTCGCCAGCTTCGACCAGACGGTCGGCCTCGGGCAGGTCACAGTAGACGAGGTCGCCTTCGTTTCCGTTGCAGAGTTCGTTCACGGCGAAGTCGGTGATGCCGATGACAGCGGTGTCGCCGTCCATCATGATCCACTCGTGGGACTTGGTGTATTTGCGATCAGTAGGGCGCATGGAATTCTTGGGGCTGGGGAGGGTTGGGGGTGATTATTTACGGGTGCGCGAGAAGAACGGCTGGGGTGCCACAAGGCACGCCTGACGCTTTCCGCGGATGTCCATTTCGAGTTCGGTGCCGACCTCTTCGTTCCCGAGTAGGACGTAGGCGGTGCCGATGTTTGTGCCGATGGTGGGGGAGACGCTGCCCGAGACTAGGTAGCCCACTTCGGTGTCGCCGCGGAAGAGCTTGTAGCCCTGACGCGGTACGCGCTTGCCGTCGGTGGTGATGCCAACAAGCGTCTGCTTCGGGTTGGCTTTGATCGCCTCGAGAGCAGCGCGGCCAAGGTAGTCGCCCTTCTCCTCTTTGAAGGAGATGCCAAATCCAAGACCGGCTTCCACGGGGTTGTGGTTGTCGTCAATCTCGTGGCCGTAGAGCGCCATTCCGGCCTCTAGGCGCAGGGTATCCCGTGCGCCGAGTCCAATCGGCTTGAGGCCATGGGGCGCGCCGACTTCCAGTAGCTTGTTCCAGACACGCTCGGATTCCGTGGGGGGGAAGTAGAGCTCGAAGCCATCCTCGCCGGTGTAACCCGTGCGGCTGATGCGCACGTTCTCGATACCGCAAACAGTGCCGTAGTCGAACTTGTAGTACTTGATCGCTCCGACGTCGCAGCCCTCGGTGAGCTCTTGCAAGATCGCGACCGAAGTCTGCCCCTGCAAGGCGATCATGTCCAGGTCGTCGCTCTCGTCGATAACCTCGCAGTCAAAGCCCTCGGCGTGCTTGCGCAGGTGCTCCAGGTCGCGCTCGCGGTTGCCAGCGTTGACCACGATGAACACATCCCGCTCTTCGCGATACAACAACACGTCGTCGATCGGGTTGCCATTCTCCAAGCAGAACAGGGAGTAGCGGATCGAGCCCACCGGGATCTTGGCGCAGAAGTTCGTAGCAACACTATCGACCATGCGAATCGCATCGGGCCCAACAACGTGGTAGCGCCCCATGTGCCCAAGGTCAAAGAGACCGCAAGCAGTACGCACGCAGGTCACCTCTTCAAGGATCGGCCCGTACTGCACGGGCATGCGCCAGCCTCCGAAATCAATCATGCGCGCACCAAGGGCGGCGTGCACATCGTGAAGGGGAGTCTGCTTGAGTGTCTGTGTGTCGGACATGACGGTAGAGTGCGTTGGAATGGTCGGTCAGCTCCCTTAGAAAAGGCGCCCGGGGGCGTTTTCGAGGGGGGGCAGAGATTACGCGAAAGGTGGCAAAAGGCCAAGTCTCACACCAAAGTCCGCAACGGATTTCCTCCTGTATATGTGGTAGCGCTGCGCGGGGCTTGATTTAGAGGCGCTTCGTGCGGAAAGGCGCTGCGCGCGGGTGGGGACGCGTGGGGCGAGCGGCGCCTCTTCCGCCGGGGGGACTCCGGAACCCGGGCGGCCAGAGGAGTCTGGAATGCCTCGAGCGTTTGGGGGGCCGCCCTGGATGGCATAACGCGATTGGGACGGATTGAACGATGAAGGAGCCATCCCTGGACGGCCTGAGGAGACAGGGATTTTTTGAGCGATGAGGGGCCGTCCCTAAGGGATTCCTCCGCCCCCCTGGCGGAAGAGGCGACTTCAGGAGATCGCAACGGTCTTGGAGAAAGAAAAGACGAAGTTCTAGTGCGTAGGCCGAGGCCACGGTTGGGGGCAACAGCTTCTCCTGGGCCCCCAAGCTGGAGCCCCGAGGCGGCAGACCGCCATGGGCAACCTCAAAAACGAGTCCCCCGGCGATGCCCAAACCAAGGTCCCTGGTAGTCAATCCCCATCCCAAAATCGCCCACCACCACCCAAATGGCCACCCAATCCTCACTCCCCCCCACCCTCAGAGTCGTTGCGACCTCTCCAAAGGCGTCTCGGTCAGCAGCAGGGTGGAGGAATCCCTCGGGGATGGCCCCCTAAACGCTCAAGACATCCCAATCCCTCTGGCCGTCCGGGTTCCGGAACCCTGCTGCTGACCGAGACGCCGGACGCCCAACCTCCCCACCCAAGCGAAGCGCCCCCAACCAAGCCAAGCACAACGCCAAAGCCCAGCGCAGCGCCAATAGCCCAGCGCAGCGCCCCAACCACGTCCCCGCCAAGCGCAGGCAAAAAGCCAGCGCAGCGCCCGCACCCCTTCAGCAATGAAGCGCAAAGAGCGAAATCGAACCCCAACCGCAGATTCGATCAACATTCTCCCTCACAGAGCTCCCCTCCAACACAAGAGCCTCTAAATTGCTGCCCATGCAGAACTCCCCCCTACTCCAAATCCACCAGGAACGAGGCGCGCGCCTAGCCGCCAGCCCCACCGGCGATGTCTTGCTGACCTACGGTAATGTGCCCGCGGAATACAAGGCCGCCACGGAGGCCGCCTTGGTTTTCGACGACACCAACCGGGGCCGTGTCCACGCCACCGGTGCGGACGCGACGGACTTCTTGCACCGGCTGCTTGCGAACCAAGTCAAGCGCTTAGACTCGGGCACGCCAGAGGCACCAGGATCTGGCAACTTCAACCTGCTCTTGACGGGCAAGGGCAAGATCGTCGAGCAGTTCGAGCTCGCCCCGGACGGCAGCGGCGGTTACCTGCTGTTCACCGAGCCGGGGCGCAGCGCGACCTTGATCAGCGCCCTGGACATGTACCTGTTCGCGGATGACGTCGTGCTCACGGACCAGAGCGAGCAGAGCGCTTGCTTCACTCTGATTGGCCCTACGAGTTGCGCCGTCCTGCAAGCAGCCTTGGGCGTGGCGGAGCTGACGGCGACTGGACAGTTCGAATCTGAACTGGTGCCCTTTGCCGGTCACACTCTTCGTCTCACCCATGTTCTTTATGTGGGCTGCGACGGGTATAGGGTTGAGGCCGGGCCCGAAACGGCACTTGCCCTATGGGATGCGCTGCTCGCAGCCGGCGCTATGCCTGGCGGCCTTGCCATCCACGACATCCTGCGCGTCGAGTCTTGCACCGGTCAGTTCGGTCGCGACATCGACGACACGATCTACCCCCAAGAGGCGCGTCTCGAAACCAGCTTCAACCTAGACAAGGGCTGCTACATCGGCCAAGAGGTCGTGGCCAAGATCGACACTTACGGAGGGCTCAACAAGCGCCTCATGCTGCTCGAGGTCAGTCACGATGACCCCATCGCTCCTGGTACACGGCTCGAGCGCTATGACGAGAAGCGTGAAACGTGGCGCGACCTCGGGGTAGCGACCAGCTGGGGATATTCCTTTGCCAGGGACGGCGGCTGCATACTTGCCTACGTGAAGCGGCGCCACCAGGACTTGGGGACTGAATTCCGCCTGGGTGAAGCCGCTGAAGGGCTGGTTCCCGGCGGCGAGGATAGCCGCCCCACAGCCACAGTCATCGAAGTGTGCTTGGGCACTCCCGACCCCATCGACAGTTAAACGCAAGGAGCCGCTACCCCCTCGGGGATAGCGGCTCCTCTTGCATCAGGCGATCCCGTTAGAGGGAGTCGCGCAGTAGCTTGCTGACACGGAAACCGACCCGGTGGCCTGCTGCCACTTCGATTGGTTCACCGGTCCTTGGGTTCTTCAGCGTACGCGCGGCGCGGGGTTTGACTTCGAAAGTTCCGAAGCCTGAGATACCCACGTTGCCGTCTTCGTCGAGGCCCTTGCGTACACCAGAGAAGACCACATCCAGGAGACGGCGTGCCTCCTCGCGGGACACGACGACCTCTCTGGCTACGAAATCTATGAGCTGGCGCTTATTCACGAATGAACGCGCCTAGCGGCGCTTAGCGGCCTTCTTCTTCGTAGCTTTCTTTTTGGTGGCCTTCTTCTTGGTCACCTTCTTCTTAGCGACCTTTTTCTTGGTCGCCTTTTTCTTGGTGGCCTTCTTCTTGGTCACCTTTTTCTTGGCGGCCTTCTTCTTGGTCGCCTTCTTCTTGGTGGCCTTCTTCTTGGTCACCTTTTTCTTAGCGACCTTCTTCTTGGCGACCTTTTTCTTGGTCGCCTTCTTCTTGGTCACCTTCTTCTTGGTCACCTTTTTCTTGGTGGCCTTCTTCTTGGTCACCTTCTTTTTAGCGGCCTTCTTCTTGGTCGCTTTTTTCTTGGTGGCCTTTTTACGGGTCACTTTTTTAGCTGCAGTCTTTTTGGCCACCTTCTTTTTGGTGACTTTCTTTTTGGCTGCCTTCTTCTTAGCTTTCTTAGCCATGGGAGAGAGGTTGTTCGTTCTTGGTCCAAGTACCGGAATGGGCGCTCTAGAGTCGCCGTCAGTGACATCGACCCCTCCATCGGTCCCAAGGCCGAACCACTTTCCCTGCAAATACAGAAGTTTTCGAGGTCGGCCCGGGTTTTGGGTGCCACTTCCCCCTTGACGGCACCAGGAGTCAGCCTCCGTCAACACGCAGCGAACGACAAAAAGCCGAGGCCCGACTGCAGTTGCAGTCGGGCCTCAGCTTCTGATTTGTTGTGGGCT
>JBLHWM010000054.1:0-14094 GCA_047629095.1 Planctomycetota bacterium | reverse complement strand
ATGGGCTTTTTGCTCTTCCTGCCGTTCCTTGTCATCGACCTGGTGATCTCCAGCGTGCTGCTCTCCATGGGCATGTTCATGCTGCCGCCTGTGATGATCTCGACGCCATTCAAGATCTTGCTGTTCGTCCTTGTGGACGGCTGGCACCTAATCGTCTCCTCCCTCGTGACCTCCTTCGCCGGCTAGCCGTCATGCAGAACCTCGACCTAATTATCACCGACCTGGCCCGGGAGCTGTTCATGACAGCCCTGATGCTTGCGGGTCCAATGCTAATCGCGGGCCTTCTTGTTGGCCTTGCGGTGAGTCTCTTCCAAGCGTTGACTTCCATCCAGGAGCAGACCCTGAGTCTGGTTCCAAAGATGCTAGTCGTCGGCATCGTCGCCATCCTGATGCTTGCACCCGGCCTTGGTCTCTTGACCGAATACGCCCACCGTGTGATCGAGCGCATGAGCTCCTTCGGGCTCTCCTAACCACCCCGACTCCCCGTGATCTCCACCGCAACCCTAGCCGCCTTCGGTCTGTACCTCATCCGCACCGGTGCGCTCTTTGTAGCCGCGCCCGTGTTCGGTACCGGTGCGGCCTTTTCGGGCTATCGGGTTGCCCTTGTGTTCGCGATCTCGTTCTTGCTCTTTGGAGCAACGGGCGCTGAAGTCCAGGCGGATCTAAGCCCGATCGCCTTTGGGATGATGGCACTCCGTGAGGTAATGATTGGCTTGGCCTTGGCCTTCGTCTTGGTTCTGGTTCAACTCATCGCGCGCATGGCCGGCGACCTGGTCGGCAACCAGATGGGCCTGGGCATGGCCAACCAAACGGACCCGGTGACCGGTGTGCAGACCGCGCTAGTCAGTCGCGTCTACGACACCATCTTTATCATTGGCTTCCTGGCTGTAGATGGCCACCACGTGCTTCTTCGGGCACTTGCGGACTCCTTCGAGCGTGCGCCGATCGGCCGCGTCAACATGGAGCTGCCCATGGTCGAGCTGATCGTGCGCTTCTTTGGCGAGACCTTCTCGGCCGGCATCACCTTCGCCGCTCCGGTGATGGTGTTCATGCTCTTGCTCTCGGTTCTGATCGGAACCCTTGCTCGAGTTGTACCCCAGATCAACGTGCTCGAGATGGGCTTCACCTTCCGTGTGGCCTTGGCACTGATCGCGATGTATGTCTTCGCGCCAATCATCTCACCGGCGCTGATGAACGTCTACGACCTGCAGTCAACTTGGCTGAACCTTCTGCTCGACGGCATGTCGGGTGGACCTGTGATGGCGGAATCAATCGGTGGCTGAACAAACACCAAAAGACGAGAAGACCGAAGAGGCCACCGCCCACAAGCTCGACCAAACCCGGGACAAGGGGCAGGTTGCCTTCTCTACCGAGACGATGGCGGCTGCAGGCCTATTGCTCGCCGTAATCGGACTTCTAACCTCAGGCGGATTGATGGCGAACACGTTTGGCGAGGCCCTTCGTTCGGCCCCCGTCATGGCTGCAACGCTCGGTCCCTCCAATCTCGACAACGTGATCGTTTCGGCGGTCTTGAGTAAGCTCGGCAAAGCTGCGTTCCTACCGCTACTGGCGGTCGCCATTCCAATCCTGATCGGATCGCTCCTGATCGGCGCCGCCCAGGCGGGCTTGCGATTCTCGCCTAAGGCGATCGCCGCAGATATCTCCAAGCTCAACCCGATCAAGGGCGCAACCCGCATGGTGGACATGAAGGGTTGGGCCAAGGTCGGCTTCGCCATGGCAAAGATCACTCTGCTCTGCGGGGCGGTCGGCGTGATCTGCGCGATGAACATCCCGAACCTGCTCTCCATGGGCATGACCGACCTCGGCCCCATGATGGTGGCCCTTGGAAAGATCCTCTTCGTGACCGTTATCACGATCCTTGTGATCGTGATTGCCCTCGCCCTGATCGACTACTTGTTCCAGCGCCAGCAGTTCTCCAAGGAGCAGCGCATGAGCAAGCACGAGATTAAGGAAGAGACGAAGCAGACCGAAGGTGATCCGCACCTGAAGGCGCGCATCCGCCAGACCCAACGAGAGATGTCGAACAACCGCATGATGGCGGACGTGCCCGAGGCAACCGCCGTCGTCACGAACCCAACGCACTACGCCGTTGCCATCAGCTACCCCCGTGACGCGAACGGCGTCCCGACCCTCGACGCACCGATTGTCGTAGCCAAGGGTGTGGACTTCATGGCCCAGCGGATCAAGAAAGTGGCCCGTGAGAACGGAGTCCTCTGCCACGAAAACCGCCCACTCGCTCGCGCCCTGCACGCGGACGTCGAAGTCGGACAGCCCATCCCTGAGGACCTCTACGCCGCCATGGCCACAGTCCTCGCCCACGTCTACCGCGCCGACAAGGCAGTCGCACCTGCCCACGCCTAGCCGGCGGAGTTTGATCCATGAGTAACAACCCCCAGACCAACGCAGCAGTCGGAGCCAATGGCTTTGGAACGCTGATCGTCCGATACGCCGACTGGATTGTTGGCATCGGCGTGTTGGCGATGCTCGTCACGCTGATCACACCGGTCGCGCCCTTCGTGCTCGACATCATGCTGGCCATGAACATCACGATCTCGTTGATGTTGCTGCTGGTCACCATGAACGTCAAGAGCTCGGCCGAGCTTACGACCTTCCCAACCATCCTGCTGTTCGTCACGCTCTTTCGCCTTGGATTGAACGTCGCGTCCACCCGCCTGATTTTGGCAGAGGGTGAGGCCGGCAGCGTGATCCAAGCCTTCGGCTCCTATGTCGTCGGTGCTAACCGCACCGTCGGTGTGATCGTGTTCTTGATCCTTGTCATCATCCAGTTTGTGGTGATCACCAAGGGTGCAGGCCGAATCAGTGAGGTGTCCGCACGCTTCGTTCTGGACGCCATGCCCGGCAAGCAGATGGCCATCGATGCCGACCTGAACGCAGGCCTCATCGACTCGGCCCAGGCCAAGCGTCGCCGTGAGCAAGTCTCCGGCGAGGCCGAGTTCTACGGAGCTATGGATGGTGCAAGTAAATTCGTCCGAGGCGACGCCATCGCGGGCTTGATCATTACATCGCTCAACCTGGTTGGCGGAATCGCGATTGGTGCCATGAACGGCAAGACCATCGCCGAAGCCGCAGATACCTACACGATGCTCACCATCGGTGACGGACTTGTATCTCAGATCCCGGCCCTGTTTGTCTCGACGGCGGCTGCAGTACTCGTGACGAAAGCCAAGTCTCGATTCAGCCTAGGTAGCAACCTGATCGCCCAAGTCTCGAGCCGTCCCAAAGCGACCTTGATCGCGTCCGGAATGGTCTTCTGTCTCGGCCTTCTACCCGGCATGCCCGCGATGCCCTTCTTCGTACTCGGCAGTGTGCTCGCCGTCCTGTGGACGGGAACACGCGGGGTCGAAAATGCCGAATCCCTACTTGGCGAGGGTGAAGATCCCTACGCAGATGCGCCCATGGTGCAGGCGCAAGAGGAAGAAGAGGAGGGCAAGGCCGTCGATAGCGAGGTCGAAGAGCTGCTCAACGTAGACCGCCTGTCCCTCGAGATTGGCATTCGCTTGATCTCTCTGGTTCAAGACAAGAGCGGAACCGGAATCCTCGACCACGTAGGCCAGCTGCGTCGTCGCCTCGCCATGAAGGAGGGCGTGCTGCTTCCACAGGTCAGGATCAAAGACAACGTTCGCCTGGAGCCAAATGCCTACCGCATTCTCCTGAGCGGGCAAGAGATCGCACGGGGCACGGTCGAGCCCAATCACGTCATGGCCCTCGATGGCGGACTTGCAACGGGCAAGCTGTCCGGCAAGGAAACCGTCGACCCAACCTTCGGCCTGCCCGCTTGGTGGATTACCGAGTCCCAACAGGACGAAGCCGAAATGAATGGCTTCACAGTCATCGATCCCACCAGCGTTTTGGTCACTCACTTCTCCGAGATGATGCAGTCCTCCCTCGGGGAGCTGCTAACTCGGGACGATGTGAAGGACCTGATCGAGAACCTCAAGTCGTCGGCACCCGCCATTGTGGAAGAGCTACTTCCCGAGCGCATGTCCTACGGCGAGCTGCACCAAGTGCTACGCAACCTGCTTAAGGAGAGTGTTCCTATCCGAAACATGGAAGCCATCCTCGAGTGCCTCTCGGACAACATCACTCGCACCCGCGACCCGGAGCTGCTGTCCGAAATGGTGCGCCAGCGTCTTGGCCGCGCCCTCTGCGAAGCCCACGCGGACCGTGATGGCTGCGTCCACGCCGTCACCCTCGACCCCGCCGTCGAAGCCCGACTTGCTGCCTCCGTAGGCAATCGAGGCGAGACCGATGCCGCGCCGGTCAACCCGGCCTGGCTGCAAAAACTCATGGAGAACGTCGCCGAGACCGTCGGCGTAGCCACCTCAAGTGGCAAGGACGTCGTGCTACTAGTGCGCTCCAATGTTCGCCGCTTCTTGCACGAACTCGTGCAGGCTTCTATGCCTAAAGTCGCGGTGCTCTCTTACAACGAAGTCGTGCCCGCCAAGTCTGTTGAGACGGAAGGCATCGTCAGGATGGAAGACTAATGATGCGAATTCACCGAGTCAAAGGCAGGAGCATGGATGATGCCCTGCGCCGTGCCCGCGCCGTTTGCGGCGACCAAGCCGTTGTGCTCTCCCAGGAGAGCGTAGCCGGCGGGGGAGTCACACTCTCGATCACCGATGCGCCAGTGGGGGCGGGCAAGATCGCCAAGCAGCGCCGCAGTGCGCCGCGTGGAAGTACGCCGAACTTAGGTGGAGGATTCTCCGAGTCCGCCGACATTGTCGAGGTGCGCGAGCGCTTGCTTAGGTCTGGTTGCTCGTCCGATTTTGTCGAGCGTGTGCTCGGCCCCGTAAAGCGGATTCAATCCCAGGGCACCCACGCTATCGATGCTGCTGCCCAGGTCGTCGGCCGCCTGTTCAAGAAGCCCACCTCACCCAAAGCAAGCGGCAATCTACGCGTGCTCTCCGTCGTCGGCCCCACGGGGGTCGGCAAGACAACAAGCCTGGCAAAGCTGGCAGTCCTGCTGATCAAGAGTGGTCGCCGCGTCGCCTTTGCGACGATGGATACCTACCGCGTGGGCGCTGTCGATCAGCTGCGCGCCTATGCCGAGGTTCTCCAGGTTCCCCTATACGTGGCCCATGGTGGCGACGAACTTGCGCGCACGGTAGACGCGGCGGGGGACTTCGACGTCCTGCTCGTGGACACGGCGGGTCGCTCCCCCGTGGACACAGAGAACATCACCTTGTTGGCCCGCGATTTAGAGCGCGCCGGCAAGCACGCGATCCTGGATACCTACATCGTGCTCTCGGCAGCGTCTGGAAAAGATGCCCTCGAGCGCGCGCGCTCCGCCTACTCCGTGCTCAACCCGCGGGCCGCGATCTTGACTAAGGTCGACGAGACCCGAGAGAGTGGCGCCGCCCTCGAGTTCTTCCTGCGCAACGGCATCGAGACATCGTTCCTTTGCGACGGCCAAGACGTCAACGACAACATCCACCGCGCCACCGCATCCTGTTTCGCGGACCTCTTGCTCTCTGGGCACATCTCATGAACGAGCAAGCAAAAGCACTTGGCGGCATCGCCACCGAAGAGCGTGCAAGTCTACCGCTCCCGTTTGTCTTCATGACCGGCGGGAAGGGCGGCGTTGGCAAGTCGAGCTTGACGCTCAACCTGGGCATCGCCCTGACCAAGATTGGTCTGCGTGTCTTGATTGTCGATCTCGACCTCGGGCTTGCGAACCTGAACGTTTTGGCTAAGGTGAATCCGACGCTAAACCTCGAGGACTATCTCGATGGGAACGTGGAGCTCAAGGACTGCGTTGTTGAGATTTCAGGCGGCGTGAGTTTGATTGCTGGTAGCTCGGGAACGGGTGAGATGGGGCGGCCCGATCGCGCCCGGCGCGCGAAGTTGTTCGACGGTCTCGCGACCATGAAGGACGACTTCGACGTGATTCTTGGGGACAGCTCGGCAGGCATTGGCCCGGACGTCTTGGCCTTTGCGGCCGCTGCAGATTTTGTACTGGCCGTCGCGACCCCCGAGCCAGCCTCGATCACCGATGTCTACGGCATTCTGAAGGCTCTCGACAGCTGGGCCTCCAAGAATGGCGTCGAGGTTCCTACACCGTCTATCGTGATGAACCGCGTGTCCGGATCTGCCGAGGCCACTAGCCTGCAGCTCCGCCTCGCCAAGGTCACCAAGCGCTTCCTTTCCAGGAACCCCCGCCTTGTGGGCTGGGTTCCCGAATCAAGGACCGTTCGCCTTTCAGCCCTCACCCAACGACCCTTTGTGCTGTCGGAGCCTCGCTCCTTGTCGGCCCAATGCGTGGGCCGCCTGGCCGCACGAGTCGCAGGATTGGTCGGACCAAAAAGGTCCTCACTTTCTCACTAAAGGCTGTGGAGCTACCCAACCGATAAAAGCTACGTGGAATTCTCAGTTCAAACAGCCTGGCAAGATCTAACTCGCCGCCTAGCCGCCATCGCTGGTGCAGGCGGGGCCTTGGTCTCGCTATGGAATGACGCTCCCGTCAACATCGCCGCACTGCGCGGCGCGGGTGCCTACTTTGGACTGCTGCTCTTGGCGAAAATCGCCTCTGCATTGATGAACGCAACGGGCCCTAGGCAAGTGACGAAGTCGCATGCCGTAGCCCGTGGTAACCAGGAGGATAAAGCATGACCAGCCTACCTATTAGCGCCATGTCCGCCGAGGCCCGCGATCAATTGATTGTGGACCACATGCCGCTGTTGCATCACATCGTGAATCAACTGTTCGTGGACATTCCCGGCGGCTCAGATCGGGAAGACCTCGAAGGCTATGCGATGCTTGGCTTGATCGGCGCCGCGGACTCTTTTGATCTCGGCCGCGGCTTAAAGTTCTCAACCTTCGCCTATCCCCGTATTCGTGGCGCCGTTCTCGATGAGCTGCGCCGCATGGATTTCTTGCCTCGCGGCCGCCGCGATCGCTTGAAGGAGCTCGATCGCTTTGTGCAGAAGTTCGAGCAGGTGGAGCTAAGACCGCCCAGCCCCGAAGAGATCTCTAAGGGTATGGACATTGACGAGGAGGACGTAGACACGATCCTTCAGAGCGCTCGCGCTGCTATGCGAACTTCGCTTGACGACGGCCCATCGGAAACCCTTGGCAGCCTGGTCGAAGATCCGCGCTGCGAGAGCCCCGAGTCCTCCGTCGAGTGGGCCGAGACCCGCGAGTTTTTGACCCGCGCGATCCAGTCCCTGCCCGAACGTGAACAGTCCGTGATCACCCTCTATTACGCAGAGGACTTACTGCTCAAGGACATCGCTGACATCCTCGAGGTCACCGAATCTCGAGTCAGCCAAATCCACAGCCGCGCGCTGTATCGACTCAACACCTATATGGAAGGGCAGGACTAAGTAAACGGAGGATTCGACCTATGGCCGATGGCATTTCACGCATCACGACTGGCAGTACGAGTTCAACTCCCGACCGGGTAACCCCCAAGAAGGAGCGAGAGCGCGAACAGCAGCTCGACTTTGCCGAGGAGATGGAGCATCGCCCCCACGGCGAAAATCCGACGTCCACTGAACCTGAAGACCCACAACCCGGCCACGGCATCTCCCACGGGGGAACACGCCCAGTCGGATACCGCACGGACGAAGAGGCCGGCGGTGGCCTCGACCTGACAGCCTAGCCCAACCCCAGTCCCCGACTCAATCAGCCATGTCCATGCGTTCCATCATCAAAGCCGCTCAAGTTCAACTTGAGGGCCACGACGTCAACATGATCTCCGACGTAGGCAGTGCTGCCTCCGCCGGCAAGCGCGCACGCGCGATCCCAAAGTCAGCGCGTCTGATCGAGATTGCCGGCGTGCCCCGAGCCGTAGAAGTAACCTGCTCCTGTGGCGAAGTCCACTTGGTCGAACTCGACTTCGAAGAGAAGTAGATCCAATGAAGTACTCCATCCTGATCGTAGCCCTTTTCGCAACCGCATCTTGCAGTCCGTACTACGTCGGTCGCCGGCCCTTGGACTCAGAGCCGGCCATGCTACAAGCTGCCGCCTCCCAGGCAGAGCAGATCCAGGTTGCCGCGGAAGCGGAACGCACGGAAGAGCCGTCCTTTGCCGGCATTGGGCAAGGTCCCGATGTGGTCGGTGCCGAAGTGGCCGCAAACCAAGACGACTGGGGAGATGCTCCCGAAGCCGTCACCACGTCCAACGCGAACATGCCCTCGAACAATCCCGCCATTGGATGGGATGGCGAGCCCGTGGTTGAGAACGTGGCCGCACTGCACGAACTCGAGAGCGACAACTCCACCCGCGGTAACCTGGTCGAGTGGTATGCCAAGGCGATCGCCGACAAGGAGGCATTGCAAGGCAGCCTGATGTACGAACGGGACAAAGTGGACGCCCTGACCCGAGAGCTGGAAACGGCCCTAGCTGTCGCGGCCGTCGACGCCCAGGAGATCTCCGGTCTCAAGATCGAGATCGCTCGACAGAAAACAGAACGCCAGGACCTAGAGGCACGCCTCGTCACCGCTCAAATCCGCAGACTCGAATCCGAGAAACTACTGCTTCAGGATCGTCTTGAAAAATCGGATGCAAGCGCTTCGGGCAACAGGCCGTCGCGGGTTGGCACTCCCCTAAGCATGGGGCCGGGCCAGTAGTGGGCATCACCCGCATCGCACTGGCCTTGGGCTTGGCTAGTCTGACGGCCTGCCAGACCATCGAGCGCCCGAGAGAGCTTCCCCAGGCGCAGCTTGCATCGTTTCGGCGAGCCAGTGATTTCGAGACTTACCGCATCGGTCGCGTGGGGATTCTTCCCGTGGCTGGTCAGGGTCTCTCGCAAGCGGACTCGGTCCAACTTCAGGAGATCTTGTTCACGGAGTTTGCCAGCGCAACTCGCATGGAGATCGTGATGTTGAACAGCCATGACCTGGCGGAGATCACCCTGAACGAGCCGCATATGAAGGGTGTGTACACGCCGGATGCTGTGATCGGAATTTCAAAGCGCTTTCGCCTAGACGGGATGTTTGTGGCGACCGCGATCAACCGCCAGGTCTTTCCTCCCCAGAGGTTGAGCCTGCAGGTGGACCTGGTGTCCTCGGAGACGGGCATGGCCATTTGGAATGGAGGCGTGAACCTGCTCGGAGATAACACCGAGGTCGTGAAGGGCCTCGAAGCCTTCTACGGAAATGGGAAGCCGATCGCCGACGACAGCTGGACGGTCTCCCTACTCTCCCCAAGCCAGTTCTCTCGCTACGCAGCCTGGCAGATCGCCCAGGACCTTGGCCAAAAGCCTGAATAGGCAAGCCTAAGAGATACGATTCAAGTCCAGGGGCTGGGCACTGGGAGTACGACCCCGGTGCCCAGCCTCTGGACGTTTTGGAGCAGCAGTTTTCGACTGCAAATCCGACTATCGCCGAGTACTCCACCCCGGTGTCTGTCCAGGATGAGAGGGTCTTCGTCCTTGTCAGCAGAGACGTCTACCCGAAGTCGAGTCCGCTACTTGGATACCTCTACGAGCGTAACCCCAGCACTGGGACGCTAGACCTTTCGGCGACCCGGACGTCAGGGGCCCCCATGGCTACAATTCTATTCGCAGAACGGGGCTAGGATCGCAGCTCTTCAATGGGGAGCTGCTCGTGGGGGAGAACTCTTGGACGCCGAGGCCGATCATTGGACACAACCTTGCCTACTTCGAGTTGGACTCCCTGCTGTCCGGCGAGAGCGAGCTGCCGCTGACTTATGGCGGGACCCAAGAACTCAGCCTGCGCCCGGGTGTATCCCACGCGGGCGAGACCTACATCATGCTCGGTTCCGCCTCGGGAACCCTAGCAGGCGTGCCGATCCCTGGGACCTCCTTGGTCGTGCCCCTTGTGCCCGACGCCTACACGACGTTCCTCCTGACTAGCCCCGGCGCTTCGAACGTCATGAAGGGCGGCATCGGTGTCATCGACGCGGACGGCTTTGCCCAGTCCTGATTCGCCCTGCCGAAGAATCTCTCCCCTGCGCTGGCAGGTCTAAGTCTGAACCACGCCTATCTACTTGCGGGCCCGGCCGGGTTCACCTTTGGTGGCGGGCCTGAGGACGTGCTGCTCGCCCCCTCGATTTCCGGGGGAACGCAACGGGGGCGACACCGCATAAGCGGTGTCGCCCCCGTTGCATTGGATGGCCTTGCTTCCCTAGCCGCGTTCGCTGCGGTTCAGCATCGATTCCGCAGCCTGGCGTACCCGTTCGGGGGTCGCGAGGGTTCCGGACTGGTGAGCCTTGCGGAACGCTTCGATGCGGGTGTCGTGCTCGGCTCGGACGGCGCTAGCCGCTTCGCTCCGGCGAGAGCGCACGGAGATCTCGATGCTGTCCTCGCGGGACCTAGCCTGGGCCTTGGTGCGCTCTGCGCCCTCGGCGACGACCCGTCGGCCTTCGGTGTTGGCCTGCTGGACATGCCGGCGGGTCTCCTCCATCGAAGCACGCTCTGCCGCTGAGGGCGGGCGCTGGGTATCGGGACGCTTGAGTGGATCTTGATTGATGTTCATGGTTTGGATGGCCTCCGCGTAGATGCGTGTCTACGGTGTGTGGAAGGATTTTCGCTGTACCCTTTATCGGAACCCCCGGCGCTGACCTTAGGCCTTTTTGCCTAGAATCGTAGAGAACCTGAGCCGCTTCGGCCTGGGGAGCCATTGGAGAGGCGTAAACCATTGTCAAATAACAGATTACGTTCCGGACCGTCCCGCTTGTCCCGACTGGGGCGCGGTTCACTTATCGGCGTTCTACTGCTCGGCTCTTGGGCTGCGGCGGAAATTTCGACCCCGGAAAGCAGTTCCTCACCGGTTCTGGGTTCAACGGGCACCGAGCTCGCCGACACCACGGCCTCTGAGAACACCGTTCATTACGAGATCAACGCGAGTCTGGACGCCGATCGGCACCAGCTCTCCGCGAATGAGACCATCGAATGGCAAAACGGGACCAAGGACAGCGTTCCGGACCTCTGGTTCCACACCTACCTAAATGCCTTCGCCAACACCGAGTCGACCCACCTGACCCAGGGTGAGGGGCGCATTCGCGGTACCAAGATCAAAGACGGCTGGGGCTGGATGCGCATCCGGCGCATTACAGTCGTTAATAAGGTGGACCCGTCCCGGAACGTCGAGATCTTCGATTCGATGCAGTGGCAGGCCCCTGAAGATGGCAACGAGGCCGATCGCACGGTCTTCTCGGTCACCCTACCCGAGCCCGTCGCCCCCGGTGGCACGGTCACGGTCCAGGTGGAGTGGGAGAGCCAGCTACCCCGGGTGCGCCGGCGCACGGGCTATAAGGACGACTTCATCCTGGCGGCGCAGTGGTTCCCCAAGCTGGGCGTCTACCAGGAGGGCAAGGGTTGGAACTGCCGCCAGTTCCACCTGAACACGGAGTTCTTCAGCGACTACGGGACCTACGACGTGACCCTCGACCTGCCCGCTCGTTATGAGGGCAAGGTCAATGCGTCCGGCGTCATGACTCTGGGGCGCCTGACCGGCGACGGTCGCTATCGCGCTACGTTCAAGGCCCCCTCGGACGAGGACCTCGAGAAGGCCGACCGCACCGGCCACGTTCCGCGCGTCCACGACTTCACCTGGACCGCCGACCCGAAGTTCATCTCGAAGGAGTTCACCTTCCAGTACTCCGAGTGGAAAAAGCGCTTCCCCGGCGAGGTCGAGTTCGTCCAGGGCGCGCTGGGCTCGGACAAGGACATCGAGCTGCGGCCTGTGCGGGTCACGGTGATGATCCAGCCCGAGCGCGTCGGCCAGGCCGAGCGGCACTTCGAGGCCACGGCCTCGGCGCTGTTCTTCTACGGCCTGTGGTTTGGCGAGTATCCCTACGAGCACGTGACCGTGGTCGACCCCGCTTGGGGCGGTGGCGCCGCGGGCGGTATGGAATACCCAACCCTGTTCACCTGCGGCACAGCCCTGGGTACCGAAGCGGACATGCAGCGACCCGAGTCCGTGACCGTGCACGAGTGCGGACACCAGTTCTGGTACGGACTCGTGGGCAACAACGAGCCTGAGAACGCCTGGATGGACGAGGGCTTCAACTCCTACAGCGACTCCGAAGTTCTGTGGCGCACCTACGGGGCTCAGCGCTCGGCGACCTGGTACTCGAAAATGGCGGTCTACGGGAAGCCCATGGCGCCACTGCAAGGTGGCGGCAGCGTGCTACAGGCACTCTCTGGACGGCGTCTTGAAGTGCCCAACTTCGTGCCCTACCTCAAGGGCAAGTCAATCTCGCCCGTTGGCAAGTCAGGCTTCGTGGACTGGTGGCGCGAGCAGCCGCTCATGGGACTGGCGCCTGAAGAGACCGATCCCCGCTGGGGCGATCGCTCGGGCTACCTGCGCGATGCTTGGGTCGACAAGGTCGACACGCCGGTCTGGGAGTATGCGAACAGCGCAAGCTATCGCACGAACAGCTACCCGCGGCCGGCGGTGATCCTGCGCTCCCTCGAGGGCCTCGTTAACCGCGACGTCTTCCTGCGTGGCATGCGCCACTACGCCGAGACTTGGCGCTACAAGCACCCGACCCCGGACGACTTCTTCGCGGCCTTCAACGAAGGCGCGGGCGTGGATATGAACTGGTACTTCGAAGAGCTGTTCCGGGGTACCGGAACGGTGGACTGGAGCGTGAACGTGAGCACGAGAGCAGTGGAAGAGCCGCGCGGCAAGTTCGAAGACGAGAACGGCATTTGGTCGGACCCCGAGGAATCAGACAGCGAGGCCGTTGGCCACCACGCCAAGATCATGGTCAAGCGCCAGGGGACCCTGAGCTTGCCCCTCGACATTCGCGTGACCTTCGAAGGCGACAAGGTCGAGAACGTGATCTGGACTCGGGAAGAGCAGTCCGAGAAGAACTGGATCGAGCTGCGCTTCGAGGAGACCGCAAAGGTCATCTCGGTGGAGTTGGATCCGGATCGCAAGTGGTACCTCGACGGTGATATGTCGAACAACTCATGGTTCAAGGAAAAGGATGAGGTAGCACCTCTCCGTTGGAGCGAGAGGGTCTTTGGCCGCTTCGTTCACTCCTTCCACTGGCAAATGGGAATCGGAGGTTAGTCATGGAACAACAAAACGAAGAGACCGGCGAAGTTCAAGAAACGCCCCTGTCCACCTACCTACCTCCCGGCTACGACCTCAGCGGTCTAGACCCCGAGCCCGAGCAAGCCGACTGGACCTTCCTGACGGCCCTGCGCGTGACCCTTGGTCGCCCGCCGCTCTGGCTGATTACGGCTGCCATTCCGATTGCCCTCGCCCTGCTGGTCGCCCTACCTTGGCTGACCTGGTTTGGTGGAGCGATCGGTGGCCACTACGAGGCCGGAAGCCAGGTGGCTTCACTCGATGCCACGTTCCGCTACGACCATCGCGAGATCCTCAGTGCCCTACGCCAGCAGAGCGGAGTCGCCGCATCGGTGATTGCATTCCTGATCATGTTGGCCGGCGTCTTCACCGCGGGCGGCTGGCTGCAGGTCTTCCTGGAGCGAACGGCCGGACACTCGGTCCATCGTTTCTTCCACGGGGGCTCGCGCTACTTCCTGCGCTTTTTCCGGCTCGCCCTTCTCGTGCTGCTTTTACTCGGTCTGGGTCACTTCGTGATCTACCGCGAGTACTTCGGTGCGGGCATGTTGGAGCGCATCTTCAATGTGAAGGACGGCAACCTAGAGAACCTCGACTCCGAGGCGACCGCGCGCCGAATGGGCTGGGCCCTAGACTCGGCGTTCTTGCTGTGGTTTGGACTTGTGATGACCTGGGCGGACTACGCCCGGACGCGCATGGCCTACCTGGGGTCGCGCTCTGTGGTCTGGGCGGGAATCGCCACGGCCTTTACCTTAGTGACGCGTCCAATCACGGTATTCCGCCCCTTCCTTGGCATTCTAGCCTGTGAAGTGATCGTCGCCGTCGGCCTGGGTAACCTCGCCGCGAGCTTGAACCACTCCTTCGACGAGACCTCGGGCAAGGGCAGCGTAGCAATCCTGTTTGGCCTGGGCATCTTGGTGATCCTCTGGCGTACGGTGAGCCGCGCAGCTCGCTACCACTGCGCCGTACAGGTGACCCGTGAAGTGGTCGAGCCCTATGGTGTTGACGATCCTTGGGACGACACAGTCGGTGGTCCTGGCGGACCGCG
>JBLHWM010000053.1:0-14239 GCA_047629095.1 Planctomycetota bacterium | reverse complement strand
TTTGGCACGACTCGCATTCTCCAGGACATTAACCTGGAGATCTGCGGCGGCCAAGCCCTAGGCATCCTCGGGCCGAACGGAGCGGGCAAGACTACCTTGATGCGCGGGCTCTTGGGTCTGCTCAAGCCCATGGCCGGCTCGGTCCGGCGACACACCAAGGCCATCGCCTACGTCCCCCAGCAGGACCGTCTGGGCGACGAGTGGCCCCTGTCAACCTTCGAGCTGGTCTGCATGGGCTCTGCCAATTCTAGATTCGGCGCGCGCTGGCACACGAGCTCGGTTCGTGCGGCCGCCGAGGTCAAGCTGGACTTGGTTGGCCTGCTGGACAAGCGCAGCGAGCCCTTCTCCTCGCTCTCCGGTGGCCAGCGCCAGCGCGCTCTGATTGCGCGGGCTCTGATGCGGGAACCGGAGCTACTGCTGCTGGACGAGCCCACCTCGGGCGTGGATCGCCCGAACCAGCTCGAGATCATGGGTATTCTGGGCGACCTGGCATCCGGCGGCGACGACGCACCTTCGGTCTTGCTCGTTGCCCACCAGCTCGACCTCGTTGCCGGCTGGGCGAAGGAGATTCTCTGGGTGGAGGATGGTGGTGTCGAGCGGCGAGCCGTGGGCGAAGCCGACTCGATCGAGAAGTTAGCCGGCTTGTTCGGATGTACGAACCATGGGTGACTTCCCACTCGATCTGCTTTGGGAGCTCTTCGGGAACTCGATTCTAGCTGCCCTGGCGGCTGGTCTCGTCGTGCCCGTGGTCGGTGCCTATCTGCTCGCCCGGGGCACGGGATTCTATGGCGTAACCCTGCCCCAACTCGCCGCCGCCGGCATCGCCTTTGGCTTCGCGATCTTGCCCTGGTGGCAGGAGAACATGACCTGGCTTGTGGATGCCGAGCTGCAAGGCGACGACTCCCACTTGGCGCTCCACTACCACATCCTGTGGGCCGGCGTCTTCTGCCTAGGTGGCCTGGTCTTGATGGCTAAGACGGCGAAGCACGGTAAGGGCGAGGCGGGCAATGTGGCTGCAACCTTCGCGATTGCGAGCGCTCTCACAATCATGTTCGCGCACATGTCGCCGCTGGGCGAGGTCTTCGTGCAGGGGCTGCTGCGCGGCGAGATCCTAGCCATCGACGGACACGAGCTGGGCATCCTGCTCACGACCCTTGGTGTCGTGGCCACCCTACTGGTGCTCTTCAGTCGGAGCCTAACTCTGATCAGCTTCGATCCCTCGCTCGCCAAGGTGCTGGGCATGCGCTTGGCGGGATGGGAGTACCTGCACCTGGTGATCCTGGGCGTCACGGTCTCCGTGTGCGTCATGACGATTGGGCCGACCGTTCTCTTCGGACTCTTGGTCCTGCCGCCCCTCGCGGCCCGCGGTTTGGCTCGCTCCATGACGGCGTACCTTTTGCTATCTTCGGCGGCGGGCTTACTCTCGGCTGCAGGTGGCATCTGGGTCTCCTTTGCCTACGACCTGCCGCTAGGCCCGAGCTTAGTCCTGGTCGCCGCGCTCTTGCTTCTCCTCGCCGCCGTCGGCAAGCGCGCGCAGCGGCTGCTAGCGCGCTAAATTCGCAGGCACGAAAACGCCCGCCAAGTCTTCGGGAAGTGGCGGGCGCTCCAGGCTGCACAAGTGCAGCGCTTAGACGAGACTAGTTGTAGAAGTCTTCGTTGAGCTGGGTGTACTCCGACCACTGGGCGGGGAGGTCTTCCTCTTCGAAGATGGCGTCCACGGGACACTCGGGGATGCAAGCTCCGCAGTCGATGCACTCATCGGGGTTGATGTAGAGCATCTTTGCCTCTGCATACTCCTCCTCGTCCTTCAAGGGGTGAATGCAGTCGACGGGGCAAACTTCGGCGCAGGCTGTGTCCTTGGTGTTGACGCAGGGTTCGGCGATAATGTGCGGCATAGCTAGGTGCGCGCTTTGGCGCGCGGTGTTCTGTAGTGATTATGGTGAAGAGGCGACGAGTGCCTCTCATCGGTCTTTGGAGCGCGGGATCTTATCACTTTTTCGAGTCGCCGGGCCCGAAGCCGATTCGATTTCAAGGGCCCGTGAATCGGACTTCTAGACTCCTAAATGCCGGATTCAGGCGAAAGCAGTAGATGGCCGCCGCCGGTGACCCGAACACTCCATCCGGGCGGAATCACTGTGGTGCCCGAGTATTCGAGCACGATGGCCGGCCCTACGAAGCCCATGCCTGGCTTCATCGCCGCCCGTGAGAGGATCGGCGCTTGGACCAGCGACCTGCCAATGCGCAGCTTGCCGGTGCCCGTTGCGGCGTCTCGTCCAAGGGCGCGGTTCCGCGGTTTAGGTGGCAGAATCAGGGCCTGTTGCTCGGTAGCGACGGCTCGCAGGTTGACGACTTCGATGGCGTGGCCATCGAGCCGATGCCCGTAGAGGCGCTCGTGCTGGGCGAAAAAAGCCTCGGCGATCTGGCCGCTGGACAGACCCACCGGACCGCGCTTTCCGACCGCCAGGCTGCCGGCCGACACACCTAATTCGAAGGATTGCCCGCGGTACCGCAGGTCGAGGGTGAACTCGATGCCCGTGTCCTTTGGAGCGATTCCCTGGTCGCTGGCCAAGGTAAAGAGCTCGTCTCTAAGCTGCCGGAAAATCCGAAGGCGCGCCGCAAGCGGCAGATTGTCGAGCGGTTGGAGCAAGCTGCGGCTGGCATCCCCGCGGAAACCAGCCTGGGCCAGTCCGCGCGCCGAGAGCACCCCGGGATCCGCTGGAATCAGCACCCGCGGGATGTCCATAGAGGCCGCCAGGTCGGCCGCGACCAGCCCGCCCGCGCCGCCGAAGGCGACCAGGGACAGCCCCCTTGGGTCGCGCCCGCGCTGCATGGTCATAGCGCCGGTTGCGCGCCCCATGGCGGCCCGGCCGATCTCGATCATGGCCGCCGCCGCCGCATAGGGCCGCACGGCCAGGCGCTTCCCCAGCTTCTCAAATGCGCGCGTCACGCCGTCGATGTCTAGGGCGAGGCTACCCCCGAGGAAGCCCGTGCCCGCTACGTGACTCGCGCGCTCGTGCTCGGTAACGATGTGCCCCTGGAAGATGTGCGCGTCCGTGAGTGTGAGCTGGTCCGAGTTGCCGTAGGCCACGGGGCCCGGGTGCGCGCCGGCGCTCTTCGGGCCGACGTGCAGGGCGCCGCCGCGGTCCACGAAGGCCAGCGACCCGCCGCCGCATCCTATGGTGTGTACATCTAGGCTGGGCAGGGCCACGGGCAGGCCGCCGATGGGGGGCGCCTCCCCGGCTCGGCCGCTGCCGGTTTTGAGGGCGGGTGAGTGGAAGGCCACGTCCGTGCTGGTGCCGCCCATGTCAAGGGACACGAGGTCGCCCAGGCCAGCCTCGGCCGCCGCGCGCACCGCACCGAGCACACCGCCTGCGGGACCGGAGAGCAGCACCCGGGCGGGTTCGGCAGCGGCGCGCTCGGGGCTCGTGGTGCCGCCGCTCGACTGCATCAGGGAGAGCCGCGCGTCGCCGAGTCCGATGCGAGCGATCGATGCGCCGAGGCGCTTGAGGTAGTCGCCGACGATGGGCGCAAGGGCGGCGTTGATGGTCGCCGTCGAGAAGCGCTCGTACTCGCGAAACTCGGGGACCAGGGCCGCGGATGTGGTGATCGGGATCTCGAGGTGAGCGAGGGAGTCGGCCACCCGGCGCTCGATCTGGGGGTCGGCCCAGGAGTGCAGCAGGCACACAGCGACGCTCTTGGCGCCGGAGCTCTTGATGCGCTTGGCGAGGGCGGCTAGGTCTTTCGCAGTAGGGCGCTCGACCTCGATGAGCTCGCCGCTCGCGGGGTCGGGCCAGGAGCGTTGGCCGACCTCGAAGCGCAGGTGCCGAGGGACCACGGGGGCTGGTCGCTCGGGGTGCAGGGCGTAGATGTCGGGGCGGTCCTGGCGGCCGATCTCGATCAGGTCCCGGAAGCCGCGGTTGGTGACCAGGGCGGTCTCCGCTAGGTTGCGCGTGAGCAGGGCATTCAGGCCGACGGTGGTGCCGTGCACGATGTGCAAGTTGGGCACGTCGCCGAGCTGGGCGAGGGCACTCGCTATGGCGGCGGACGGATCGCTAGGCGTGGAGGGCACCTTCACCACGGTGGGGAGCTGGTCCTGGGCAGCGGACTCCAAGAACAAGTCCGTGAAGGTGCCGCCGGTGTCGACGCCCGCACGCGTGGATTTGGAGCCGAGAGGTGTGGGGCGTCGTGGCATTCACGTGAGGTTAGCACGCCGGGCCATGGACGCAACCGCTGGGCCAGCGCGTCGAGCGGCAAAGCCGATCGCCCTTGAGGCGTGCCCTGGTCGCCCCCAAGGCGACCCTGGTCACCCCAGCAAAGATGCCCTAGGGATTCTGCTGGCGGGAAACGGGCTCACACCTTATCAAGGAGCTGCGGAAAACTCCCTGGGTGGAGCGCTCCGTGCGCGCCTCCAACGCTAAACCCCCGACCCATGTTCCCCCATGCGCAGCTCCCTCTTGCTATGGCTCGCCACCTCCGCCCTGCTTTGCAGCGCGACCCGGGTAGCCTCCTCCCAACAAGTGCTCGTCTTTGACAGCTCGACTCACCAATCAGCCCAGGCTGCTGCCGAGGCGCGGTTTCCTGGCTTGGTGACCCTGTCGACAAGCGCCAACTTTGACACCCTGGTGTCGAGCCAGTCCTGGGATCTTGTGCTGGTCAATAGCCCGGGGGAGAGGCCGACCTCTTGGCTTGGGCTGGCGTTCCATCTCCTTGGCGGCGGCCGGGCTGTGATGTCCCACTGGGACTACGGCGACCTCTCTTACCCCGGAATGGCGGAGCTGCTCGCAGTCAGCGACGTGTCGGTGAACGCAGAGCTCGATCTCACCGGCAAAGCACTGATCGACTCGGACACCTCGAACACGTTCTTTGGCATCCCAATGCCCAACTCGGACTGGCACTCGCATTGGATCGACGACGGGGACAGCTTCAACCTGTTGGCGCCGAGCGCCGTTGGCCTGGCTCACATCGGCCTTGCGACCAAGCCCGTCATTGTGCTTGGCAACAACGGTCGCAGTATGTTGATGCCCGCGATGGACGAGGTGGGCGACTCTTGGATCACCGCCGGCTACGACGTCGCCCTTTGGGACAACGTGATCGACGTCGTCTGGAACGACGGAGGCTGCCTGCACTATCACGGCGCCCTTGGCCTAAACCCGGGCGGCTTCCACTGCACCTTCAACCCCCAAGCTGGCTATCCGTGGCGGGCGCGCATTGACCCCGTGCCTACCCAGGGTGTCAGCACGGCAGCGACCGTGGTGATCCTGGGATTTGGAGGAGCCACCGACGGCATCACTTTGCGAGGCTACGAGCAGCTGATCCTGCCGCCCTATGTGATGCACGCCGGCTTCGAGTTCCACAAGATCCCTGTGGCCCCGGGTCTCGTAGGATCGTTCATCCGAGCCCAGGGCATGCGGATCGAGATCGGCCCCAATGGTGAGAACTACTACGTGCTGCTCAACTCACTGGATTTGGTCGTCGGCTAGCCGCCCGCCCCAAAAGGGCCGACTCGGCATTCCCTCATCGGGCGCCGCAGCGTCGGTCGGGGCCGAGCTGTACTTGTCCTAAGCGGGCTTTGTCCAAGGGCGGCCCTAATTTCTGATGGGCTGCTAGAGTATTGGCAGCGGTCCCTCGCAAAGGGTGCATCGGGCATCCCGGGGCGTTACTCTAGGGACATGATCCTCTGCAATCTTCCTACGCCCACGGGCGCCGAGTGGGGCGTGCTTTTGGCGTCCTACCTGATCGGTTCGATTCCATTTGGCTATGTGATGGCACGTCTCAAGGGCGTGAACCTACACGCCACCGGAAGCGGCAACATTGGCGCGACGAACACGAGCCGCGCGATTGGCAAGCCCCTGGGGCTACTGGCCTTCACCTTGGACTTCTTGAAGGGCTATGCACCTGCCGCATTCTTGGTGCCTCTTATCGCATCAGGTTCACTGGGCGAGACAACTGGCATGGGCGCGGGCGTGCTCGCCGTGCTTGCGGGCGGAGCGGCAACCTGCGGCCACGTCTGGCCAATCTACCTGCGCTTCAAAGGCGGCAAGGCCGTGGCCACAGGCTGCGGAGCGTTGGTCGCCGTGGCGCCCACGGTCTTCCTGATCGGCGGCGTCGGCTTCCTACTCACGGCCTTCTCCACCGGCTTCGTGAGCCTCGCCTCGATCGTGATGGTCTCGATCTTCCCGATCATCGCCTACCAAGATGTGAGCGCGGACACCTACGGCATGGAAGTCGTCTGGGGCTGCGCCGCCTTCGCCCTCTTGGTTATCTGGCGCCACAAGGACAACCTCAAACGTCTATTCTCGGGTCTCGAACCTAGCCTCAAGAAGCGCAAAAAGAGCTAATCATGACGAAGCAAAAGACCGAGCGCGCCCTGGTGATTGGCGATGGAAGTTGGGGGACGGCCCTTGCGATTATCTTGGCCAATAACAACGTGCCGACCACGCTATGGAGCGCCTTCCCCGAGCAGTCCGCAGATCTGCAAAAGCACAGGGAGAACCGGCCGTTTTTGCCCGGGATTGAGCTTCCGGATAACCTCGAGTTCAGCGCCGATCCCCAGGCCGCCTGTGCTGGCGCCGACCTGATCGTCAGCGTTGTGCCGACCCAGTTCCTGCGCGCGGTCGCAGGGCGCTTCGAGGAGTTTCTCGGGGACTCCGTACCGATCATCAGCGCCACTAAGGGCCTGGAGATCGAGACCATGAAGTCGCCCACAAGCATCTTGCTCGACGTGCTCGGCAAGCGGGATATCGGCGTGCTCACTGGGCCCAGCCACGCCGAGGAGGTCGCCCGCGGCAAGCCCGCCTCGGTGGTGGCCGCCTCGGAGTCCATCGAACTGGCCAACAAGGCCCAAAAGGCCTTTAACTGCCCCAGCTTGCGGGTCTACACATCCACCGACCGCTCAGGCGCCGAGCTCGCCGCGGCGCTCAAGAACGTCATCGCCCTGGCCGCTGGCATCAGCGACGGCCTAGAGTTGGGCGACAACGCTAAGGCCGCCCTGCTCACCCGGGGCATGGTCGAGATGGCGCGCTACGGCAAGGCCCACGGCGCTGACGCCAACACCTTCTTCGGCCTGGCCGGCTTCGGCGACCTGGTGACCACCGCCTGCAGCCAGCACTCGCGTAACCGCGCAGTTGGCGAGCGCATCGGCCGCGGCGAGACTCTGCAACAAGTACTCGACTCCATGAAGATGGTCGCCGAGGGAGTCTGGACCACCCAGGCCCTCTTCGGACCCCAGTCCGAGCTCAGCGAAAAGACCAACCTGCCCATCGCTGAGCAGGTCTACTCAATCCTCTTTAACAACAAGGATCCTCGCGAGGCCGTCTTCGATCTGATGACCCGCGCACCCACGGGCGAGATGGACAGCCTTGTTGAGGGGCTTAGCTAGAAAGTCTCCATGGATCCTATGACCCAGTTTTCACTCGCCTTCCTATGCACCGTCCTGGCCCTCGTCGGGGTGTTGTGGACCGGCTTCCGTTGGCGGGTCAAGCGCCGCCGAGCCCTGCACCTCAGCCTGGTCGGCCTGAGCATTGCTTTCTTGGTCTGGACCATCATCGCCGCCTTCCGTCTGGGTGAGGGCTACGACCTACACAGCGCAGGCACGATCTACTTTGTGCACATGTTTCTAGCCCGGTTGGCGACGGCCTGCCTGATGCTACCGATAATCACGGGCATCATCACCCTGCGCACAGGCAAGCTCCACCGCTACCACCGCCAATGCGCAATCGCAGCCTTCACCATCATCGTCCTAGCCGCCATCACCGGCATCTGGATGATCTCTGCCTCCACGCCCTACGCCACAGGCATCTAGGCTCTCCCGAGTGTCTTGCCGAGGGCAGCACCTCGCCCCAAGTACCCGACTTCGTGGGCGAGAGCTAGCGCTCGCGGAGATGACCACGTTTAGGTGGAGCCCAAGTCGCGAGGCCTCGGTACTTCTATCGGAGTTGCCCGGGCTTGAAAGCACGGACGTGGTCTTGGGGGATCGTTGAGGGCGAGCGCGTGAGCAGCTGATTCCATGCTAAGGCCACGAGCTTAGCCCGGAGCCCGCACCAGCCCTTCCAGCAGCCAAGGCATCACAAGCAGCGAGGCGTTCGCAAACACCGCCACCGCCGCAAATGGCAGCCAAGAGCGCTTAGCCCGGACCGTCATCAGGGCCAAAAGCAGCCCTGGGACCGCGCAACCGACGCTCAGGACCATAACCAGAGTCTCTCCGGACAAGAAGTCCGGCGCCAACCAAGGCGCAAACCGCGCCAAGACCAGCCCTGTCCACCAAACGCCCCATCCAAGGGCCGCCAGGGTCATTGATTTCATCCAAGTGCGATGCCGCCGCCGAGCATAAGCCCGAGGCACCCACTGGCGTCGAGAAGGTCGAACCATGCCTCCATTGTCAGGACATTCCCCCCAACTCGCAAGGATTGCCAGACTCATCGTTGACGGAACCCCCAATCGTACCTATTCTACTCGCCCCCGGTCGGGGCGTGGCGCAGCCTGGTAGCGCGCTGCAATGGGGTTGCAGAGGCCGGAGGTTCAAATCCTCTCGCCCCGACCATTTTATCACCTGTTCAGCAACAGGTTGATGTTCGCAGTCCCCAATGCGAACTGCCTGCCAACGCAGGCGACGCCCGCTTGGCTGGCGCGGTGCTTTCCACAGCAAGTACGGCACCCGAGCCGTTGACCAAGAGACAACATGGCCAAGAAGTTCGAACGACACCGCCAGGCCTGGACCGCTAGCGAGCTAACACAGCTTAGGCTCATGGCCGGCAAGGGCTCGAGCCTCAAGACGATCGCGACCTCGCTAACCCGCAGCGAAGAGTCCGTGAAGAAGCAAGCCAAGCTCGAAAAGCTCAAGATCTCCAAGGCCCGCTAGCACTCTCTTACGGAGTCGCACACCAACCGGTGTTCTACCAACGAAATGTGCCGCAGTAGGAGCCAGTATCCGGCCTGAGGCTGGTGCGGTACTTTTGGTAGTGCGAACACCGGTTGGTGTGCGACTCCGTATTCGCCGTATTCGAAAGTCAGCCAAGCGATCGTTGATCGCCAGGGAAATGCAGCATGAACACCGGTGACCAAGCAGCGAAGAGTTCCGAGCCGTCCGCATTCCCGCCGTATGCCTTCGTCCCCGGCCGCTTCCCACACCCTGTCAGCAACCCGGCCGGGCACAGCTTTGGCGCGGAACCACCTAGGGCAGCCCCCCTCGACCCGGCGAACTGGCAAGCTTCCGCCGAGTACCTGCGCGGCATCGAGCTCTTCGCCCACGGCTACTACTGGGAATCTCACGAAGCCTGGGAATCCCTCTGGCACGCAGCGGGCCGAACGGGCCCGATCGCCGAGTTCCTCAAGGGCCTCATCGCGCTCGCTGCCGCCGGCGTAAAAGTGCGCGAAGGGAGGGCCGCTGGAGTCACGTCTCACGCGGGCCGCGCTGGGCGACTGTTTCGGCAAGTGGCTGAGTCACTGTCGGCGGATTCAGACAGTGCGGATTGGCTGGGTTGGAATCTCACACGACTGATCCGATTCGCCAATGAAGTAGCCGACGAAGCACCCAGGGTTGGGCACGACGGGCCGCTGCCACCTGTCGAAGTCGTCTTTCCATCGTGCCCGCTCCCCAAGTAAGTCGCTCATCACGATTGGCAAAGTCCAATAGCGCCCTGCCGGATGGAGCGCAATGCTTGAACCGCTCGATTACGCGGTCAAGCGTTAGGCTGCGGACGGAGACCCTCTACCATGTCTGCGCTGGGCACCTGGGCCACGTCTTCCCCGTCGACCCGCCAGCGTTAGTGTCTTATACTCCGCGCGGCCTGAGCTGACGCCAGTGACAAATTCCGCGCTCAATGGAATCGCCTATCTGGCGTTGAGGCCGTACCGGACGCGGAAGCGGATTCAAAAACAACGCATCGATCTAGACCGCGTGCAGAGTATTTCCGCTACGCTCGCGTTGCGGGGCATGTCGCATCGCTGTTCCTTATGTTTGGAGAATTACTATGAGTTTGAAGGCCCCTGCGGTCCTCGCGCGAGCACTCACGATCGCCGGATCCGATTCGGGCGGCGGGGCCGGCATTCAGGCGGACTTGAAAACCTTCAGTGCGTTCGGCGTCTATGGTATGAGCGTCCTGACAGCGGTGACGGCGCAGAACACGGTTGGCGTGCAGGGCGTCGAGAGCCTCTCGCCCGCCTTCATCACAACGCAGTTCGAAAGCGTCGTCGGCGATCTCGGCGTGGACGTCCTCAAGACCGGAATGCTCGGCACGGCGGAGGTCGTCGAGGCCGTCGTCGCGATGATCGCCAAAGCGGGTCTGACGAACCTCGTCGTGGACCCTGTAATGGTGGCGAAGGGCGGCGATCAGCTCGTTGCGGAAGACGCGGTCCGCGCCCTCCGCACGCGGCTGCTTCCGCTCGCGCTCGTCATCACCCCGAATTTACCAGAGGCGGAAATGCTCGTCGGCGGGCCAATCCGCACGCTGGACGAGATGCGCAAGGCGGCGCAACGGCTCCACGCGCTCGGACCAAACTGGGTCGTCGTCAAGGGCGGGCATGGTGGCGGCGACACCGTCACCGATCTCCTCTACGATGGTCAAGCCTTCGTGATGCTCGACAGCCCGCGGCTCGACACGCGGCACACGCACGGCGCCGGCTGCACATTCTCCGCCGCGATGACCGCCTGCCTCGCGCAGGGAAAGACCGTGCCCGAAGCCTTCGCGGCGGCAAAGCAGTACACCCACGCCGCCATCGTCGCCGCCCCCGGCCTCGGCCAAGGCCATGGCCCCCTCAATCACTTCGTCTCACCGTAAGCATGCGGCAGGAGTGCGCCGCGATCTGGTACGCGCAGCTGACGAACCCCTTCGTCTTGGCACTCGCGGACGGGACGCTGTCGCAGGAGACGTTCCAGTCTTACACCTTGCAGGACGCACGCTTCCTCACCGATCTCGCGAATCCTGGCCTGACTCGATGCTCTAGAGCCTTCTTCCGCCTTCCATAGCGCAACCCTTTTGACGCCCAACCCAGTCGAGCTCCCCTGTCTAGCCCTACAGTCAGGCCATGACCGATACCTCTCGCCGAACTTCTCATGGATGCCGCAACTCCCAGGACCGCGTCGCGGCTCCTATAAAGGGGAGAGCCGAAGTGCCGGTCGATGGGGGCGGTCACGATCGGCAGGAGGCCGACCGGTTGGTGTGCGACTCCGTATTCCTTGGCGCTCTCCAGCCCCAATGAACAATTGGCGATTCGAGCCCAATGATTTCCCCCACTACTTGCAACCGTGGGGCCGGGATCAATCCGTTCCACGCCAGGGCAGTACCGTTACCCGGGAGATCCCCGATGTACTCGAGCTACTGCTAATATTCGAGGGCGGAACCCTCTTGGTCAAAAGAGAGAACCAAGTGGTCGCACGCATCGAACACGTACCCTTCTTGTCTAGGCGCATGAAGGCCATCGAGCGCATGCTCGGGGTCACGCGTGTGCGGTCCATGGACTAAGGAGAGGTGCCCGGGGAAGGTTGCAGCCTTCCCCGGATGCAAAGGGGGGCTCTAGGCCGCGTCCTTTCCAGGTGGGAGTTCGGAGACTCCAACCGTTCCATTGTCGAGGCCGGTGGAGGTTTGGCCACGCTGCATTTGCAGGGGCTCGGGTACGTAACAACCGGGCACGGAAAGCGCGAACAGGGAGGCACCAAGGAAACCTGTGGCTAGTGAGTTGAGCCGCTTGGCTCGCACCCTCAAGGGGCAACTCTTTTGATGCTCAATGGAACCGCTGAAGCTCAGCTCTGTGGCATGAAGCCCATAACCTTGTGCAGGCCTGGCTGACTTGCCGGTGCAGTGGGGACACGCTCGTTCACTTTTTGAATCAGTACTCATCTCATCGCTCCTGATCCATATTGGATCGAGAAGGACGCAGGTCTGAGGGAACTGTTATTGGGGAATCCCCTCATGTCGCGCCCAAGAAAGGTGTGGGACAGGGACAAGCTCTGTTCGATCGTTTGCGTACCGTGACTAAAGCACAAGTTGGAATGTCCCATTTGAGTGCCCCTGAGGGCGTCCCAACCTTGCGAATGAGCGGAAATGGTCCCATAGGGGGGAAGAGGATGCTGCAATCCCACCGAGTGACTTAGTGTGTGGAGAGGGCTTCATTTCAATGAACAGACCTAATGCAATACAAGTGGAGCTCTCGAGGGATGCTGTACCCGGCGAGAACCTGGTGGCCAACCGGTATCACCTTGTTCAGCTGCTGCATGGGGCTGGCGAGAGCGAGGTCTATCTTGCCCAAGACACCCTTCGGCTAACAAAAGTGGCCGTCAAACTTCTGCCTGCCAGCGCCGACCTCAGCGAGATCAGGGCAGAGGTGTCCGCGTTGCGGCTGCTTCATGTCCCAGGTGTTGCGAGATTCTTGGATGAGGGAGTTCACGAGGCTAGGCCCTTCGTCGTGATGGACGTCGCACCGGGCGCACCGTTCCCCGGAGCCGTGGCTCTACAGGACTGGGCTTCATTAGAGCAGCGCGTCATTGCACTTGTGGAGATCGTCTCGCGTATACACAACCGCGGTGTCATCCACCGGGACCTCAAGCCCGACAACGTTCTGGTGGATGAGTATGGAAACCCGTGCGTTCTCGACTTCGGCTATTCAACTGGTGCGGCAATCGGTTCGGGGTACGGTGTTGATGCCGGGGCCGTTGGCACGCCTGCCTATGCTTCTCCTGAGCAGCTGCTTGGAAAGCCAGTTGACGCAAGGGCTGACCTGTTCGCGTTAGGGGCTATGATTTTTGAAGTTGTCGCAGGGCATGCCCCCGAAGACTGCTCGGACCCAGTCGCGTTCCTAGATGCTCGTATCCACGAACCAGCCACTGTCTTGAAGTCCGTCCGCAGCGACTGTCCGCAGCACGTCTCGGATCTTGTGGAGCTGCTCCTTCAGCGCGACCCCGAGCATCGCCCACGTTCCGCCATGGATGTGCTTGCTGCGCTTCGCAAGGAGGCCACGGGGAGCGGCGAAGTGCAGGTCCCTTGGTTAGGGTCTTGCGCGGATCTGGACCAGGCCTATCGCAGCACACTGGCGCAGGGACGCTTGGAGATAACAGGGCACAAGGGAAGTGGAAAGACAAGGCTGCTCCAGGAGCTCGGCTCTAGGTTCGAAGAAGAGGGTGGCTCCTGGGTCTCATTAGACGCAAGAGGAGCAGCGCATAAATTGAATTCCGATTGCCTTGACCTCAATAACACGCATGGCAAGAACGGCGCACAGTCTAGTCATGGAGTTTTCAAAGGAAGTCTCTTCGATGCACTTGTTGCGCCCAAAGTTCTTGTGACGGTAGACGACTGGGATGATTGGGATCTTCAAGCACGGGAATCGTTCCAGCAGCAAGTCGTGGCTGCGGAGGGTGAACTCAGTGCAACGGTCGTCGCAAGTCGGCAGGGCAGCGGATTGGCTAAGCCCTGCTTTCGGTTGCACCTGAGGAATCTTGACTCGTCCGATCTCAAGCCATTGTTTAGGGGACCGGAGAGACTCTTTCATCTGCAGTCGGATTGCGCGGCAGAGCTATTCGAGCGAACCCTTGGGAACCCTGGGAGGATTCAGAAAGAGCTCGAGACCTGGGTGCGGAGTGGGTTGGCCCGCTGGTCCGGAGATCAGATCGTGATGGATCGGAAAGCCCTGGGCAGTCTGCATGTTGGAGCAGAGGCGTCGCTCTCCCTAGACTCTTCTTTGCCTACTACAGACGCCCTCAGTAGTGAACTCAGTTCTCTGCTCGTTTGGGTCTATCTTGCGGGAAAGGCGGCATCCGCAGAGCTCTTGGCCGATTGTCTCGGAGTGGAACTAGCACAGGTACACCTGCGCCGTGAAGCGCTCATCCGATGTGGAGCTCTTGGGGATCAAGAAGGCGATGGGATGAGCCTACTCGTCATGCCACGGCAGCTCGGTGTTTGGACCGATAAGATGCGGAGAGATGCCCATGGTGTTCTCGCTAGCCACCTTCCCCACGGGAGCCCATTGCGATTGCAGCAGCTGATTTCGGCATGCCGATGGTCCGATGTGGTTGACGAGGCATTGGGTGTTGCCGTCGACTTTGCCGATGCCGGTAGGCTCAATGATGCGGAGGCGGCCCTTGTACTTGGGTTGGCTGGGGCTCGCGTAGGGATGAAGCCCGATGGCGAACTCCTGCTGCTCGAACAGTGGACTATGGTGGCGCTCGCAATCTTCACACCCATCGCTATCGACCGGATGCTCTACGAGCTCACTCGCATGCATGCCCGCTGCCCTGACTTTCGAAGTGAGA
>JBLHWM010000052.1:0-14252 GCA_047629095.1 Planctomycetota bacterium | reverse complement strand
ACCATCCAGACCGGCAGTACGCCCCTTACGGCTGGCAAGTCCACCATCATCCGCGCGAGCCTAAGCTCGACCGGAACGATCCCCGCAGGCATGGCCATCGACGGCATCTGCCGCGTCTTTGTAGGTGGCGTTGAGATTCCCGAGTCGCCGCTCTACTCCCAGAACGGTCCCCTGATCCCCGCGGGCAATCCGAATCTGATCAACCTCGACGATTCGCTCAACTTCTACTTCATCCCGCCGGTGTCCAGCCAGGTGAAGTTTGTGATCGAGGTCAACCCCGCGGGACCCAACCAGGTCCCCGAGACCAATTTCAACAACAACACGTCGAGCGGTGGCACCTTCAACTTCCAGTGCCGCGACACACCCGAGGTCATCTTCGTCCCGATCGACTACCGCCCCAGCGGCGGCTCGACTCCGAACCTCCCGGACCCCGCACTGATCGAACCTGGCGTAGGCGACAACTTCATCCAAGGCATCTTCCCCGGCAGCGACTGGGAGTACCGTCCTTACGACAATGGCTCCAAGCTCTGGACAAGCAGCCTGTCCGGCTCGGGGTCATCCCTCAACAGCTCGCTGATCTCCGAGCTGCAGCTGATGAACCCGAAGCCCGACTTCATTTACGGCTGGGTTCCCGGCAGCCTGCCGTACAACGGCCAAGCTAGCGGTGTCCCCGGGCTCTCGGGTATCGGCAACACCCAGGTCATTCGCCACCAGCGCACCTTCGCCCACGAGCTTGGGCACCTGTTTGGCAAGAGCCACAACACCACGAGCATCAACACCATTGGTGTCGACGTGGAGAGCCACCTTGCGATCACCCAGTCCCTGCCCCAGATCAAGGACGGCGGCAAGAAGGACATCATGGCGGCAGGCCTGCTGACCAACGCCGCATGGGTCGCCTCGTCGAACTACAACTTCTTCTTCAACCACAGTAAGTTCCAGTGCCCGACCCTGGCTTTGACGGCTGCCGTTCAGCCCAAGGGCATGTACCTCGGCGGGGTCTTTGACCGCACCACCGGCGCATTCAGCCTGAACCACAGCTTCACCCTCGAGGGCATCCGCACCGAGCAGCCTGTGGCCATGTCCGAAGCCGATCTTGAGATCGTCTTCCTCGGCGCCGGCAGCGGTCGCACCGCCCTTGCTCACATCGGCTTGGCGTCCCATGCCGAGTCCTGCTCCACTGTGGGCCTGCAGTCCCTGGCGGCTCCCTTCGCCGCATCCCTGCCCAACCACATCGCCCCGCGGGACGTTATGGCTGTGGAGATTCGCGACCGCTCCGGCAAGGTGCTCTCGCGCCTCGACCGCACGGACAACGCTCCCCAGGTGGCATTCACCTCACCGCGCCCTAGCGAGCTGATTCCCTCGAGCTTCCTCCTGGAGTGGACCGCCACCGATGCCGATGGCGACAGCATGCGCCAATACCTGCGCTACAGCCCCGACGGTTCACGCCTCATGCCCCTTGGTATGGACATTCAAGGCACGAGCTTTGCGGTCGATATGAAGAGCCTGCCGCGCCTCCAAACCGGTAAGGGTTACTTCGAGTTGGTGGTCTCCGATGGCCTCAACACGACGGCGACCCGCACCGCGCTCCTGCGTCCTACGCTGCAGCTCGGCACCCTTCCGGGCGCCAAGCCCACGACCTACATCCTGACACCGGACACCAGCAAGGTCTTTCCCAAGGCGGCCACGGTGCTGCTGCACTGCTCCGCATGGGACCTCGAGGACCGCGGCCTGACCGGCGCTAGCGTCGTTTGGAGCTCCGACCTTGACGGGCAGATCGCAACGGGTCGCGTGACGAGTACGGCTAACCTCTCGGTTGGCAATCACTTGGTCACAGTCGTTGTCACGGACAGCGACGGCCAGTCCGTTTTTGACCGCACCCGAATTACGATCACCGATCGCGACCTTCCTGGGAACACCGTCACGTGCCAGGCGAACCTTGCCTTTGGCGGCCCCGGCAGCTCTCTGCTGGAGGTTTGCGGTGGCGACCTCTCCAGCGGAACCACGGCTGACTTGACCTTGACCGGAGCGGCGAGCTCTGCGCCCATGTGGCTTCTCGTCGGCGGCGTCAACAACCCCACGCCTCTCTTCGGTGGCACGATTCTGCCGTCCCCCGCAGCGAACATCTTCAGCGCCTTCACGGACGCTGCCGGTGAGTTCACGGTGACCGGAATCAACGGCGGCGGCGGACCGGCCTCGATCTTTGCCCAGATCGTCTACCTCGACGGCGGGCAGGTCCAAGGCCTCGGAATCTCCAACGCGATCCGCGTTGACTTCCTGCCCTAGATCGGATTTGGACTAGGTCATCCCGGGGCTTACTGGCTCTCGCAGGGGTGATCCTCAGGTGGCGCGTTCAGACTTCTGAACGCGCCACGTTTCGTTGCTGTCGAGGGTGGCCTAGCAGCTCGCCCAAGAGCAGCCTAATCGCCACCCCCACTTCGACTCTGCATGGCCGGTCGGGGCCGAGCCGCGCTCAAAGGTAGCCTAGCCCCAGGACGGGGCCTCTTCTCGGGCGTGCTGCTAAAGCAGCCGGAGCAGGCCGGGCTCACCAGCAAAGATGCTCGCCAACTGACTGCTCGGCACACCACCTGCCCAGCGGCGAAAGACCCTCGGGGAGTCCAGGGCCAAGCGCTGCCGCGCCTCGAAACCGACGGAGAAGGGCAGCTCGGGTGAGCCGCCTCTGGGGCCCCCGCCTAGGTCGGGGATACGCAGCCGCAGGGTCTCGCCGCCGAAGGCCGTCTCGCCACCAAGCCGCGCGACCAAATGGGGATCCACCAGCCCCCCCGAGTCCTCGATGCGAAGCAGCAGCGTATCCCCCCTGCGCCCAATCACAACGCTGGCGAAGGGCATGCCCGGGGACTCGCGCAGCATCGGCAGACGTCGCGTCTCCTCACCCAGCTCCAGGCGCCTGCGCCTGCGGACCGTGGTGTCGAGCTTGAGGCTGCAAGGTAGAGAGCTGGGCAGGCCGCGCTGCTTGTGAGCGCGCTCTGTCCAGTGGAACTCCGCGACCAACTTGGGGTCCTGGCCCGGGGAGCGCGACCCGCCCTTAAGCTCAAAGCTGAACTCGAAGTCCTCGCCCTCGGCCAGGGTCAGCTCGCCAGGTAGATCCCCCACTTCGTAGGCACCACCTGCCGCTTCCAACGCGATCTCCACCGTCACTGGAAAGGGGAACGGGTTGCGAATGCGGGCCGTCGGTTTCCATGTCCCGCACCAGTCCGAAGTGCCCGGTTCCAGGACTGGGCGCGCATCTGGATGTCGCTCGATCGCACTATTCGAGCCTTGCTGAGGATCTTGCTGTGGATCGGAGAATCCCCAGACTTCCAGCTCGTCGCAGCGGATTGCATATTCGCCTCGGTCCTCGGGGTTCAATGCCACCAAGGTCCGGATCGCGAGGGCGCGGCGAGGTTCGTTCGTGTTGATGCCAAAGAGCGGCGTGCGGAATGCTTCGAGTAGATCCGCGGGCTCATCCACGGACCACGACCAGCGCTCACAAGGCCAGTCTGCGGCACCCACCGCACCGGCGGCCCGCGGACTCCAGCCACCGGGACCGACGCCATAGGCCTCGATCCTCTCATCGCGCACAAAGCGCCTGTCGGCTTCGTTCGCAATCACTCCGAGAAACATCGAGGGCAGCCCCATGTCGCGGGCCTCTAGGCAGACCGATCGATGGAAGGACGCGATGATGAAGGGCGTCTTCGCAACGCTGGCCCCGCGAAAGCGCTCGGGGGCCAGGATGCGAGCCACGGCCGGCAGCAGCGTGGCGTCCTTGATCTCGATCATGTGGTACGGCGCGGGACGGCCCCCATCGGGCACCACATTCCAGGCCTCCTCGAAGGTTGGCAGGTGGGTTCCCTCGAAGCGCGGGCTGTGCCAAGCGCCGGCATCGAGGTGGAAGAGCTGCGCGAGGCTGCGCTCGGTGACCAGGCCGCTGCCATCGGTCGTTCGCCCAAGGGTGTCGTCGTGGAGCAGCACCGCCTCCCCGTCGAGAGTGCGCTGCAGGTCGTACTCGATCCCATCCAAACCGTGGTTTAGAGCTTGCTGTAGGGACGGAATCGTATTCTCCGGCGCATCCCAAGGAGCGCCTCGGTGCCCGAGGATCCAGGGGGAGCCAGCACCTAGGTGCCCATTACTTTTGCTTATCTTCTCACTTGCCATGGCACAGTCTTTCCAAATGGAGCCCACTTGGGAAGAATCCTTCCATGGCCCGCTACGAAAGTTCTCTCGAACGCACACTCTACCGTGTTGCCGCCCTGGGGGTCATGACGGTTACGGGGCTGCTGCTCTCGATGATCTTCAAGGACAGCCTCCTGTGGAGCGAGACCTGGGGATCCGCAGGGCAATCGGTTGCCATCGCTGGTAAGTACATCGTCTTCAAAGGCCTTGGGACAGCTTCTGGCCTCGGGCCGTACGGGCTAGCCCTGATGGTCCTGCTGATCGACATGAACATCTGCATCGCCCTCACGAGCGGTGTCAAGCACCTCGAGCGCGCGCCAGCCCTCGGCCGCTGGATTCGACTCGCCCGGCGCCGCACCAAGCTCGTGCTCGACGCGAACCCCGGACTCCAGCGCATGGCGTTTTTGGGCGTCACCTTGTTCGTTTTCCTGCCGCTGCCCGCCACGGGCGGCGTCATGGGCACCTTCGCCGCCCGCCTGATCGGACTCTCGAGGCTGGCTGGCCTAGGCGCCGTCGGCCTTGGTGCCGGTGGCATCGGGCTGGTCTTTGCCATCTTGGGTCAGGGCTTGAAGGACAACATTGAACGCCTTGGGCCCCTCGGACTCGCCGTCGCCTTCCTGGTAGTAGGGATCTGCAGCTGGTTCGTGATCTTGCGCGTCCGGCGCATCCTAAAGGACGAGTAAGGGCTTGCTGGACGCGTCCCCAAGGCCTTGATCCTTCTAGGCGAAACTGCAGAGAGCAGCGCAGTCCAACGCAAGCAGCCCTGGGAGACCGATCGTCTCCCAGGGCTGCTTGCTCAATCGAACGCCTATGCGCTCTAGCCGAACTTGACGAAGCCGTCGGTCTTGTTCGTAAACTGACCGACCTTGTGCACGGGCAAGTCACGGGCCACGAGCTCATCTTCAAGCTTCGCCGCGTTGGCCGGATCGATCACGATCAACAGGCCACCGGAGGTCTCCGCATCAAAGAACAGCAGCTCCAGGGTCGCGTCCACGGACGCATCGGTGCGGACGTGCTCGCCAATGTTGACCTTGCCCTTCTTCGCGCCGCCGGACAGGTTGCCGGCCTTGGCGAGGGCGTGTGCGCCGGGGAAGATAGGCACCGAGGCCGAGTCGATCTCCAAGCACAGGTTCGAGGACCGAGCGATGTTCAAGCCGTGGCCCGCAAGGCCAAAGCCCGTGATGTCCGTGGCCGCGTGGGCACCGGCGGCGTTCATCGCCTCGGCCGCCTTCGCGTTCAGGGTAGCCATCTGAATCGCCGCGGGCTTGAGCTCGTCCCAGCTGATCTTCTGGAACTTGGCCGCAGTGGTCATGGTGCCCATGCCCAAGGACTTGGTCAGGTAGACCACGTCGCCGGCCTTGGCGCCCGCGTTGGTGGCCAAGCGCGAGCGCTCCACCACACCGGTCACCGAGAAGCCGAACTGCACGTCGGACTCGACGGTGTGACCGCCGGCCAGGATCGCACCGGACTCCTTCACCTTCTCATAGCCGCCCTTCATGATCTCGGCCATCCACTCGCGGTTGAAGTCGCGAGGGAAGCCAGCCAAGCACAGTGCCGTCACCGGACGCCCGCCCATGGCGTAGACATCCGAGATCGAGTTCGCCGCCGCAATGGCGCCGTAGTAATAGGGATCGTCGACCACAGGGGGGAAGAAGTCGACCGTCTGCACGATCGGGAGCTCCACCCCAGCGGGCAGTCCTTCGGCCTCACCAAACACGACAACGCCAGCGTCGTCGAGGGTCAAGGGTCCGACTAAGAGTCGTTGGCTGGCCTCGTCTGTTACGCCGCGCAAAACTTGCGCGAGCTGCCCCTGGGGCATCTTGGCCGCTCAGCCGGCAGCTGCGGAAAAGTCCGTCAGCCGCTTGGTCTTTTTGAAGATGTTCATGATGGGGAGAAGGTTATCGAGCCGCGGCCCGTTTGTCAGTATCCGGCGCGCCGAAGTGCGTTCGCGATGGGCAAAGTACGCGGGAACAGGACGTTCCCTGGGCCTGAGCTAGACCAAGCCCGCGAAAGCCGCGAGCAAGCGCTCGTCGTCGCCGGGTAGTAGGGTGCGCAGATCGAGCCAGATGGCGTCGTCTTGGGTGCGCACGAAGACCGGGGGCGAGGCGGCGCGCAGGCTCTGGGCTAGGGCCGTGACGCCGCCGGGGGCGGTGGTGCGGATCTGCAAGCAGGTGGTCTCGAGCTCGACGCCGGGGGCGCTGCCGCTGCCGGGTTGGGAGGTGGCGGCAACCATTTCGAGGCTGGCACCTTCGGCTTGGAACAGGGGCTGAAGCTCAAGCTTGGCGAAGAGCTGCTCGGCGGATTGCTTCAGCTCGGCGGGGTCGCGGCGCAGCAGGGCGCGCGCTGGGATCTCGTCGCCGCGGCCTTCGAGGTAGAGCTCGAAGGTGCGCTCGAGACCGGCAAGGGAGACCTTGTCCAGGCGAAGTGCGCGGTACAAGGGATGTTTGCGCATGTCCTCGATCGCGCCGGCGTTACCCGCGAGGATGCCCGCCTGGGGACCGCCAAAGAGCTTGTCGCCGGAGAAGGACACCACGTCGGCGCCGCTGTTGATCGCGTCGTCGAGAAGGGTCTCGCCGGACAGGCCATCGATCGTCGTTAGACCGGGCACGCCGTTGTTCAGGAAGCCCGCGCCGAGGTCATAGACGCTGGGCAGGCCATGGGCCTTGGCTAGGCTCGCGATGTCCTCCATCTCGGCCTCTTCGGTGAAGCCAATCAAGGCGAAGTTCGAGCGGTGCACCTTCAGCAGCAGGCCCGTCTCTTCGGTGATCGCTTTCTGGTAGTCGGCGATGCGCGTGCGGTTCGTTGCACCGACGCCCACCAGCTTCGTGCCGGCCTGCTCCATGACGTCGGGCATGCGAAAGGAGCCGCCGATCTCCACCAGCTCACCGCGGCTGGTGATGGTCTCCTTGCCTTTAGCGAAGGTCGTGAGGGCGAGCACGCAGGCCGCGGCGTTGTTGTTCACGGCGATGGCCGCCTCGCAGCCGATCAGGCGTTGGGCGAGCTCGCTCAGGCGATCGTCGCGGCGGTTGCGCTGGCCCGAGAAGCGGTCCACTTCCACCACGCAGAAGCCGCCGGCTGCAGCGGCCATGGACGCGGCCGCCTCGGGGTGAACCGGGGCGCGCCCGAGGCCCGTGTGCAGCACGATGCCCGTGGCGTTGACCGCGGGCACGATGCCACGGCCCCGCTCTTCCTGGACGAGGTTTCCCAGCCTCCCCATCAGCCCATCCTTGCGCTGGTCGTCCGAGAGCCGCGCCTCGAGCTCGTCCGTCTCCAAAACGCCGTCTGCGATCTCACCGCGCCAATCGGAGATCACCTCTTGGACAAAAGCGCGCAGGAGCTCGCGCCCCATGCCTTCGGCTAGACGGGCCACGGCGGGACGCAAAAGGACCTCATCGACCTTGGGGAGCAGACGGAATGGCTTGGTGGTATCCATGTCCTATAGGGTACCCACTCGGGAATCGGACTCCCGCAAAAACGCGTTAGTCCCCGGTAGTTTGTGCCCAGGCCTGGCTCATCAACGGGCTCAGGATAGGCCAACTCGCAGCGGCCTCCTCCCCGCGGATTGCGGCATCGAGATGTAAGCCAGCGGTGCTCAAGTCCCCGCGGTTGAACGCCATCCGGGCAAGGTCAGCTACCCCCTTTACCGCGATCTGCGCCCTGATCCCGTCGAGCTCTTCAGTCCGCTCCCCCCCGCATGACCGAAGATGGCTTTGTCCCGGGGCGGCCCTTTTTCAACGGGCTGCTAGCTCCGCGGACGCATACTTCGCAGACTACCCCCATGCACCCGCTACTCCGACTCATCCAGGGGATTGACAGCCTCAATCGCCGGATCTACAGCGCGACCTGCTGGCTGACCCTGGTCATGGTTCTCATCGGTGCTTTCAACGCTTTGGCGCGCTATGGAGATCGCTTCCTGCCGGTTCGCCTGTCCTCCAATGGCTGGATCGAGCTGCAGTGGTACTTCTTTAGCCTCGTCTTCCTGGCGGCCGCGCCCCACGCACTGCGACTCGAGAGTCACGTGCGCGTCGATGTCTTCTACGGGCGCCTGTCGATCCGTGGCAAGGCCTGGGTCGACCTACTCGGCGGGCTGCTTTTTCTGCTTCCCTTCTGCATCTTCGCCTTCTACCTAGCTTGGCCGAGCGCGATGCAGTCCTTCGACATTCGCGAGACTTCCCCGGATCCCGGTGGCCTGAGCCGCTGGCCGATCAAGCTGGCCGTGCCGATCGCCTTTGTGCTGTTGACCCTGCAGGGTGTGGCCGAGGTGCTGCGCCGCGCGCTCTTTTTAGCAGGCAAGGTCACGGCGAAAGAGGCTGGCCTCGTTCCCGCTGAGCCCGAAGTCGACCAAGTTGCCCCGGACCCGGAGGCGACGTCGTGATCGAACTACTGGGCCCGATCATGTTCGCGGTCGTCTTCCTGATGATCTTCCTGGGCTACCCCGTCGCCTTCTCCCTGGGCGGTGTGGCCTTGGTCTTCGCCTACCTAGGTGTCGAGGCGGGCTACTTCGGCTGGTCCTATCTGACCGCATTCCCCGACCGCGTGTTCGGGGTCATGTCCAACCAGATCCTATTGGCCGTCCCGTTCTTCATCTTTATGGGAACGATGCTGGAGAGGTCCAAGCTGGCCGAGGATCTGTTGCGCACCATCGGCCTGCTCTTCGGGCCCATGCGCGGCGGGCTCGCCCTAGCCGTCGTCTTCGTCGGCACTTTGCTCGCCGCCGCCACCGGCGTGGTCGGCGCATCGGTGGTTGCCATGGGCATGATCAGCCTGCCGGTCATGATGCGCTACGGCTACTCGAATGAGCTCTCCAGTGGCGTGATCTGCGCGTCGGGAACCCTGGGCCAGATCGTTCCGCCCAGCGTTGTCTTGGTGGTGCTTGCGGACCAGCTCCAGGTCAGTGTCGGCGACCTCTTTGTGGGCTCGCTCGTGCCGGGATTGATGCTCGCGGGCTTCTATGCACTGTACGTGATCGGCGTCGCCTTCTTTCGTCCCGAGTGCGCTCCCGCCATGCCTAAGGCGGAGCGCGAACAGGCCTCGGGGAAGCTCATCGGCCAGGTCGTTCGAGCGCTCTTGCCGCCCCTATTCCTGATTCTGGTCGTCCTGGGCTCGATCTTCATGGGCGTCGCTACCCCCACCGAAGCGGGCGCCCTTGGCGCCGTTGGCGCGATGATCCTGGCTCTGCTCAACGGCCGGCTCACCCTGCCCGCACTGCGCGGAACGATGCGAGAGACGACCAAGCTGACGTCCATGGTTGTGTTCCTGCTGATCGGCTCGACGCTCTTCAGCCTGGTCTTCCGGGGCCTCGAGGGTGACCTGTGGATCGAGGGGCTTCTGACCAACCTTCCGGGTGGACGCATCGGCCTGCTGGTCGCCTGCAACCTGGCCGTCTTTGTGCTCGGCTTCTTCATCGACTTCTTCGAGATCGCCTTCATCATCCTGCCCCTAATGGTACCGGCCGCCCGGGTCCTGGGTATCGAAGGCGACGAGATGGTCTGGTTCGGCGTCATGCTGGGCATGAACCTCCAGACGAGTTTCTTGACCCCGCCCTTCGGCTTCAGCCTCTTCTACCTGCGCGGCGTCGCTCCCAAGGAGATCCCGACCAGTGCGATCTACCGGGGCGCCTTGCCATTCATTGGCATCCAGCTGATCGGCCTGGCCATCGTCGTCCTGTTCCCGGAAGTCGTCACCGGGATGCTGGACTAAGGACGCTTACTTGCCAAGGGCATTATCGCCCATGGCGAAGTCCATGTAAGACAGCTCGGCCGCACCGAACCAGTCGAAGGAGTCGTCCCGGAACTTGCGCCACTGCCCAAGGATCTTGGCATAGCGAGCGTCGGCAGCAGCCTCGGTCTCCAGCAGCTCTTCGGCGGCTACGCGCGCGGCCGCCAAGATATCCTCGGGGAAGCGCCGGACCGTGATGTCCTTCTGCAAGAGCCGCTTCCACGCGGCCGGGTTCTTGGCGTCGTAGCGCGTCATCATCGCCGTGGCTCCCTCGCGGGTAGCGGCTTCGATCATGGCCTTGTATTCCGCCGGCAAGTCGTCCCAGGCAGCTTGATTCACCAAAAAGGACAGGTTGGGTCCCGGCTCCCACCAGCCGGGATAGTAGTAGTTCTTGGCGACCTTGTAGAAGCCCAGCTTCTCGTCGTCATAGGGCCCCACCCACTCCGTCGCGTCAATCGCGCCGCGCTCGAGGGCCGGGTAAATGTCGCCGCCAGCCAAGACCTGCACGTTCACCCCAAGGGCGTCCATGACCTTGCCGCCCTGCCCGGGGATGCGCATCTTGAGACCTTTGAGGTCCTCTAGGCCCTCGACCTTGTTCTTGAACCAGCCGCCCATCTGGGCGCCGGTGTTGCCGCCGGGGAAGTTGATGATCCCAAAGTCAGCGTAGACCTCGCGCATCAGCTCCAAGCCGCCGCCCTCCATCAGCCATGCGGTCTGCTGCCGCGCCGTCAGGCCAAAGGGCACGCAGGTGTCGAAGGCCAGGGCCGCGTCCTTGCCTGTGTAGTAGTAGCCGCCCGTCTGACCGATCTGAGCCGCCCCATTTTGCACGGAGTCGAGCACCTGCATCGCTCCGACTAATTCGCCGGCTTCCATTACGCGAATCGTGAACTGCCCGCCGCTCATCTCCGCAACCCGCGTGGCCAGAACCTCGGCAGCGCCATAGATCGTATCGAGCGACGACGGGAAGCTCGAAGCCAGGGTCCAGCGCACGCGCTTGCCCAAGCCCCCAGTCGCAGCCGCCGCGCCCGTGCCCGCCCTCGTTCCACAGCCCGCAGCCACCGCTGCCGCGCCAACCAGCCCACCCGTGATCAGCTTCCTTCGATTCATTCTTTGGTCCATGGCAGTAGTGATAAGCAACTGGTGCCCAGGGCGCAAGCTTCGGGGTACTCGTTGACCGCCGAGACTGCCCCTTAGCGCCAACCCCGGCTTCTTCTAGGCACCATTGGCTGAACTGCGGGGGTAGGGGCTGAATTGCTTCGAGAAGTCGGTTGGCACGCGTGGGCGAACGCGTTCAGAAGTCCATCGCTGCTTCGAAGTCCACGACGAGTTCCATGTCCGGCGTCCACGACACAGGGATAACACCCTCCCAGACCGCGATTTGAGGGCCGACCTTGCCCTCGCAGATGACCTTGCGGCCTAGCAACCAACTGTTCTCCGTGAACCATGTCCAATGGGGGCCGTGGTGGGCAGCTCCAGCATCATTGAAGTAGACCTGGATGCTGCGTTTTCCGTCAGGAGAGGTCAGCACAGGTCCCTCTACGCTAGCCAGCAGGAAGGGAAGAAATGGGACGCCCCTTGGGACCACAGCCCAGTAGGCGCGTGCGCAGATCGCAAGGGAAATGAGGACTCCAAGTGTCTGCCTCAAAGCTCTTCTCTTTGGAATCATGCTGGGCCGATCCAGTGGTTGGGGTGATCGATGCGAATGTCGGTGAAGGGAGAGTCCATCGGAATCAAGGGGCTCAGAACTCCCCTAAGTGAACCAGGCGAAGCTCATCGCTCTGAAGTTTTCCACGCGCCAGTCCAGGGCGCAGGAGGCGTCGATTCATCGACATAGGCATCGAGCAAGCGATCGCCCCAGCGCTTGGCAAAGTCCTCCCGGATAGGGGCGTCGCGACAAGAAATAAAGTAGTACTTCAATCCGCGACCGATTGCCGCAGCGATGGTCGGATAGGCAACATCGGGGCCACCCACTTCCAGATTCTTCGCAAATCGCCCAACAGCGATCTCAACAGTCACCGGCCCTTCGGAGCCGTTCTGCCAAAAGCGAAGGGAGCACTCACTGCCGTCGAAATCGGTCAAGCGGGACGTGGAGATCAGGCGCATCTCTAGATGGACGGGAAAGTCATACCACCGGCGTATCCATCGCCCGAAGGCGACCATTTCGCTCTTTAGCCGAGGGTCGACGTCCTCCAGAAATCTCAGCTTGAAAGTCATCTTGAGTTTAGGGCTTAGGCCAGTCCAACTTGAACTCTACAGTCCGTGCTCGCTCCGAGCCTTCTTCGTGAGACCTGCGACCACGAGGTCGTAGGAGTCGCCGATCATGGCGAAGAGCTCCTCCTGGGGCACCTCCCCATCGCAGGTGATCGTGTTCCAGAGGCGCTTATTCAGGTGGTAGCCCTCGGTCACTGCGTGGAAGCGCTCGCGCAGTTCGATGGCGATGTCGGGGTCGCACTTCAGGGACAGGCGCAGGGGGTGCTGCTTCCAGGCTAGCAGCGCGAACATCTTGCCGGCGACCTTGAAGACCAGGACGTCGGGGCCAAAGGGCTGCTCTTCGGAGGTGACCTTGCGGCTGAGTAGCTGCTTCCTAAGGGGGCCTAGCTTCATCGGGTTAGTCCTAAGATCTGTCCTGGGGTTCGCTCTCGGGTGCGCGATACGCCCGGGCATCGGGCATCCGCGCTTCGAGCTTAGCAGACCCTAACGAAAGCGAAGATAGGGAAGCCGGGTACCGGATGAGAGGCCCGCCGCACTGGGCGATTCCCACGGCGTGTTTGGTAGAATCAGCCATGAGCTCATCGGACATCGCCTTCGTCTACAGCCCGGACCTCGACTTCAGCCTGCCGGACTTCGCGGACCTTGGGCGTGGGGACAAGCCCGGCACGGGCAACGTGCACGCCTTCGACGGCGCCCGGGCCAGCCGCGCGCTAGGCCACTTCCAACGCGCCTTCCCCGAGCGCTCTTTCCGGCAAGTCGCGCCCGTTGCTGCAACCGACGCGGACCTCGCCCTTGGGCTCTGCTCGAAGTACTTGGCCGCCCTCGCGGATCCCACTACAGCCCCCGCGCTCATCGCCGAGATCCTCGAGGTGCCCGCTGCGGCCGGCGCTTCCCTGGAAACCCTGGACCAGGTCCTGCTGACGCCCATGCGCTTGGCCACCGGGGGAACCCTGGACGCCGTTCGCTTTGTGCTGGAGCCCGGGCGCGACTCCCCCATCGCGATCAACCTCGGAGGCGGCTACCACCACGGTCACTACGACCGGGGCCAGGGCTTCTGCGTCTACAACGACATCGCGATCGCCGCGGCCTTGGCGGAGCGCGAGTACGGCGTTCAGCGCGTGCTCTCGGTGGACGTGGATGCGCACCAGGGCAACGGGACCGCGGCGCTCTTTGGCGGTAGAGCCGACCGCGCGCATCTCGACCTATATAACGAGGACATCTGGCCTGGTGACGATGCCGCCCGGGCCGCAACCCGGTGGCCTGTGGGCTTGCCCAGCGGCACGACTGGCGAGCCGTATCTGGCGGCGTTAGAGGCTAGCCTCGACCGGGCCTTAGACGAGTTCGAGCCCGAACTCATCCTCTACAACGCGGGTACCGACTCCCTGGATGAGGATGCCCTGGGCAATCTCTGCCTGACGCTTGCGGATATCCGGGCGCGAGACGCCTTGGTTCTGGGCAGGGCCGTCGGTCGCCGCGTGCCCCTGGTCGCCGTGCCAAGTGGCGGCTACTCCGATTCCAGTCACATCGCCCTCTCGGGGCTCTTGGAAGTCGCCTCCCGTCCGCGTACCCTCTCATGATGCCTGCCTCACCTACATCCTCCTCTAGTCCGACGAATTCGACCCGCAACGGCCCCCTCTGGAGCCTGCGCACACCTGATTCGGCCCTCGTCGGTCGCCTGGCCAAGCGCCTGGACCTGGCCTCGCCCATTGCGGCGCTGCTGGTGAATCGCGGCCACAAGGATGCGACGGAGACCCGCACTCACCTGGAGGCGAGCCCTATGGGCCTGCACGATCCGATGCTCATGCCGGACATGCTGAAGGCTTGCGAGCGCCTGCAGCAGGCGGTCGAGGGTGGCGAGACGATCCTGGTGCACGGCGACTACGACGTGGACGGCGTGACCGGTACGACGATCTTGATGCGGCTCTTCGATCTGCTCGGCGCCAAGGCGGTCTGGCACATTCCGAACCGCATGACCGATGGCTACTCCTTCGGCGATCACTCGGTCAAGAAGGCCCAGGACAACGGCGCGACTCTGGTCATCAGCGTGGACAACGGCACGAGCGCTTTCGAGACGATCCACAAGCTCAAGCAGCTGGGCATCGACACGATTGTGACCGACCACCACGAGCCGCCGAAGCCCAGCGAGGAGTACG
>JBLHWM010000051.1:0-14448 GCA_047629095.1 Planctomycetota bacterium | reverse complement strand
TGCGCGACCTGGTGAAGAAGACCGGTGCCCGCATCGGCATCGCCTTCGACGGAGACGCCGACCGCTGCTGCTTTGTGGACGAGACGGGCGCAACGATTAGCGCGGACCTGATGACGGGCCTCCTGGCTCCCGGGTTTGTGACGACACTTGACACACCAATCGTCTATGACCTGCGCTCAAGCTGGGCCGTCAAAGAAGAGATCTCCAAGGCTGGCGGTCGCCCGATTCGGGACCGCGTGGGGCACTCATTTATCAAAGCGACCATGCGCGAGAACGGCGCTGTCTTCGGTGGTGAGCTCTCGGGCCACTTCTACTTTCAAGCGAACCACACTTGCGATTCGGGCATGATCGCCATGGTGACCGTACTCAACTTCCTGGGCCTTCCCGAGAACAGGGACAAGCCTGTGAGCCAGCTGCTCGAGGGGCTGCGTCGCTACCACTCCACCGGGGAGATCAACTTCCGTGTCGAGGACAAGGACGCGGCGATCGCGTCTCTCAAGCAGAAGTACTCCAGCGGCAAGCAGGATGAGCTCGACGGGATCACCGTGGAGTATGGCGATCTCTCAGACGCCGATTGGTGGTGGTTCAACGTCCGTTGCTCGAACACCGAACCCCTGCTCAGGCTGAACCTGGAAGCATCTACCGCCGCCACCCGCGATCGCCGTCGCGATGAGCTCGTGGCCTTACTCGGCACCCCGGAGTAGCTAGTGAAGCTCCCGCGCACACTCGGAATCTGCTTCGGTAGCCTGTGCCTCAGTCTCGTGCTGGGCACGGGGTCGGTTCGTGCCCAGGATGCCGACGCATTCAGCGGGGCGGTCTCCCAAGCGACCATTGATGTGCTCGCGAAGTACCTAGTTGTGCAGGACGACGAGGCCCTGATCGCCCGTGACTACAGCTTGACCTTCACACCTCGCTTTGGCGAGGAGGCGGTCCTGTTCCTTCAGCGCTCGGGCATCACGGACGCCGAGCGAGCGGCCGCGATCGTAGCCATTGGTGCCGCGGGCATCACGGGTGAGCAGAGCGCTCTAGAGGCCTTTGCCATGGAGGGTTCGCCCATCGTTAGCCGGGCAGCCGTTGTTGCCCTCGGCGAACTCGGCGGGGAGAAATCTTCGTTCTTGATCGGTCTTCTCGACGATCCCAAGTTGCGCAAGGTGGCACTGGTTGCCCTTCTGCGTGGCGGTTCGGCCAAGGGTCGCGAAGTTGTGATCGAGGCCTTCCGCGACCGCGGCGCCGACCCCGATCTACTCGGGCTCGTCAAGTTCATCGACGAGCCAAGGGACTACGTCAAGGTGCCCCCGGGGGCGCGCCTCATGTTCCAACTTCGCTTTGATGCAGCACGAAACTTCGGCTTGGTCGATGGCCAGAGGTGGGGGGTTCACGTGCAGCAAGCCCTGATGGCGAACCCCGACTTCTTGGACTATGTCGTCTTCATGGCCGCTGCGGACAATGTCTCCATCCCGGTGCGAGACACGATCCTGGAGCGCTTGACGACCCAGGGCGGTCTACCCGCCGTGAGTGCAGCCGCGCGTTGCATGCCGGACGAACTCCGCAGCTTGATCCTGTCAGAGCTCTGGGCTCCCCGGACAGCCGGCGAGTGGTCGGCTATCTTTAAAGAGCTCGAGCGCCGTGGCGCAGAGCAGATCGACCTGCCCCTCTTGGCAATCATCGCAGAGCAGCCACACTTGACCCTCTCGGCCCAGGGCGTCCAGGCGAGCCTGGGAGACGTGCTTGCGCAGGAAGCCTTGCGCGATGCCCTAGCGAGCACCACGCCAAGGGCGCGCATCGAGGCGGCCCGTGGACTTGGCGCCAGCGCGAATAAGCTCTGGGTCGAGGACCTGCAGCGCATGTCCGATGACGAAGAGAAGGGCGTGGTCTCTGCGGCGCTGGTTGGCTTGGTGCGTTTGGGATCTAGCAAGGCGATCTCTGAGCTCAAGGAGAAGCTCGCCAATCCCGAGCAGACCCTCGAGCGAACCCTTGTGATCACGGAACTGTGCCTCGTCTCCAGTGACCGCAACATGACGCCCTACCTCGAGATGGCCCATTCAAACTCGATCGGAACAGAGAAGCTGCTTGTCGAGGTCACCCTTCGTATGGGTGGCGACTACTCCATCGGTCAGGGTCTACGGGATGTGCTTGGCGATGAGCTGGGACTCGGGGGGCGAACCTTCCTGGTCCGAGCCCTTGCGGCAAACTCAGCACCCGAAGACCTCGCCCTGTTTGAGGACCTCTTTCCTTCCGAGCACTATCCCGAGGTCAACCTCCAGATGGCCGTCGCCCTTGCGCGCGGTGGAGCGCCAGAGGGAGTTGCGATTCTGCAAAAGGCCCTCTGGAAAGGCCCAGCGGATCGCTCCTTGCTCGCGGCAGCTGCATTGATTCACCGCGGTGGCATCAAGGCACTCACAACAGAGCTAGAATCCATGCCCCTCGGGGCGAGCGCCGACGCTCTGCGTCGGGTTGGTTATGCCATCGGCATCTATGGTGGGCTCGATGAGCTCGCACGGCTGCGCAGAAGGCGGAGCACCGCGGACCCCGCCCTTCAGGGCGCCTACCTCGGTGCCCTCGCCTCCCGCACCATGTAGCCCCAAGGGGACCAGCCTCGGCCACACATTTTTTGACTAAGGCGGCATACCGTCGCTATGGAACCTATCGATATGACTAAGAAGAAAGTTTGCATGCATGGTGTTCCCATGGACCTTGGCCGCGGACACCGCGGTGTGGACATGGGCCCGAGCGCTGTGCGCATCACGAACTTGGGCAAGGCTATTGAACGGCTTGGCTATCCCTTTGAGGACCACGGCAACATTCCCGTGGAGATTCCCGAGCGGTTGGAGCCGGTCAACGAGTCGGCGCGCTACTTGGGTCCGATCGCGGACTGCTGCGCCCTGCTCCGTGATGCCGTAAAGGCAGACATGGATGCTGGCCACTTTCCCTTGGTGATTGGCGGCGACCATTCGATTGCAGTCGGCACGATCGCCGGGGTTGTTCAACACCTGCGCCCCAAGGGCGAAGAGCTCGGCGTCATCTGGTTCGATGCCCATGGTGACTTCAACACCCCCGAGACAAGCCGCTCCGGCAATGTTCACGGCATGCCCCTCGCATCCTGCTTGGGCTATGGTGCAGAGGAGCTTACGGGGCTCGCTGGCTTCACGATGCTGAAGCCTGAGAACGTGGCTTTGATCGGCATCCGCGAGCTCGATAAGGAAGAGCGCAAGCTGCTCAAGAAGAGTGGAGCCACCGTCTTCACGATGCACGACATCGACCGCGACGGCATGGCCGCAGTGGTGGAGAAGGCCTTGAAGATTGTGACCACGGGTACCGCGGGCTTCCACATGTCCTTTGACCTCGACGGCTGTGACCCCGAGGTCGCGCCCGGCGTCGGCACACCTGTACCGGGTGGTGTGAACTACCGCGAATCTCACTATCTCATGGAGGCTGCGGCCCAGTCCGGAAAGATGATCTCCATGGAGATGACTGAAGTCGATCCAGTGATCGACACGGGAAACAAGACTGCCAAGCTCACGAAGCAGCTTGTGCTCTCCGCTCTTGGGAAGCGCATTTTCTAGGTACCTAGGTGTTCTCGGTCCTCAGCTCGCTAAAGCAGCATCGCCAACTGCTCTTTGACTTTGTCGGGCGCGACCTCAAGTCGCGCTACGTGGGGTCGAGCATGGGCTTCTTCTGGTCGGTGATCTTCCCCGTCGTGAACCTCTTTGTGTTCATGTTCGTCTTCCGCTTCTTGTTGAAGGCGCGCTGGATGGGGGCGGACGGCTCCGAGGGCCCGGTGTCGGAGACTGCATTGATCATGCTCTGCGGCATCCTGGTCTGGGCCTCCTTTGCGGAGACCCTCTCTCGGGCAACTAACTGCCTAGTCGAGAACGCCAACCTGATCCAGAAGCTGGTCTTCCCCTCGGAGATCTTGCCGGTTTACCTGACCACGTCGTCCATGGTGAACATGCTGATCGGCATGCCGATCGTTGTTCTGGGGTGCATCTTCTTCACCAATGGTGGCCCCGGCGTGAGCTCCGTCCTGATCCCAGTACTACTCATCTGCCAGCTGCTCTTCACGGTGGGCATGGGCTATCTGTTGGCGACCTTGAATCTCTTCCTGCGCGACACCTACCATCTGGTTGGTGTGGGGGTACAGGTATGGATGTTCGCGACGCCGATCTTTTATCCCGCGAGCCTCGTGACCATGAAGCCGATCATGCTGCCTAGCTGGTTGAGCTGGCTAAACAACACCGATGTGATGCCCTTCGACCGCGTCGACTTGGATGGTGTGCTGACAGAGGTCCCAAGGGCTCTGCTCGCGGGGGAGGGCGGCTACTTCGACATGGGTTGGATGCTTGCCATCAACCCCATGCACTGGCTGATTGACGCTTGGCGTGAGGTCATCGTCTTCTCTCGCTGGCCGGACATCGAGTCCCTAGTGCGCCTAGGTGTCGTCTCTCTCCTTGTCTTCGGCATTGGCGCTGCGTTCTTCCGCAGCCAACAACGCAAGTTCCCGGACCTCCTGTAGATCACGTCATGTTCGAATCCACAGACAAGTCCAAGGACGTCAACACCGGTAGTGATCTGATCGCGATCCAAGCGCGCAATTTGAGCAAGGTCTACCACATCTACGACAAGCCTATGAAGAGGCTCGTGGACACCCTGACTCGCAGCACAAAGCGTGGCCAGGAGTTCTGGGCGCTGCGCGGGGTCTACCTTGATATCCCCAAGGGCTCTACCGTGGGTATCATTGGTGAGAATGGTGCGGGTAAGAGCACCCTGCTCAAGCTGATCTCCGGTATCACGATTCCCACCACGGGCGAGGTCAAAGTCGAAGGTCGTATCACCTCCTTGATCGAACTCGGCGCGGGCTTTCACCCGGAGTTCTCCGGGCGCGAAAACATCCGCTTGGCCTGTTCGATCCTAGGTATCTCCGGTGATGAGGCCGAGGGATTGACCCCTGAGATCATCGAGTTCTCGGAACTCGGCGACTTCATCGACCAGCCCGTGAAGAACTACAGCTCGGGCATGTACCTGCGGCTTGGCTTTGCCGTGGCCACCTGCGTGAATCCGGATGTGCTGCTCATCGATGAGGCCCTCTCGGTGGGCGATGAATACTTCCGCGGCAAGTGCATGAGCCGCCTGAACTCCTTCCGCGACACGGGCGGAACGACGATCTTCGTGTCCCACGACATGGGATCCATTCGCACCATGTGCCAACACGTGATCCTGGTGGACAAGGGCGAGATCGTCGAGCAGGGACCGCCCGAGAAGGTCGCCGACGAGTACCTCAAGCGCGTGAAGGCTCGGGGCAACCAGACCAAGATGAGCATGCTGCAGCGTGGCAGTGCTGAGTATCCCCGCTGGGGCACCGGCGAGATCGAGGTCCAGGGCGTGACCCTCTTTGGCGCCGAGGACAAGGCCGGCCTAGCTTTTGAGACGGGTGAGAACTTCTTGATCCGCATCCAATATGTGGTCCATGAGGACTGCATGGAGCCCGTCTTCGGCATCGGGGTGTATCGCTCGGACGGCACGTACATCAACGGATCGAACCACCACTGGCGCCACAATCCCATTGCGATCGGCAAGGTGGAAGCGGGTGAGACCGGCGAGGTCGACATGCTTATGGGGGCCCTGCCCCTGCTTGAAGGGCAGTACTACCTCACGACCTTCCTGTACGACCACAGTAAGCCGTCTCCTACGGCTATCGATCATCGCGAGCACGTGGTCACTTTCCAAGTACTGGACCCAAATCATCACCAACACGGCATCCTAAAGCTTCCCTCGGCCTGGGCTGTTCGACGGAACAAGCCGGGCCAAGACGGCGTCGAAACCCTAGAGTCCAGCCGGTAGTCCAAAGCCAGTCCCAAAGGTATGCTCGCTGTACGCCCAAGTCGATGAATCCTCTACGCCTTCCGTTTGATCAATACCAGCGCTACCGCGTAGTGGCTGACATTGTCGAGCGTCTGAGACCCTTAGTCGGTGAGAAGCGCAAGCTGCGCATCCTCGATGTGGGAGGCCGCACGGCGAACCTGCGGGCCTTCCTTCCCAAGGACGATGTCGTGTTGGTGGACATGGAAGCTTCGGAAGCCAAGGGGCTCGTGTTGGGGGATGGCTGCAGTCTGCCCTTTGCCACAGAGAGCTTCGACGTGGTCTGTGCTTTCGACACGCTGGAGCATGTGCCGGTAGACCGTCGCGAGTCCTTCACGGCTGAATGCTGGCGAGTGACCAAGAGCTGGGTCTTGTTGGCTGGCCCCTACGACAGTATGCGGGTGCGCAAAAGTGAGAAGCTGCTTAACAGATTCTTGCGCAAGAAGCTGAAGGTCGAGCACCGTTATCTTAAGGAGCACCTCAACTACGGGTTGCCGAATCGAGCTGACCTTGAGCAGTGGTTCGAGCAGCAAGGTGGGCAGGCCATCAGCCTGGGGCACGGCAATCTGGATCGTTGGTTTGCGCTGATGTGTCTCGAGCTCTACATCGACGACGATCCGGCCTTGCGCCCCATGGCTGGAGCGCTGTTCGAGTTCTACAACAAGAGCTTGTACGCCTCGGATCACGCGGACCCTGTCTATCGCCACGTGGTGATTGGGGCTTATGGTGGATCCCCATTACCGAATCTTGAGGGATTGCTGGAGCCACCCGTGGCGCCAGCGGGCACCTTGGCACCCTTCACGGAATTACTACAACAGCTCACGGTCTTTGACCGGGAACGCGCCAACTGGAGGAAGGAGCGCGCCGCCTTCACGAAGAGTGTTCACGAGCTTGGCGAGGACCTAGCGGGGCACCGGGCCGTGCTAAATGCCCAGGTACAAGAACTTGCGAGGCGCGCGCAGGTTTCCGAGGTCTTGCAAGCGGACCTCGCCGGTCACAAGACAACCCTTGAGCGGGAGCTTACCGCGCGCGTGGAAGTGGAGCGAGTAAGCGATGAGCGCGCTCTCGAGCGCGGAAAGGAACGCGCCGCCCTTGCGGATGCGATGGCATCGAGTGCGGCACTTCAGCAGGACATCGATGGGCACAAGCAGACCTTGGAGAACCTGGAGCGAGAGCGCAGCTCCCTAGCCCAGGCCAACTCGGTCCTAGAAGCGGACCTTAAGGGTCATAGAGACAGCTTGGTGAGTACTCAAAGCGAGCTTGGCGATGAGCGGCAGTGCAGTGCGGCTCTCACGTTAGATCTCGCTGGTCACAAGGCAACCCTGGCTACCTTAGAGAAGGAGCGCGACAGCCTCCTGGAAGTCGTCGCTAGCCTTGAGGCGGACCTCGTGGGGCACAAGCACAGCCTTGAGCTGATGCGGGGTGAGTTGGCTGCCGAGCAACAGGGCAGCGCCGCCCTCGCCCAGGACCTCGATGGCCATCGGCAGAGCCTGGCAGCGGTAGTGAAGGAGCGCGACGGATTGGCCAGTTCTACCGCGAGCCTCGCTTCAGATCTTCTTGGCCACAAGGGCAGCTTGAAGACCTTGCACGGGGATTTGGATTCCGAGCGGAGGGGGAGCGGTGCGCTTCGCGAGGATCTGGCAGGCCACCGGAAGGTCCTGTCGGAGACCGAACAGAAGTGCGCTTCCCAGGAGCAGGTGATCTCCACTCTGGAGGCGGACCTTAAGGGTCACAAGCAGGCGCTACTTGGCACAGAAGAACGGCTCGGGGAAGTCCAGGACACGAATCGAACGCTCGCCCTTGAGGCCGAGGATGGAAAGGCGGCGGCAAAGGAGCTCAAGGAGGTTCGCGCGGAGCTTGCTAACCACAAGACCGAGCTGGCCCGATGGAAGGGCAGCGCGGCCGAACTCTCGGAGAAATTCCAAGCGGGTAAGCTGCAGCTAGCTGACGTTTTGGAGCGTGAGAAGCGGCTTGGCTTGGAGCTCGAAGAGCGGAACCATGAGCTACAAGTCGAAGTGGAGCGCGTGGCTGCCGCAGAGGCAGAGCGAACGCAAGCGGTGGCTTCCCAGGCTGGGCTTGAACGAGATGTGGCCGCCCTCGAGAGCGAACTCGAGCTTGGGCTTATGCAATACCGCGAGCTGCTTCAGAGTGGCGGAGCTCAGATGGCCGCTTTGCGAGCGGAGACCCGACGCTTAGAAGAAGCGCGGCAGAAGCAGAACGGACAGGATCGTTAGGAAGATCGTCAGGGGCGCGCCTACGCGAATGAAGTCCCTGTACTTGTAGCCGCCCGGCCCCATGACCATCGCGTTGCACTGGTGGGCCACAGGCGTCATGAACGCAAGGCTCGCGCCAGTGACCACAGCCATCAGCAGGACCTTCTCATTGTCCCCTGGAATCTGCGCGGCCATATCGATGGCAACCGGCGTCATGATCAGCGCGGCGGCAACGTAGTTCATGACCTGGGTGAGGGCCATGGTCGCAAGTAGGAGTGCGACAATCAGGGCCGTGGGGCCATAGTTGGCCGCGGCGATGCTGTGGGCGATCTCGCCGGCGAGCCCCGAGGTCTGGAAGGCTTTACCTAGGGCCATCATGCCGCCAATCAGGATCAACACCGACCAGTCGACCGCGCCTCGGATCTCGTTGGGGGTGACCACGCGGGTGGCGAGCAGGGCAACAACGCCTAGCATGCCGGCGAGTGAGATGTGGATACTGGAGAGGGCCGCAAGGGCGACGACGCCGACAAGCAGGCCGAGGGTGATTCCAGCGCCCTTGCCCGAGATCGGGGTACGCACCTCGTCCAAGATAATCAGGTTGCGAGATTTACGCAGGCGTTCGATGTCGGGGCGGTGTCCCTGGACCAGCAGGGAGTCACCGACGACAAGGGGGATGCGCCCGATTTTTGTGTGGTGGATGGCGCCAGCGCTGCTGAGTCCAAGCACGTTGAGCCCGGTGCTTGCCGCGAAGTCGGCCTCTGCAAGGGTTGAGCCAGCGAGCTCGGAGCCCGCCGGGACAACGGCCTCTACAAGGGAGACATCTTTGCCCGCAAGGATAGACGGAGTCACGTGAGCTGCGGTCAGGCCGAACTCTTTCCGCACCTCAAGGATGGCCGCGGAGTCGCCCTGGAGTAGAAGCGCATCCCCGCGGGTCAAGCGGTTGTAGCGCCCGGGCGCAAGTAGGCTCTCAGCATTGGGCCGAATGATGCCGAGCACGCGCACACCCTCGTGGTCATTGAGTTTCGTGTCGACGATCGTCATCCCGATCAGGGAGCAGTCGTCGGGAATGTCCAGCTCCGAGATGTAGCTCGTCGTCTCGAAGCGATCCGTGAGCTCTTCTTCCTCTTCGGCCGTCGGTAGCAGAGCGCGACCGGGTCCAACGAAGTAGACAGCTATGCCCAAGAGCAGGCAGAAGCCAAATGCGCTGAACTCAAACAGGCCAAAGGAGCGCCCGATTCCATTGGGGTCGAGCTCCTGGGTCATATTGCGGTAGAGGTCGTTGACCGCGATGTTCTTGGACGTGCCGATCAAGGTCATCATGCCGCCAATCAAGCTCGCATAAGAGAGCGGGATCAAGAGTCGCGAGACAGCGATCTTCGTGCGCTTGGCCACGGTGCTGATGACCGGAATTAGCGCCGCAACAACCCCAGCGTTCGAGAGCAGAGCAGACAGTAGGCCGGCGACCATTGTGATGCGCAGCAGCAGCCGGGCCTCGCTGATATTCTCAGAGTCTCCACGCAGCAGCAAGCGTTGGCCAAGCTGCTCGGCGAGTCCCCACTTGGCGACGGAAAATCCAAAGACATACATGCAAGCCACCAAGATCACGGCCGGCGAGGCCAGCCCGGCGTAGGCCTGATCGGGACTCAGTACACCCGTCATCGCCAGGGTGATTACAACCAGGATGGCGACTACGTCGTAGCGCAGTTTGTCTGTGATGAAAAGACCAAGGCTGACGCCGAGAACGGCGAGAACGATCAGCTGGTCAGGGGGGAGGTCGGGCACGGAGTGGTCGAGAGGGGCAGGCGTTGGGTCAGACTCTGAGTGATTTGGCCCAAGGGCCACTGACATCTTGGAGTACGAGGCTAGTATGCTATCGACAGGACGGCAAGAATGGGCACGTCTTGAAATCTAAGAATCATGTCGAATCTCAATCCTTTCCAGTCCGAAGATACCCGCTCGTTTGCGCGCCGCCTTGGGCCATGGACACAAAGGTCCGGCCCGGATTCGGATGTCGCCCTGACTTCGCGGGTCCGCCTTGCCCGAAACCTCGATGGAATCCGCTTTCGGACGAAGATCGAGCCTGCCGAGGCCGAAGCGGTCCACGGCCAAGTTCACACTGCCCTGGAGTCCGCATCGATGGATGGGGGAGCGACCTGGGTCTCGATCGACACGGCGCCCCCAGTTCTAAGGCTGCTCTTGCGAGAGCGCTATCTCTGCAGCCGCGAGCTCGCTCCAGCGGGCGAGCGGGACGACAAGCTGCCGGGTCGCGCGGTCGCCTTTGCGATCGACGAAGACCTCTCGGTCATGATTAATGAAGAGGACCACATTCGGCTCAGCGCAGTGTCCTCGGGCTTTGATCTCGATGGTCCCCACAATCGAGTGTGCGCCCTGGATCGCAGGCTCGAGCAGCAGCTCAACTACGCCTATCGCGCCGACCTTGGCTACTTGACCGGTTGCCCGACAAATGTCGGCACGGGCATGCGCGCCTCAGTGATGCTACACCTACCCGCACTCGGGCTCGTGCCCTCGGAGCTAGAGAAGGTGATTCGAGCCTCCCAACGGACCGGTTTGGCCGTACGGGGCATCTACGGAGAGGGTAGTCGCGCCGTCGGCGACTTCTACCAGATCAGCAATCAAGTGACCTTGGGCCGCACCGAGGAGCAGCTACTCGGGGACCTTGGGAATCTGGTTCCCAGTGTGATCGAGTTTGAGCGTCGCGTCCGCGACGAGCTGGCAGCATCGCGTGCCGATGAGCTCAAGGAAAAGGTCGCGGAAGCCCAGGAGAAGGTCTCAAGCGTTCGCTCCATCGCTACGGATGAGGCTCTCCAGGCCCTGTCAATCATGCGCTTGGCGGATCTCGTTGGCCTAGAAGGCGCCGCGGACATGAGCGATTTCGGAGCGCTTGTGATCCAGCTCCAAAAGGGCCACGTTCAAGTCCTAGGTGGCGGCGAAGAGCTGGCCGAGGTCGTAAACGCTTCGGTGCGCGACGAGCTGCGCGCGGGGATCTTGAGGCGCCGCTTCGACAACTAGCTCCGTACCTGCGAGGCCAAGTTTGCGAGTGTATTGGACGGCCGGGCTAGGACTCCCTCTCCTCTTTCGTTGGGCCATGGTTCGGACTTGTGACTAGGTTCGGATGGCCTGATCGCTGGTGCATGGGGCGGTCAGCTGCCTTGTGGCGCGCTTGGTCTTTGGCGGCAGCGTTTGGGGCCCTGACTCCTCAGTTGGAAAGTCGAGATTGAGTTATTTAAGGCGCTAGGGGGGGTCGATAGAAAGGGAGTCGCCTTTTGCGCCAGTCCCCCATGTTGACCGCCCTATTCCTATTAACTACTGTTTTGACCCCTTCCGAGGGTGTCGTGGCCACTAGCCGCGGAGGGGAAGCATCCTTAGATCAGGCGTTTTTGGGGCAGGCCCCCCTGATGGGGCTCTCCAGCGGCCGTGGGACACTTGCCTCTGCGGAAGGTGTCACGCAGATGAAAGAGGGCGATTCCCTAGTGGAGCTGCCACTTAGCGGACACATGGAGGTGGCCGCCGCTTCCGAAATGGAGCTGCGTTGGATGGGACGGGGCAGCATCGAGCTAACGGGAGCTTCGGCATTTGAGTGGAGCGGCAGCGCCTTTGGCCAGGCCGAGGGAGACCTCTTTCGGATGATTAAGGTCTCAAGCGCAGACATCGAAGTTCGTCGTGGACCGCTTCGAATCGGCTTGCCAGGCCAGGTCGTCTTGACAGTCGAGCGAGGAGCTCTCGAGGTCGAAGCCAACCCCTCGGGCAAGTACTCGATTCGACTGTTTGGTGGCGAGAGCCTAGACCTCAGCTTCCCGACGGCGGACGGCCAAGGTCATATGGAGATCAAGCCGGGGAAGAGCATGTGGATCGACCCCGCAATCCTGGTCGGCGTCGCAGAAGCGCGCGACTTGGCCCTGCGCCAGCTGGAGCCAAAGGTCGCCGTGCAGGACCTACTGGCGGAACCAGCCGAGCAGGTTGTGCCAGTCCAGCCATCGGAACCGGAGGATCGACTTGAACCCGAGCAAATCACCGAGCCCGAGCAAGTCGATGGGCCGGAGCAGCCCGCCGAGCAGATTCAACCCATCGATCACACTGCCGCACTTGTCCCCAGCGCCCAGGCTCCGGGTAAAGAGCAAGCTTTGGCAGGGGGCGCCTTAGCAAGGAATCAGTTCGAATCGGCACAATGGGCCGCCCAGGTGCCCATTGCGGCATGGACTCGACAGGAAGCAGCGCCAAGTCGGAGTGCCCTGATCGGCAAGCCGATGTTCATGAAGCCACTGCCCTTCTCGAAGGACCCCATAGCGCTGCTCATTGCTGATCCAATCATGATCGAAGCAGCTGAAGTGCCCGCTATGGAATCGCCCTCTGTGTTTGACCAGGGCAGCCCTTCAGAATTGGCTCCAAGATTCGAGCCCTGGAGCCAGTATGCAGTCAATGGGGAAGCGGGCCTAGAGCCTAGCCAGAAGCTGGCACTGGCCAGCCCCGAAGAGCATCCATCCTCCAACGCAATCTCAACAGAGCCGGCACACGAACCCGTTGTCGAGCCCGCAGTCCAACCATCTTTGGAAGTCGAGGACGAGCAAGCCGCGGCACTCGCTCTTAAGCAGCTCAGCGTTTCTCCCCTTGCCGTCTACCTGCCAGACGCATTGGCTCCGGGCACTTCGCGCCACTTCCACTCGCCGATTCCTTCGCCCTGGAGCCCTGTCCCAGTTGTCCTAGCGCCGAGTGACCCAGCACCGCAACCGAGCAGGGGAACGAACGCTGCTTTAGAGCTCAGCGACTTGATCAACGGCCTCGTCGAGTACGAAGAGATCGACTGGTAGCTCCCCCGGTCGCAGGGCCGGACTAAGTGCGGACAACACACCAGCTGGGCCCAAGCCCGCCTCGGCCTCTAACCTGAGCCAGGCGCGTTGCACGCGGAGTCCGGAAGGACTTGCTTAAGAAGCTAGAGGCGGACTTGTTCGTGAGCTAGTGGGCGACTCGCAATAGCTCGCGGCCCCTCGAGCCCCGGCAAGAACCTCGCCCTTGGCTTGCGAAGTCCAGCAGGGGAGCACATGTCGCTGTTCCCGGCCGAGGTGCCGACGAAAAGAGCGCCGCCCACTCTCGTGGGCGGCGCTCTTGTTTATCTTCCAAGGACTCACCGGCATGACACCCGGCCCCGCTTGGAGGGAGTTGGAGACTCGTGGTTAGGCGGCTTCTGCTTGGGCTCGGCTCAGGCTAGCAAGGGCGGCGGGGAGGTCCGCGACGATGAGGTCGGGGTCAACGTCCAGGCTTTTGTCACCGAGGGCTTGTCCAGTGCGTACACCGATGTAGCGCATTCCGGCGCGCCAAGCTGCTGCCAGCTCGATCGTCGAGTCGCCGATGACCCAGCTCTTCTCGAGATGGAGATCGTCGTTGTGCTGGGCGTGATAGAAGATTCCCGTCTCGGGCAACCTGAAGACGGAGGGCTGCTCGTGCGCCCCCTTTCCTTCGGGATGATCGAGGCACGCATAGCTGCGGGTCACCTCAATGCCTGAGTCGAGAAGTCGCTCCTCAATGGCTACTTGGATCGTCTCCCAGGCGGACTCCGAGAGGTCGCCATGGGCTACGGCATCTTCGTTGCCAATCAGGTAGATCTTCCAGCCGAGTCTTGCGGCGTGGTAGAGCGAGTCGAGTGCTCCGGGAAGGAACTCGAGCTCGTCGGGATGCTTCACATATCCGCTAGGAGGGATGGCCAGGAGGGTCCCCCAGCGGTCAACGAAGAGGCCCCTTGGACGCTGACGCGTGTGGGGCAGGTGGGAGTTGTTCGGTTGCATTAAGTCATGTTGAGTCCGGGGCTTTGCTAACCCTCTATTCGCATATCTCGGGACTGATCTTGAAGCGCGACCCTAGGTTTCCGGATTAGGCGTTCCAGAGCAGAAAGGACTTCCTGAAATTTGGGCACCTTGAAAAAGATTCCTAGGCTCATTCGCGCGAACGACCGATTAAGATCCTGCCGTGAGAATGCCCCTAAAAGTCGCCCTGTTGGTTGACCCCTTGACCTTGAAGTCCAGGGGCGGTCGCCACGCGCCAGCCCTGGCCCGGGAGCTGCTGGCCCTTGGGCACACCGTGCGCGGGTTCGGTGCGCCCCCTGGCGTGATTCCTCGCTCGAAAAAGCAGGGCGAGGGCGTGGGACTCACAGGATTCGAGCCCGACGTCCTGGTTGCCTACGACAGCCTGTCTCCCACGGCGTTCCAAGGCGCGCGGGTGGCTCGCTCAACGGGCGCATCGCTCTTACTGGTAGAGCCCGGCACAACGCGCGAGGCGACGCCTCTGCACGAACGACTGCTGCAAGGTATCGGCGAGCGCATGTGGGGGCGATACGTTCGCACCACAGCCGCGGGCGTCGTCGCCTTGG
>JBLHWM010000050.1:0-14505 GCA_047629095.1 Planctomycetota bacterium | reverse complement strand
TGCGCCTCCTAGGAGACGACAAGGCCACCGCGGAGCTGCTTGCAAGGCTTGAGAAGAGCGAGGACGTCGACGAACGCGCCGGCTTCATCTCGACCCTTGGCATCCTGCACGACCCCAACGCCATCGCCGCCGTAGCGAAGATCCTCGCCGACACCGAAGAGGACGACAAGCTCCGAGGCGTAGCCGCGTTCGCGCTTGCCGAACTGGCCGACGACACCTCGAAGGTCTGGTCCGAATCCCTCTCTACAGACCTAGCCTATTCCACAATGGGCTGGACCTTAGAGAGCCCCTTCGGCGACGGCTCCGGTGTCCTCGACATGCGCTGGTGGTAGGGCTCTAGAAGCTACCTCTGACTCTTAGAGCCGGTCGCTGCCATACAGGTAGTGCCCGGCTTTTTCGTGCTCACGACGAAGGGCGGGTAGGCGCTGCGCGGGGGGGATGCTGCGCTTGAGTGGGGAGGTTGGGCGCCCGACGTCTCGGTCAGCAGCAGGATTCCGGAACCCTGGCGGAAGAGGCGCCGCTCGCCCCACGCGTCCCCAACCGCGCGCAGCGCCCGATCAAGCCACAGAGTACGCACCCCTGCGTAAGGACGCCCTCTGCGAAAGAGCCCCCCCCCGTTAGGGAATACTATTCAACTGCACCCCTTGGGACTGAGTATTCATCTGGCCCCGCAACTGCTGTCCACGAGAACTCTGCTCAGCGGCATTGCCACCAAGCACATTCGAAAAGAAGCTCTCTTTTTGTAGCCCGGACTCAGGGAAAGGTAGCCCGCTCTGAGCAGGTGTTACCCCATGTGAAATTGCCCCGCGATGGAAGGCGTATTCGCGCTCCCCAAAACGTGCAATCACGGTCGCTTCACCAACGACACCCCGCGTCACAAACAACCCCCGCTTATCCGTCTTCCCCGCCTGGAAGGCTCCGTCACCAGAGCCAACCACGCGAATCTCCGCACCCTCGACGAAGTCTCGGGCACCGTCACGGGTCACCTGGGCTCTAACCTGCCCAAGCCCAATGTCCTCATTCACGAGCAGGGAGAGGTCTGTAACTAGCACAAGACCTGAGGCAAACAGGCCCTCGGCTCGAGCCATAGCCAGATAGGCCCCCGTCTCCAAGCTCTCAAGCTTCAGGTCCACATGGCTCAGTCCAAGGCCCAGCTCGGGCTTCAGGTCATAGGACTTGCGGAACGCCGGCGCAATACCAGCAAGGTTGACCTGTGCCACACTCTCAAGGTCTCCTTCCCGGAGATAGAGGGTCATCAAGTCGACGGGATATAGCAAGAGCTCGACATTGTCGACGCCCTTGAAGTCCAGGGGCACGGTGACCCGGCGACCGGGTAGAACCTCGGTCACCTCGGGAAGTCCAAGGCGCGTGGCCTTCAGCTCAGCCAGCAGCTCTTTGGCCTCGTTGAAGCTCCATTTCACCCTTCCGTAGTAGTTCGTCGCCTTGTCCAGTTGGCCAGCGGCGTGATGGATCTGCCCGAGCAAGTAATAGGAAAGATCGCGATTGACCGATTTTGTCTCGGCTCCACGGTCGTCCACATAGACCGCATTCGCAATCCCTCGTAGCAGGTCTTTCGCATCTTCGGGCCGGTCTTCGAACCAGGAGGCTACGGCTCTTGTGTAGCGGAAGTCGTCCCTGATCTTTGGTTCGGTGAAGCGCTCAGCCAGTCGCCCGGCAAGCTGCGCGACCTGCTCGTAATCCTCCAGCTCTAGGTACGCGCTGACCAAGTTAAGACCGGCGTCTGGGGCGAGTGCGTGGTCCGGATACAGCACCATGAACTCGCGCAACACCAGGATGCTCTCGACTAGTAGAGAGGCGCGGTCCCGGCCAATCCTGCGTAGGCTCTCGTCCTCATGGGCTGTCTCTGCCGCCTTCATCAAGGAGTCGGCGTGGGACAGGCGCGTGGCGACGACGGCGGGCAGGTCGGGATACTCGCGCCAGAGGCGACCGAGCATCTTGCTCGTCGGAAGGAAGGTACCGTGATCCTTGAGCACACCCGCAACGCGCATATCCCGGTTGAAGGTCTCAGAGATGGTTGCCATGAACATGGTGGACGCCCGCTCGTACTCACCAAGGTCGCGGTAAGCGCGGCCGATGGCTAGCACCTGCTCAAGGCTCAGGTACAAATCCGGGTTGTACTGCTTCAGCCTTTCGAAGTAAGAGACCGTGCCCTTGCTGTTCTCAAAATGGATTGCAAGATCGAGTAACATCGCCATTAGGTTCGCTTGATACGTCTTGTGGAGGATGCCATCGTAATCCCTAAACAGGGTTTCCAAGAGGGGACGAGCACCATCCATGTCATTCGCCTGAAAGAGGGCCGTGCCATAGTTCAGCAGCTCATCTGGTGTGGCCCTGTACTTGTCCGGGCTCGTTGCATTGGAGGCCAGCACGTTGAATCTACTCGGTTGGGTGTAAGCCAAGCGGTTCGATGAGATCACTGATCGCAGGACCAACGGCGGCATCTTGTAAGACCCCTCGCTTGTGCCCATGAGTTCAAACTTCACCGTCGCAAAGGCATTGCCGGGAAGTAAGGTCACTAGGATGCCGCCGGGCACAGGACGGTAGCCCGAGATATAGCCCTCGAGGGTTCCCGGCACGATCATCGCGCCCGGTGGGAGGGGGATCTCAAGCTCCAAATAGGCGGCTTGCCCGAACTCGGAATCCAGATTGGAGGAGCGAGCCGCGTTGATTTCGACCAAGCAACGCTCGCCCTTCGGCAAGTTTTCAACGAGGTTCTGCCAAGTCCTCACCCTTACGCCCTCCACATTCGCACCGGTGTTGACGCTGCGAAAGCCCACTTCGAGTGTGGCTCCCCGATAAATGGGAGCGGGCGCAGAGATTGTCTGATTGGGGAGATTTAGGCCACCCTGTTGGTGCGCGACTTTAGGGTTAGCGAAGCCAGACAGACGCGCGTGGAAGGTGGGAGCGAAACGCTGCTCGGCGGTGCGCGCGCTATCCACAAGTTCGATATGAACGGGGACATCCTGCCTACCCTTGAGATTGGACAAGGCGAAGTGTGCCGTCGCGCCGATACGACCCGCGGGGACTTTGAGGGTGGCCTGTGTACCGTCGCCCAACTTCACCGAGACCTCGAAGCTTCCTTGGGCCGTGAGGGCCTGGGTTCCGTAGCTCGTCAATGCGGCGAGGGCGAAACCCCGGGTCTGACCAGCACGCCAAGGAGCCAGGGATAGCACTCCTTCCGCCGCAGTATCCAGGAGTTCTGACTCGGGGAGCGCGCGGCTCAAGGCCCAGAGCGCAAGGGCGCTCAATCCGCCTTGGTCTTGGTTCCACGCTGAGTTGTAGATCGTGCCCCTGTTCAAATTCCACACATTGGACACGTTGGTTCCGGATCCAGGTACGGCGAGTCCTTCCAGCTCCTGGGCTACCTCTTGGGCCATGTCCTTGCGTCCAAGCTCATCTAAGGTGAGAACTAAGTGCGCTAGTGCCGCCTGAGGGAGCTTGTCTCGGTCGCGATAGAGACGGTTGACATCGGCAAAATCACTGGCACCAACGGCACTTAGTGCATGCAGTGCCATGGCCTTGGGTTCCAAGTCCTTGTCGCCGAGCTTGCGGAACATGGCGGTGAGAGAAGAGCGCGCATTCCCTAGAGTCTCGGGCGAGACTCGCACACTCAGCGCGGCCCGGTTGAGAGCAAGTAGTGCGAGGGATGTGGTCTCCAATTTACCAGTGAGCATAGAACCGTAGCTAGTCTTCAGTCCGTTGGGATGGTAGAGAGGGCCAGACTTTGGTGGGCTCCATTCCCAACTCCCATCCACGGCTTGGCTGGCGGTCAAACTGGCCACGAGGGATCTAGCGCGCGAACTCAGGGCATCGAGTTCTAAGGCTGTTGGGTTGGCCTCGCGAAGCCACTCCATGACAGAGAGCGCACCCATTAACTCACCGGCAGTCTCGCTGCGCAAGCCTGACGAAGTCAGTTGTCGAATGCCGAAAGCTCCCTGTCCTAGGGCCGCTCCAATCAACTCGTTGCTAAGGCCGCCACCGACAAAGACGTCGACTGCGGCGTGTTGGATTAGATCCGCCGTTGGGAGGGCAAGGTGGACCACAACGGGCGCGCCAAGACGACCACTCTCGGAGTTGTCCAAGGCGACTCCTTGGGGGCGAATCTCCATGAGCTTGAGATCGGAGGCCGTCTGGGCGCCTAGGTCTAAGGTGGCGGCCAAGGAGAGTCGAAGCATTCCGGCTTCGTTTCCACAGGTGATAAGGCCAAGGCTAACGGTCTTGGTTCGGCCCGCGTCCACGGGGACCGCCAGTTCGCGAACTTCGTTTCCAATCACGCCATCTACATCCAGGCGCAGGTGCACGATTGCAGGTGCCGTGGTCGTCTGGTGAATACGGGCGAGCAGTTCAAACTGGTCACCCGTTCGCACAGCCCCGGGCCCGAGTAGCTCGACCAGGAAGGGCGAGCTGGTGACCACTTTAGCGTCCGCTTGGCCAGCCAAGGTCCCGGTGCTGATGGCCTTGGAGTGGAACCTCCAGGTTCCGCCGCGGGATGGCATCGACACGGTCAGGGTCGCGCGTCCCGTTGCGTCCGTGGTTCCGTTGGGTAACCAGAACTGGGTAGCTGAGGTGAGCGCTTGATCCGCCGGTTCAAACTGGCCCAGACCGCCGGCAGTCTTGCTGCGGCGCCCAGCCAAACGACCACCGAACTTGCCACCAGCACCTCCCCCAACGCCCATTTGGGCTCCTCCGCCGGCTGCAGGTGGGGCTAAATCGCCAGGGCCCCGTCCCACGAACCAATCTGAGGTGCCGGTCTCGCTCTCTTCGGCATAGCCCAAGCTCTCAAGGAACCCCCGGGCATCCTTGTTCCGCTCGCGCACCTCGGCATCCCGCAGGATGCGCTGCTCCTCTTCGAGCACAGCCGTTGAAATCCGAGTCGTAACGCCCGCATAGGCAAATCCACAGGTGGACTTACCGCGCAGGTTGCCGAGGCGCCGGGGGGCACCAGCAAAAGCCGTCGCGATCTGACCAGATTGATCTGGATAGAGATCAAAAAACGCTTCATCCACAAGGGCAAGTGAGAACTCGGCAGCCACTGGTTTGCCCAAACCATCGGTCGTGGTGATCTCGACTTCAAGGGGCTGGCCTGGACGGAGAATTTCGCTTGCCGGTTGAATGTGGACAGTCAGTTCGCGCTCGACTTCGAGGGCTTGGGTCGTGCGGTGAAACTTGTGCCCGTCCATCAGGCTGACGGAGACCGAGATTCCGGGGAAGTGGTGGGAATCTAGGTCTAGGTCGATCAGGTTCTCGCCTGGCTTGAGCTCGCGCACTTGATGCTCGGCGATGCCCTTGCCTTCGACAATGACCAGAGCCAACTTCGAGGCGCTGCGGTTGTGCAGACGAAGTGTGGCCTTCTCGCCGACTTGATAGAGGCTCGTCTCGTTAAGGAAGCGCAGTCGAACGTCATCGGCCTCGTCGGAGATGAACAGGGACATGGAGGCTACCACGGGGTTGCCGAGACGGTCGAGTCCCTCGGCGCGCAGTGTATAGTCGCCTCCTTCGTGCAGACGAAGCTCTAGGCGGCCAACACCTTGGTCGTTGGTTTCCAGGGGGAGCTCCTCCACAAGAACCTGCAGGCGGCGACCGGTCTCATCGGTGCGCTGCCTAAGTACGCGGATGGACATGGACTCAGCACTTGGTGTGCCATTCGCCGCAGTCGTGGTTAGGTTGAGCCCAAAGGCCTCATTCGCCAAGTACGTACTGCGGCCGGTGGCGAGCTCTGCATCGAAGGCATTGCCAGCGACCTGCACATAGGTCTTAGCGAAGGTGGGATCTTGACCCATTAGTTGAAAGGTGAACTCCTGGAGCTCTGACCGCGCAATGGCAAAGTCAGGCACCGTGAACCTAGTCATACCTTCCGCGTCCGTTCGTTGATCGAGTTGAATCAGCCCCCTCGTACCATTGACTCGCATCGAGACCAACTCGTTGGGGATAGCGGCGCCGTGGGAGTAGGTGGCTTGCACATCGATGGTCAGTCCTTGTCCAAGTAGGATGACCGGCGCACTTGGCGTGACCGCCAGCCGAGCTTTGGGTACGGTGAACTCCGCAACGTCGAAGGTGCAGGTATAGCGCGCGACTTCCAACGTGGGGTCGTTGATCGCAATTGTGTACTTGCCGTAGCCAGCCTCGGGACTCAGCTGGAGGTCACCGTGCAGGGTACCCATGGCGCCCAGAGCCATAGGCTCGGCCAGTAGGGTTCGCCCGGTGTGGTCCAGTACCGACAGGTCGTACTCCTTGCCCTGCTCGAAGCTAAGCGCTCCCTTGTCATTGGTGTCGCGAAGCACCGCGCGCCAATGCACGATGGCACCGGGTTGGAAGGTGCCCCGCTCGGTGTAGACGTAGCCGGCAAAGTCTGTCGCAGTTGCGCTGTTGCTCATGGAGTTGGTCGGCATTAGCGAAAGCCCCTCGCTCGCCCGGTGAGCTCCATGGATGCCGAGTACGGCGAGTTGGCTGGATGGGTGGGGGAACTTGACATGAGCCAGGCCGTTGGCGTCGGTGACTGCTTCCAGAACCGTAGGCTCCGTAGAGCCCGGCGCGGGAACAAGGTTGAGTACAAGTCGCGCACCTTCGACGCCCTCTTCTTGCAACATGTTCTGGGCGAAGATCAGGGCCTCGGTGTCGGTGCTCTCGATGATCAAATCCAAGTCGCTCACGAGCACTAGGGTCGTGGCGCGGAACTTGCCAGAGACCGCAGTGATCACCCAGACCCCGGGTGCTTCGATGGGCAACACCACGTCCTTGGTCATCTTCGCGTGGGGCGACGCGGGGACGGGAGTGTAGGCCAAGGTCCTGTCCGCTTGGATTAGGTCCAGGTCGAGTTCCTCGATCGAGCGGTGGGTCTTGTGGCGCCGGAAATAGGCTTCCATGTCGAGCTGGTAGAGCTCGATCTGAATGTCCTCGAGGTTACGCGAGGTGATCTCGATCGTGGGCGCCTCGTTGCTGCGAAGGGTCGCTTTCGTGCGGATCTCGAGGCTCTCCTCGAGGATCTCCACAAGCCGCATTTGGGCATCGTACGCGCGCGTGCCAAAGTCGCACTTCTGGAAGGTCTTAATGGCGGCAGCTAGATCACCAAGCATTGACTCTTGCACGATACCGACGCGGAAGAGACCGCGCGAGGAGATATCACTGCGCCCGTTCTTTTGGGCTACCTGTTCGAAGCCCTGAACGGCATTTGACAGCAGGTCTAGAGCTGCTTCCGACGTGAACGTCGGATCCAAACTCTTGGCTTCTAGGACGAAGGATTCGGCCTGTTGCAGTGCTGCCTCGGGTGCCTGGGCATCCAAAGGGTAGTTCGTGAGGAAGAGCTCCCATGCCGTTCGGGCCGCTAAGAAGTTTCCCTTGGTGAAGTGGTCGCTGGCGATGAGGTACTGGATGCGGACGAGCTGGCCTTGGGCATCACTCCAACTCGGTCCCGAGGGGAAGAGCTTGGTGTACTCGGTATAAGCTGCAATCGCACCGGGGAAGTCACCGGATCGAACCAGGGATCCCCCGATTTTCATGGTGGCCGATTGACGTAAAGTGAGGTTGCGTTCGAGCTCGGCCAAGGCTGCGGGATCCGATCCCTGGGGCAGCTCCAGCGCAAGGAAGTCACGCCAGGCTTGGACAGCGTCCGTGGTCAATCCGAGGCTCTCAAAAATCTCAGCGATGTCGAAGGCGGCCTGGGAGCGACCGGGTTGCTCTGGAAACCGGTCCAGCTGATTGCGAAGCAGTTGGATGGCCTTCTGATTGTTCTCGAGCATGCTGTGCTCGGGTTGGCCCATGGACCGGTAGGCATGGGCGCGCAACAAATTGCAGCGAGCTTCAAGGTCGCGGTTATCCGAATCACCCAGCTCAAGTGCCAAGACGTCTAGTTTGACTCGGGCGGATATCTGCCGGTTTTGGCGCAGCATGGCGTCTGCCAAGGAGAGCTGGGCTTCGTGGATTTGGTCCCGATCCAGGTCACTGCTCTCGGCCTTCAGGATCCAATCTTCCAAGGCCCCTTGTACCACGGGCCATGAGTTGAGACGGGCACCTAGGCTCGCTCTCTCACGGAGGGCACGCAGTTCGACGGTCGGACTTGCGTCGAGATGCAGGATCTCGGTGATCACCTGCAAGCCCAGGGAGAGGTCGCTGTCGGGGACAGGGCTTCCCATGGTCAGGTCCTTGGCCGTTGTCAGCTCGGCAATCACCTCGAAGCAAGCCTCCGCAAGCGCGTCTCGACGGGACTCGGACCGCAGGTGGTTTGCCGAAGCGTCCAAGATCGCCTGGGCTTCTTCATGGCGACCGAGTTGGCCAAGTAACTTCGCGCGGGAGAAGCGCGCCTTGGCTCGCCATGGGCCCGCCGGGTTATCCTGCTCCACCGCAGCCATGATCTCTATCGCCTGTTCTACCTCGCCGGAGCGACCGAGGGTCTGGGCCTTGAGGTAGTCCAAGGTGCCATTTGCTGTCGTTCGCATTCCCCTCAACTTTTCAATGCCGGCCAAGCTGGCCTCGAGATCACCCGCAACGATCGGTACGTGGATCGCATCGGGGATGACTTGGGGGAGGTGCGCGCTTTCGTCAATGGACAAGACGCCGGCCCCCCAAACCAGTAGAGGAGCGGATGCGAGCAGGGCGAGAGCGGCGGCGAATTTAGAGTGGATCATAGGATTCGGTTGACTTGGCAGCGCAGTCGGGAGGCTTGTGTTGACGCGGAGAGTCGCCAACAAGGACCTAACGTAAGAGTACGGCTGTGGTTCGATTCCACGAGGGGAGAACTTGCAGAAGTGCCAGAGACCGCGGGGGCTGGTATGCTGGCTCGGGATAATGGAAAATCAAAGGGAAGGAATGGGCGAGCTGCCCCTGCTGATCGAAGTACACCGATCCACTGGCCAACGTGCCGCGGCCGAGGCTGGACTCGTGCTGCAAGCGCGCCAGATCGAGCACCGCCTTGGGCGCACCCAGGACGGCTTGTGGATGATCCACGTGGAAGAGGGCGATGCTCGCTTCGCGAATGCCGAGCTTGCCCACTATGGGGCTGAGAACCGCAACTGGCCGCCGGCCATGCGCATGCATGAGGCCAAGACGGGTGCATGGATGGGCAGCGCGTGGTATTTCATGCTGCTGCTGGCGTTCTTTGCCTTCCAGACCGATGGTGGAGGTCAATGGCGCCTGGGTGTGGCAAACGCCGCGGCGATCTTGGACGGCGATTGGTGGCTGGCCTTCTCGGCGCTTCTTCTTCACGCAGATGTCATGCATCTGGTCAGTAACTTGGTCTTCGGCGCGGGCTTTGGATTCCTGGTGGCTGCGGAGCTGGGTAGTGGTCCGGCTTGGCTGGGCATCCTGCTGGCCGGCGGAATGGGCAACTTGACCAATGCGTTCCTTTTCCAGGTCGGCCTGGACCAGGAGCATCATTCCTTGGGAGCATCGACTTCGGTCTTCGCCGCCGTGGGCATGTTGTCCGTCTTGAGCTTCGCCATGGGGCGCAAGTCGGCGGACTCCTTCTTGCGCAAGATTGCGCCGCTGGTGTTTGGCGTCGTGTTGCTTGGCATGTATGGCTTGGGGGACGAGCGCACGGATGTGTCCGCGCACTTCCTGGGCTTCCTCTGGGGCTGCGTCTTTGGTGGGCTCGGCTATCTGGTGAAGCATCGGTTGAATGAGTCCATCGCCAAGACCTGCGCCTTTGCCACAGGCCTCTTGACCCTGCTTGTGGTCGTATTGACCTGGGCTCGCTAGTTCGGGACCGCTGGCTTCCACCTGGCTGATTCCCCACGGTGCCTTCTCATCAGTGCTTTGGGAAACTTGGTCGAGTTTCCCCAAGTCCAGATGGAATCGATCGCTCCCGGTAACGTAGTTCTGCATGCTATGGGCAGAACGTCGAGGTCGACATTCTCCTTGGCGAAATCCCACCACATCCATGCCTGAGTCATCCCCGATTAAGGATCCTGTCCTTTCATCCACAAGCCCGGCCAAGCGGCCACTTCCCAATGGGCTTCAAAACCTCGGGGGGCTGCGATTAGTGGTCAAGATCATGGGGGGCTACCTGCTGCTAGCGGTAATCGGCGCTTGGATTGTGCACGCCTTCTTGTCCGGTGACGAGCCCGTTGATCCCGCCGATACCGCGGGTGTGGCTTCGGCTCTGCTGCTCGCCATTGGCCTCATGATTCCCTTGGAATCCGTCGCGTTCCTCGCGGTTCGAAAGTCTCTCAGGAAAACACTGGCCTTGGAACTGGCCGAGACGGCCTATCTACCTGGCGACCCATTGCCTCGCACCTTCGTCACGATCTGCCTGATCGGTGCCGCCCTAACCCTGGGCGTTGGCTTCTTTGGCGTCGTGATCTACCTCATCAGCGGCTCGATGGTTGCACTCGCCATTGCGGCCCTTGCAACTGCCCTGCTCTTCGTTCAAATCCCATCGGATGACTCCCTTCGCGAAAGCTAAGGTGAGCTCCCCTCCTCACTCTCATTCCTATTCCCTTGACTGAAAACACCCTTGAACTCCGGAATGTCACCAAGACCTATGGTGACTTCACGGCGGTGGATGACGTCAGCTTCACTGTTCCCAAGGGGGCCGTTTACGGCTTCCTCGGCCCCAATGGAGCTGGCAAGACCACGACCATTCGCATGATCCTAGAGATCATCAAACCGACCTCCGGTCAGATCTCTATCTTCAACGATAAGTCTGCCCTCGAGGTGCGCGACCGCATCGGCTATCTGCCCGAGGAAAAGGGGCTGTACAAGAAGATGCGGGCCTGGTCGATCATTGCCTACTTTGCCACGCTCAAGGGCATGTCCCGCAAGGACGCCAAGAGCCGCGCTTTTGAGTTGCTCGAGCGCTATGGCCTCAAGGACTTTGCCAATGCAAAGACCGAGGCCCTTTCGAAGGGTATGGGCCAGAAGGTCCAGGTGCTGGCTTCGATTGCCCACGACCCGGAGTTTGTGATCTTGGACGAGCCCTTTAGTGGCCTCGACCCGGTCAACCAAGAGGTCATGGAAGACGTGATCCGAGACCTATCCAAGCGGGGCCACACGGTGCTCTTTTCGACCCACGTGATGAGTCACGCCGAGCGCATCTGCGACCGGATCGTTCTGCTCGCTGGTGGTAAGAAGGTGCTCGACGATACCGTTGAGAACGCACGCCATGTGATTCCCCGGAAGCTTCGCCTAGAGAGTCCGAAGGACCTACAGTTCCTGGAAAAGATGAGTGATGTTCTGCGCATGGCGCCCATTGATGAGAGGGGCGACATCATTACGGAAGGTTCTGGCAAACCCGGCAAACTGTGGGATGTCTACCTTTCGGAGAAGGCCGAGCCCATCGATGTGATTGAGGCTTGTCTCAAGGAGGGCATTCCTCTGGAGCGCTTTGATTATTCACCACCAAGCCTACACGAGGTGTTTGTGCACCTCGTTGGCGACCAAGCTAAGGAGGCGAGCTTCCGATGAGAGCTATTTTCATGATTGCCCTGCGTGAGTACGCAGAGAATGCAAAAACCAAGGGCTTCTGGATTGGGCTCTTTCTGTTCCCGATCATCATCTTTGCCAGCATCTTCGTGCAGCGCATTCTCGAGGACTCGACGCCCACCCGGCACTTTGTGCTGGTGGACCAGTCCGGTATCTATGGCACCGAGATCCGCGAGGACATCGACCGTGCCTACAGGTTCGAAGTGGTCAGTGCGCTCAACACCTACGTCAAGGACTTTGCGGTCACGCCGCCGGCGCCGGTCAAGATTGACCTCGAGACGACTCCTGCCATTGACATGGAGGAGATGCAGCAGCGCATGGAATCCTATATGGGGCCCGAAATGGGCGCCATGCTTGATGAGCAGGGGATTGGCTCCATGCTCGAGATGATGTCCGCTCCATTTGATGGCTTACTGGAGGACCGGCCTGAATTCGAGATGCCTCGGCCAGCCTTCTTGGAGATTCCTCTACCCATCGAGCTGGATGCCGACGCCTCCGTTCAGCAACTGAGTGAAGACCTGCGGCCTTATCTTCGAGGGGAAAAGACCATTAATGTGGACGGGGAAGAGGTCAGCCTCTTCGCCTGTGTACTGCTGCCGCGTGATATCCAGGACTCTGTACAGCGTCCCGGTATCATGGCTGATCTTCAGCGCGCCCAGGACATGCAGCCCGCGGTTGATGGCGATGCTGCCCCCGTGCGCCGAGGTGGCCAGTATTGGGGCTCAAACCTTGCGGACTCGGACCTGAAAAATCGTATCCAGCGCTCGATCAATCGAACCCTGCAGCGCAGCGAACTCGAAGCCCGCGGACTGGACGTTGATGCGGTCGCCGAGGTCAACGACACGACACTCAAACTTGCAGCCTTGGACCCGAAGAAAGAAGCGGGCAAGGAAGAGGTCAGCACGGCTGACCAGATTCGCCAGTGGGCGCCCGTTGGCTTTGTCTACCTCCTGTGGATCGGCATCTTCACCATCTCTCAGATGTTGCTCAACAACACGGTGGAGGAGAAGTCCAACCGCATCATCGAAGTGCTGCTGTCCTCAGTGACGGCAGGGGAGTTGATGATGGGCAAGCTGGCCGGAATCGCGGGCATTGGGTTGACGATGATTGGCGTATGGATGGGATCTCTTGTCACGATTCTGAGCCTGAGCGCAGGTCCTGAGGCAGAGTTTCCCACGATGCTATTGGACGTGCTCCTGGGCTCGGGCCTGATCTATTGGTTCGTGCTCTACTTCTGCCTTGGATACCTGCTCTATGCGGGCATCTTCTTGGCCATCGGTAGCCTGTGCAACACGATCAAGGACGCACAGAACCTGATGGGGCCCGTCATGTTGGTCATGATGGTGCCGATCATCACGATGATGTTCATTCCGAAGGACCCGAATGGAACGCTGGCGACGATCCTGTCGTGGATCCCGCTCTATACGCCCTTCACCATGATGAACCGAGCCGCGGCCGACCCACCGATGTTCGACAAGATCGGCACGCTGATTTTGCTGGTCGTGTTCACGCTCTTCACCCTTGTGATGGTTGGACGAATCTTCCGGGCCGGTATCCTGCGGACAGGTCAGCCACCTAAGATTCGCGAGCTCTTGAGCTGGATGAAGTCCTAACTAGATCCCGCTAGCGGGCCGCCCTTTGCGGCTCGTTAGCCTTGGTTCGAGAACAGAAGCCCGGGTAGCGCAGTCGCGGTATCCGGGCTACTTTTGTAGCTTGCCGTCAGCGTACGTGCCGGTGCGGGCGGCATCGGGCTTACCAGTCTTGTGGTAGAACTCTGCCGGCCCCTCGAGCTTGCCTTCTAAGAAGGTCATCTGCTTGCGCAACACTTCATTGGGCCACCACTCACGCCACAGGCCTGTGCGCACACCGTCGCGAATCTCGCCCGCGGACTTGGGCTTGCCGTCTTCGTAGAAGTAGGCAAAGTCGCCGCTGCCACCCATACCGGTATAGTCTGCTTCGATCTGCACCGTCCCATCTGGGTACCAGTTGGTCCACTCGTCCACTTGGACACCGCGCACATAGCTTCCATCCGAGAGCATGTTTCCATTCGGGTACCAGCGCGTCCAGTGTCCCGTGGGTTGGCCTTGTTCGTAGGCGCCACGAAAACGCGGCTTGCCACCCTCGAACCACGCTTCGGATGCGCCGTGGAGAATCCCTGTTTGCATGTGGTCAATGGACTTCGGGGTGCCGTCTTCGAACCAGGTCTCCCAAGTGCCGTTGCCCATGCCGCGCTCGAGCTCAATGCGCGCCCAGGGTTTTCCGTTGGCGTAGTTCGTGAGGCGAACACCGGTCAGCGGGGTCACGGGCGATGGCGCTTGGGGACCACAGCTCGCAACGCCAAGTAGCCCAGCCATGAACAGCAGCCTACTCATGCTTGTCGCCCACATAGCCCGTTCCGCTGAGGTCTTCCATTTCCGCCGCACCGAGCTCTTGGTCGACCCGGTCGGGGTGCTTGGCGGCAACGACTAGGGCAGCCTCATGCAGGGTATTCATCTCGGCCAACAGGGCCTTTGTGACCACCGGTTTCTTCTTGGCGAGGTCGCGCTGCTCAGTCCGGTCCTCGTTTCTGTCAAACAAAAGCGCGGCACCCGTTTGGCGATTGAGGATCAGCTTAGTGTCCGTCGTCACCATACCCAGTTGGTCCCGGGATGCATTGCGGTCAAGCTCCGCTAGAGCGGGCGGAAGGTCCGGCCCAGGACCGCCGCCGAGGATTCCTTTGAGACTGCGGCCGAAGCTCTCATCTCCCGGGGGCAGCGAGGCCAGGTCCAGGATCGTCGCTGGAACATCGATCGATCGCACCATGCCGGCATGGCGCCCGGGCTCTTCACCGGGGACGCGGATGATCAAGGGCAGGTGCAGTTGTTCTTGGTAGAGGGTGTGCCCGTGGTCGAGCCCACCATGATCGCGAAACTCCTCGCCGTGGTCCGACGTGAAGACGATCACCGTATTCTCGTCCAGGCCAAGCCCGTCGAGACCTGCTAAAACACGTCCAATGTGGTGGTCCGTGAATGCGATCTCGCCATCGTAGAGATCCACGGGGCGCTGGGAGCCAAAGGTGCCCACTTGTTC
>JBLHWM010000049.1:0-14557 GCA_047629095.1 Planctomycetota bacterium | reverse complement strand
AACTTGCCGCGATCCAGAAGCAGCGCCCCTAGCTTGCCCTGGTTGTTGGCCGTGTCCACATTGCCGAGGCCGCGCACTTGGGCATCGAACCGGCGCTTGGCCATGAGCCTGGTGCCTAGAGCCTCGAGGTACCATCCCACGAAGATCGCGACGACCCAAAAGCCGAAGATGCCGAGCCCGCCGATCAAGTCCCTGACGACGGGGATTTCGAGCAACAGCTTCTGGGTGAGGAACACCAACACGAAGAATCCAAGGAGACGTAGCATCGGGGCAGTCTACCTTTCTAACCTAGGAAGCGTGACGACCAGCCCTAAGCAGAACGAAGAAGTTGCGGAGACCGGCCGGCGGGCCCACCGTGGCCTGCCGCCGCGCCTTGCCGTAGCCATCGAGCTCGGCCGCGCCCTCGGCGGTATCGCCATCGCGCCCCTGCGCACAGCCATCTACCTTGCAGTACGCAAGCAGAAGGAGGCGGACATCCGGGGCGACCTCGCCACCAAGGCCCCGAGCCTGCCCGCTCCGGAGCATCTGCCGCCCCTCGACGCCCAAGCCCTCGGCGGGCGCCCCCTACGCATCTTCATCGCCGCCGCCGAGCACTCCGGCGAGATCCACGCCGCAAACCTCATCGACGCCCTGCGCAAGACCGCCTTGGCCGCGGGTCTCTTAGAGCCCGAATTCGTGGGCCTCGGTGGCGCCGCTCTGGAAGAGCGTGGCATGCGCTCCATCGGGAACCCCGGCGAGCGCGCGGCCATGGGCTTCGACGGTGTCTTGAGCGCGCTCCCCTACTACCTCGCCATGCTGCGCGACGCAGCCGAGAACTTCCGCGACGAGCGCCCGGACATCATGATCCCGGTGGACTCGCCGGCACTGCACGTTCCCCTGGCTCATCTCGCGCAGAAGTACGGCGTGCCCGTGGCGCACTTTGTCACGCCCCAATACTGGGGCTGGGCGCCCTGGCGCGTGAAGGGTTATCGCAAGGCCGTCAATCTAGGCCTATCCATTCTTCCTTTCGAGCCCTCTTGGTATGCGCGCCACGGCGTCAACTCGAAGCACGTGGGTCACCCGCTACTCGACGAGCTACACGAGATCGGAGCGCCCCTCTCTGGAGTTGAAGCGCGTACGGAAGAGCTGCAAAAGCCCGCTCCTAATGGGCCCCTGATTTTGCTGCCAGGAAGTCGCGAGGGTGTTGTGCGCCGCAACCTACCCTGGATGCTGGACCGCATCGCCGAGCTACAAGCCACGCCCGAGTTCAAGGATCTGGAAGTCGTGCTGCCGCACTCGCGCCGGGACCTGGACGCAGTCATCGAAGAAGAGTTCGCGCGGTCCCCTGCCAAGGTGCGCCTGGCCAAGGGCGGCCTGCACAAGGAGCTCGCCCGGGGCGCCTGCGCCTTCGCAGTTTCGGGCACGGTCGTCTTGGACATCCTGCCCCACCGCCTGCCCACCGTGGTGCTCTACCGACTCAAGAACAACCGCGGCATCTGGCTGCGCGACCACCTGTTCTCCGTGCCTTGGTTCACTTCGGTCAACCTGCTTGCGAACCGCGAAGTTCACCCGGAGTTTGCCTTCACCGACCACGGGGAGAAGGACACGGGCGAGGGCGAAGTCACGCGTGTGCAAGTGCGCTCTGCCCTGGAGCGGGCCCTTTCCGATGAGGACTGGCGCAAGGAGAATCTCGAGGGGCAGAACCACGCGGAATCGCGTTTGGGCCCCCCCGGCGCCGTGACTCGCGGGGCCCATGCTGCCCTTGAAATGCTCGCTAAGATGCGCAAAAACACGGTTTTGGGCTCCAAGGGGGGTCATTCGTGAGCGATAGGTTTCCCAAGATTCCATTGAAGAAACCCGCGCCAGATAAGTACGGGGATCCAATGGAAACCCTAACCACCCAACTGATGAACGCTTCGAAGGCCGGCGACGAGGCCGCCTTCGACCAGCTCGTTCTCAAACTTTCGGACCGCGCGTATGGCGTGGCCACGAACCTCGTCGGCTCGAAGGAAGATGCGCGCGACCTGTGCCAGGAAGCCTTCATGAAGACCTGGCGCGCGCGCACCACCTTCAGGGACGGCGAACCGTTTTTACCGTGGTTCCACCGCATTCTACGCAACACCTGCTTCAGCTTCCTGCGCAAGCGCGGGCGCATCAAGCGGAGTAGTCTGAACGCCGGCCAAAATGACGATGGCGACGCGACCGACTGGGACCTGATCGACGACAACCCGGGACCGTCCGCCGGACCCGAGCGCGACGAGACCAAGACGCTGTTTTGGGAAGCCATGCAGCGGCTCTCCGCCCGTGACCGCGAGATCCTGGTGCTGCGCCAGTTCCAGGACCTTAGCTATCGAGAGATCTCCCACGCACTCGGTGTGCCGGAGGGGACGGTGATGTCGCGCCTGTACCACGCACGCCGCCGGCTGCGCGAGTTCCTGGAACCGCACCTCGACGGTGCCCTATCCGACTTCAAGGACGGATCCGAACAATGACTCCAGCTGCCCAACATCCCTCCCGCGACGAGCTGCTCGCAATGGCCTACGTGGACGATCAACTCGATCCCGCGGCCAAGGCGGAGTTCGAGGGGAGGCTTAGCCGTGAAGAGGCCCTGCGCGAGGAGGTTACCGCCTTGCGGCGCCTCGACCTGATCGCCCGCACCGCCGCGCCGCCGGAGAACATCGACATCGCCTGGAAAGAGGTCGACGAGAGTCCCTCCCAGACCAGCTTGATTGGCCTCGGCTGGGTCGCGACTGTACTCGGCGCCATCGGCATGGCCGCCATCGGTATCCAGCTCATTACCCAAGCTCGCATCCCACTCTGGGAGCGCGCCTCGATCGTCTTTCTTGTGAGCGGTCTGACCGTTCTCTTTCTTGCTATCGCTCGTCGGCGCTGGCGCACCCGCCACATGGATCCCTACACAAGCGTCAAACGATGAAGCACATCTACACCTGCGACCAAGTCCCCGGCAAGACCATTGCCGAGGGCCTCGGTATGGTCCGCGGATCGAGCGTTCGAGCCCGCCACATGGTCCGCGACCTCGGAGCCTTCTTCAAGGGTCTGGTCGGCGGCGAAGTCGACGAGTACACCAAGCTCTTGGCGGAAGCCCGCGAGCAGGCACTCGACCGCATGATCGACGAGGCCAAGGCCCTGGGCGCCGACGCCATCGTCGGCATGCGCTTCTGCGGCACCGAGATCCAACGCGGCGCGGCCGAGATGCTGGCCTACGGGACGGCGGTTCGCTTCGAGAAGGACTAGGGCATTCCCCAATCGCCAGCCCTAGGGGCAGGCGATCGCCCTATTGCGCGATCGCGCGGCGCCCCCAGTAGACCCAGAATCCGGCTACCTCGCGCAGTGCGTAGTAATGGCGGCGCTGCAGTGGGCGCGTCTCGGTGGCAGGTACGGTGAGGACGTCGAGGCCATGCATTTGGAAGGCGAGCTCGACTCGCGGCAAGTGGTAGCCATGGGTCACAGCAAAGATACTTGCGCCGCCAGCTATCCCGGAAGAGCCAAGGTTTGATGTCCCGGACTCCGCCAGCGCGGCTGTGTTTTTGGCCGTGTCCCAGGTCGAGAACCCGTTGAGGTCGATCAGGATGTCCGCTGGGGCCACGCCGTTTTCCAAGGCCATCTCTTCCATGGCGGCAGTCTCGTGGGTTGCCCCTGGACCGGGCCCTCCTGAGAAGAGCAGCTTGGTGACGCGACCCTGGTTGTAGAGCGCGATGCCCGACATGGTGCGGTCATGAAGGGCGAGCGATGGGGTTCCGTCTTTGCGGACTCCAGCGCCGAAGACCACGGCTAGGTTGTCGGGATGGCTTACCTCATAGCGCGAGTAGTCGGCCTTGCCAAAGGTGGCCATAACACCGATGGGGATCAGCAAGAAGAGCAGCACAGCACCGCTGGACATGGCGGCCAGGGAGCTCAACCGTACGAGGACTGGCGATGGACTCTGGCCTTGCATAATGGGCGCGATCAGGAGCGGCGCCTTGGCGACGCAGAGGAACGCGCCCAGGAAAAAAGTAGCCACGCCGGTGGAGAAGGGAACGTTCCAGTCTCCGATGCGTCCAGTCCCCATCAAGTCCAAAGCACTGGCCATATCCCGAATCGCCCATAGACAACCGAACGCGAAGAGGGCCAATATAGAGTACCGCAAGGGGCCTCGAATCGTTGGTTTCAAGGCGAACGTCACCATGGCGATCGCGACCGAAACCAGAAGTGCCGAGCGCAAGCCCCAATCCAAGCTACGCAGATCGATCCACCAGAGATTGGAGTCAATCCCACCGTCGACTGCGGCGACCAGCCAGTTCACGGCCACGAAGACACCGAAGCAGAGTGCCGCGCCTCGAAAGCTATGGAAGGCAAAGCGTGCCAACCGCGAGCTGATGGTCACACGCTCAGAAGACCCAAGCCGGTCCGGCGAGCTGGCCTCCTTTATCCCAGCTTGACTGAGAGAGACTTGGGCTTCCTGCTGCCCCGACATAAGGTCCACTGTGCTCATTCGATCTCCTTGGGGTCCCCCCCATTGCGACTCTCCCGAGCCGAGTGCTGCGCCGCGCGAACTCGCTTTGCAAATGCTTCTAGGTGGCTGGGCCAGTCGGACGCCCGCTCGACCGCACGGCCTTGATCGAGATCGCGCTCCAATAGATTCCAATCACTGGGCACGTCGAGGTCGTAGTCCGGCTCGAGCAGCTCTAATCGCAGCCCGCGCTCGCGGATCCATTGCACAGTTGCCTGGAACATGCCCTCGGTCGACATCTCGATCTCTGTGAAGAGCCCCGGGATTGGACGCCGCAGTCCAACCAGGTAATAGCCACCACCGTGGTCCGGCCCAAGCACCACATCCGCGCCGGCAAGCAGCTTGGTATGGGCTGTGCGGACGCGGGTCGCGCTGGTCCAGGGCGAGTCCGCCCCCACGGCGACGGCGGTGCCCCCGGAACCGGGGCTGCCCGCAGAGAGCACATCCTCAAACCAGTTCGCCATGCGCTGCCCCAGGCCCGGCCCGCGCTGGGCGCGAAGTGAGCAGCCGGGGAAGCTCGCCTGGAACCACGGCTCGCCCGCTGCCGGAGCAAAGACGAGCTCGAGCCCGAGCCCCTGGCCCGCCAATCGCGCCTTGGCATCCCGCACCAGCGCCAGTGCCAGGTCTGCGGGGCCGGAATCGCCGAGGAGAGCCCCTAGCAGGGGCTCCATGCGCGTCTTGACCTGACCGGCGACGGGCTGCTTGGCGAAAACACCGGTCCACATCGCGCCCTCCTGGGAGCTCTCCGGGCCTGTGGACGCATCTTGCATGGTTCAAGATTACCGACCCAGCCGCCGCCCTCCCAAGGCCCACAGCCAGATCCCGCCAACTCGCCAGATTCCCTTTACGATTCTCCTTCCAGCTCTAGTGAACCATGCCCCGCCCGGGCCGTTAGAATCCGCACCCAAAGACCTGACCTCAAGACTCGAATCCCAATGAACTCTACGACGCGCAATCCCCTGATTCTCATCGCCTGCTCCCTCACTCTGATCGCCCTCGGGTCGAGCTGTTGGGACGAAGCTCCGAAGTCGATCACCGCCTCGGTGCCGGCCCCTGAGGACGAGCTCGTGGTTGCCATCGGCCAGGACTCCGGTCCCGCGGCAGTGTCCTCGTCCCACATCAAGGACAGCATCGACCGGTCTGTCAGGTTCTTGCGCGCGGACCAGGATCCGAAGTCGGGCCAGTTTGGCGGGGGAGTCGAGGACACCGCACGTGTCCTGATCGCCATGGCCGACAGCCCGCGCAAGTACACGGTCATGGACGGGCCGTTCCTCGAGAGCGCCGCGGACTACCTCGCGAACAACCGCGACTCCACGGGCTTGATCTTTGACGCGAACGCGACGACGAACGAGGCAAAGATCCAACAGACCTTGCTCGCTGCCTACGCCCTCGCGCGCATCAGCGTACCGGGCTTTGGGGCCACCGAGGCCGAGGGTAAGGCCTTAGCGGAAGCCGCCGAAGCTGTGGACGCCGTCACCTTTGCGGCCGTCCAGGGCAAACTACTGCCAGGCGCCGAGGCTTTGGGACTCGCCGACCTGCACAAGCTGCTCGCGAGCCAAGACGAAGCGGGCGCATTCCCCGCAGCCGGCGGCAGCGTGGCCGCGGCCACCGCATCTAGCATGGCCCAACTCACCGCCAACTGGGACAGCATCCGCGCCTCCGAGGTCAAGCCCGCGTCCGAGATTGTGCCCCTGGCCAAGGCGCCCGCCGCCGACCAGGCCAAGGTCACCGCCGCCATGAACCGCGGCGCCCTGTACCTCGTCAACGAAGGCGCCGTCGAGCCCGGCCGCTGGGGCGCCATGGGCAACGCTGACGCCGGCATCACGGCCATGGTGCTGGGCGGCTTGCTCGCCACCCCGGAGCCCCGCCCCGCCGAGGTCGATGCCGCCATCAACACAGGCCTCGCGTGGCTCGTCTCCCTGCAGAAAGAGGACGGCTCCATCCAAACCGGTCAACTCGCGAACTACGTGACCTCGGCCTCGATCCTCGCATTGGCCGCGGCCGACCGCCCCGAGTTCAAAGAGACCATCGAAGAGGCGCGCGGCTTCCTGACCGCATTGCAAGCCGACGAAGGCGAGGGCTATGCACCCGGCCACCGCTACTACGGCGGCATGGGCTACGGCGGCGACGAGCGCCCCGACCTCTCCAACCTACAGATGGCCATGGACGCCCTGGCCGCATCGGGAACCAAGGCCGAAGACGAGTCCTTCAACAAGGCCCTCGCCTTCCTCGAGCGCTGCCAGAACCGCTCGGAATCCAACGACATTGCGATCGAATCTCCGGACGGTAAGGGCGTCATCAAATCCGGCAACGACGGCGGCTCCGGCTACGCACCGGGCGAGTCCAAGGCCGGCTTCATGACCCTAGCCGACGGCACCCGCGTCCCCCGCTCCTACGGCTCGATGACCTTCGCCCTGCTCAAGGGCTACCTGCTGGCCGGCCTGGAGAAGGACGACCCGCGCGTGGTCGCCACATGGAAGTGGATCACCGCGAACTACTCCCTGGATCTGAACCCGGGCTTCGAGACCTCGGCCGATCCCAGCGAAGCCTACCAGGGCCTCTTCTACTACTTCCTCGCCATGGCCCGCGCCCTCGAACTCTACGGCGATGACGAGATCACCACCGCCGACGGCGTGACCCACAACTGGAAACGCGACCTCGGCGCGCGCCTAACCGCCATGCAAAAGGGCGACGGCTCCTGGGAAAACACCAACAGCCCGCGCTGGTACGAAGGCAACCCTACCTTGGCCACGGCCTACGCGCTGGTGATCATGGAATCGACGCTTTGATATCGCGTTCACGGTGGCAAGACTCCTAACGGTTGGTCTGCCCTACTGATTAGGAAGATCAAACACATGGGGAAGAAAAGCAAACCGGGTCACGGATAGGCTCTTTTGACCCATGGTCCTGCTACATTTCCAGGCCTGTCGATTATGTGAAGTTGATCAAACCTAGATGATGCTTCTGCATTGCGCTCCTTAGCGATTCGGAGAACCTCAGCCCTCTGCTCATCAATCAACACTGTGGCAAGTGGGTGGCCGTCGAAATGCACGAGCAACCAAAGCTTAGTGGCTCCGTGGGATGCCAAGCTCTGGCGATATGATTCGACTTTCGCAAGCTTCCTATCAATCAAGCCAACCAACACGTTTTTGTTCAAAGCGACCCAGCCACCGGTACAGTTGCTCCCAAATCCAAAAACACGTGCCTGTGGAGTCCTCCGCAATGTCACAGAAGTGACATACTCATTGAGTCGTTCGTCGTCGACCTTGATGTCCAATTCATGGTTAGGATCGTGAGGGTGGAAGTCGCTGATGTGGTCACGGACTAAGTTCGCAAGCCCGTTGACTACGTCTTGTGATTTCTGAGGCTTGGGCAAGCAAGGTCTGCCGTATAGATGCCTAAATTTAACAAACAGATTGATCGAGGAGATGTCTGGACTAGTCCCCCACAATTCATTAAATACATCTACAAGGCTCGAGTGCCTGTCGTCATCGACCATCCTCTCTTCTGATGAAACATAGCCTGTAATTTCTATGGCAATCCGGTCTCCATCGATCTCAACGATCGCATCTGGATGATCAGGCTGAGCCATGATCTGGGTTACCCCGTCGAAGTCTTCAAGGAACTTCTCGAGGATGAATCTCTCGTACTCTGTTTGAGAAAGTTTCAAAATAGGGGTCCTATGCTTGCCTCATCGGGACTTCAGGACCTTGTGTGGGTAGAGGACTTGAGGGGATCAAGGACAGGGGCGGCTCTTTTTCCAGAACCCCAATCCTGAGCGATTTGGGAAGAGTTTCATAGGCGTAGTTCCTTTGGCGCAGCCGGGCGGGAGTTCATTTGCGATCTAACGAGCGCAAGCGACCGAGAGCTCACCCACACAAGATCCTGAAGCCGTAGCATTTATAGCCTTGCGCGCAGATGTGCCTGCAAAGGTACCGTCTGGTAAGGCAGATCCCTGCAGTACGCAAAGTACGTGTCGAAGGTTATAGTAAGTTCCGTGGCTCACGAAGCCGAATCGCATCGAAGAGCAAAGCTGCCATCGCGTCCCAGAGCCACTGACCACTCCAGCTCACATCCCCCACGCGGTAGACCCCGACGGGAACCACCTTGGCTCCCGTCAGAACGGCAAAATGTGGCTGGCAGTTCTTTGGCTATTGCGAGTCGATGACGTCAGCACGCGAACCGCTACTAAATGGCTTAGAACAGAGGTATGAAACCTCTTGTCAGCCGGGTTAGTCAAGATAGTTGGCGCCGTCCCCCATACCAGATGAAGTCCACGAAGCCTCATCGGTGTTGAAGGATCCTTCGGGAATTCCATCTCGATCTAAATCGGTAAAGACGAGCCAGGTCTCAGGAAGTCCACCGCCAGCTTCTCCATCGAGAACGTGCACAATCCCATAGATCGCGTGATTACGAGACCATGCGTTTGTGTGAGATGTAGCTCCCAGCCAAGCCTCGGTCACACCAGTTGCGCTAGGATTGGGTGACGCGATCAAGTCCAGTTGGCGCGAGACCAAATCCATTTTGTAAATGTCCTTGCTATCCCAAAACTGGATTTGGATCTGATCCTCGTTAAGGGCATCTCGCCAAAGATTCTGGACCATATCACGCCCAACAACCGGGCGAGAATACAGGGATTTGACCTTGCGAACTCCTCCGCCCCGTAGCATCTTGTAAAGCCCCGTGGGAGAAGTCTGGACTCCTGGTGTCGACAGGCTCCATTGCTCGATTACGGTGTTTCCATTGGTGGCGTTCTTCCCCGATACGATAAACACGATTTCACCATTGCGAAGGATTGGTTCTACGGAAGTTGGATGGTAGGAAGTACTTTGCATAAAGCTCTTAGTTAGTCCGTGATCATTCTGCCAATTGAAGCGAACATAGGCGCCCGAAGTCGAGAATTTAGATGTGACAGACATGCCTGGGGCCACATTGACCCTCTTTCCGGTATTCACACCTTGCAACTCCAACGGGGGAGGTGCAATAGTCACGCCAGGGACGGGGTTCGGGGGCGGCAGCGCAAAGACCAAGGTGGCAAAACCGATGATTGGCACGAGCAGCCTAGCGGGAGTTAAATTGAAGTTCATAGTGAGCAATTTATTCGTGGGTTCAGTTGAAGTCGTGGTCCTTGATTTATGAAGCTCAAGTGCCTACCAGGGAAGGTAATCTAGGCAAAGGCACTCCTCAGGAAGATCCGAGAGTATGGATTCTAGGTTAGCAATGGACTCAATTGCATCCTGATCCCCTAGTAGCTCAAGCAATCTATAATGGTCAATGGCACTCTCGAAATCTGCTTTAATTGTATCACAGAGGAATGCGTTGTTGGGGTTGCCAGGTAGTGTATTGGCTGCACACATATCTGCCGCGACGTCTTCTTGTAACTCGCAGTGCTTACGATATTTCTCTATGTTCTCGGGGGTCACATCACCCAGTAACTCTTTGCCGTCAATGGTACCATCATCGTCATCCAGCTTGTCATCATCATCGGGATCAACATCCCCATCCCAATGCTTCTTCTCGTGCAGTAAGGTCCCACACAGGTTATCCCCATGCTGAATTTCCCAAATACTAATATAAATGTTCACCACATTCCCTACAAAGTTGTAAGTCTGACCGTCGTAATCGCCAAACGCCTCAGGCGCGACAACGATTCCCCCTTCCTTAACTGGCGCAATTGGCTTGATGCCCCCATTGGCCTTAAGGGCTTCCAAGTCAGCAGCGGCAACGGGGTCAAATTCAGCGATCTTGTCGATTGCAGCGTCCACCAATTCGTTGAATTTATCCATATCAACCTCAAGGTCAATATCATCCGTAACTTCGCCCCCGACTGGCTCAGCAGAAGAAACGCCCTGTGTTAGGTGGACGGACAATATGAGTAAAAATATTCTGAGTACATTCATTCGTGGTATTTGATTGTCTTGTTCATGGTTGGTGCTGCTGAGCCAAGGTTCAACATGGGGACGCCTTCCCATTAACAATTGCATACTATTGAGCCATCCCCGGGTTCACTACGGAACTCCTTGACTTTTCCGGCACTGAACCTGCCTTTTTCACCCGCATCGCACCGATCCCAGAATCAATCTCCCTAAACCCGCAGGGTGCAAATACTCAGCCGAAGGCTACCCCACGCTTGAACAGCAGCTTCCGGCAAGGCGCGCGCAAGTATCGCAGTTGAGTTAGGGTTGCGCGCGCCCGGTCGGCACAACTCCCCCACCGAAGCGAGACAGCCCCGGCGCCATCTTCCTTCAGGCTGCGCGGTGGTAGAACTTGAGCAGGCCGCCGAGACGCTCGCGACACTCGATAGGCCCAGCGCCAGAAGCTACTTCGGCATCGACAAGTTCATTGCCGATACCTTGATGGTTCCGCTCGTGGATGAAGTGATGCAGGCACTTATCAGCAGCGCAGCGCAAGTGGCCTTCGCCGAACAAGATCATCTTGCTGAGGCATTCCTCCTTGATCGATCGGACGAAACGTTCGGCATAGGCGTTGGCATTCAGCGCGCGGTGGGTGTCTTGATGAGTTTGATACCCGCGGCCTCCATCACGAGCTTGAAGCGACGGCGGTAATTCGCGTCGCAGTCGCAGATCAGGAACCTGCGTCCTTCCAGGATCTTCGCGGCTCGCTCGGCCGCATGAGCCATCTACATATCGTTCGGAGACCTGGTAATGCCGGCCAGGTGTACGCGCCGTGTGTTCCACTCGATTATGAACAGCACGTAGTCGTTCTTCAGCCCCGTGACGGTCCAGACCTCGATCGTGAAGAAGTCCGTTGCGGCGATTTGATCCCAGTGGATTTTCAGGAACGCTCACCAGCTTGTTGGCCGATCAGGCGCAGGCTTGATCCCGTGGGCCTTCAACACATTGCGAATGGTGCTAGGCGCGACTCGGTGGTCCACGTTCCGAAGAGCGCTTTTAATGCGACAGTACCCCCAACCACGATTCTCCTGGGCGAAGCGAATGATCAAGGCGCGAATCTCTTTCATCAAACCAGGGCGGCCCACGCGCTTGCTCAGATAAGTCCACTTCGCAGCAATCAGACTGCGGTGCCAACGCAGGATCGTGTCCGGCGTGACGATGGCTGCGACTTGCATCAAGAGGCGACGTCCGATCCGTTTGCCTTTCGCAGCCAGGCGGCGGCACTGATCGTCACTTAGCCGAATGCGCCGTCCTTTCAGCTGCTCCTTCAGTACGCGGTTCTCTTCGATCAGGAACTCAAGCACCTCGGCCTGAAGTCGGTTGATAAGGCCAGCGAGCGACGTGATGAGGATGTGCACCGGGTAGATGTGGGCCATGAAGGCCATTGTCGCTGATTCACAAGCCTCGCTTGGGCAGGGGGTTGTGGTTCGGCCCAGTTTTTACACCCTACGCGATCAGAGTACCGTCCCCCCGGGAGCGGCCCAACACCTAAATCCCTGGTGTACCTCTCGGATCCTGGGGACTGCGCGGTACTCGCCCGCTCGATAAGCGACCAAAGAATTCGCTGCCAAGAACCACGATCGGTCCTATGCTTGCTTGTAGGAGTTCTTCCCACCTCCACCACAAACCCATGGACACCCAGGCACCGAACGAACTTGAGCCGGACCAAGCCGCACCCCCAAGGTCTGCAGCCTGGAGACCCTGGGCCCTTGGCTTGGTCGCCTTGGCCATGGGGGCGATCGTCGGCATGGCCATCCTCTCCAGTGAGTTTGGTGGAGCTCGCTTCCCCGCCAAGCTGCTGCTGCTCGTCCCCCTGATAGCCGCAGCCATCCTGCTCGGCAAGCAAGCTAAAGGCGCCCTACCCATCTTGGTCTTCGGCTTCCTCCTTGGTGCAGCCCCCTTGCCCATTCTCTACTGTCTCGGGCACGTTCTCTACGATGATTACCCAGCACTACAATGAGCATCGGTCCGAGCTTGCCGCTGGGGCCACGACCATCAGTTGGTCGGGCCAAGTCGCCGCTCTCATCGAGCAGCGACTTGGCGCCGCCGCCTAGGCGTCCGGGTTCGTGTCCGTGACGCTCTTGGGGCTGCTGAACTGGCGGTGGCCTTCGATGCCGCCGAGGTAGCCGTGGCCGGACTGGCGGGCGCCGACCCAGGGCGAGCCGGGGGCGCTGGAGATGTAGCGGTTGATGCCGATCTGGCCGAAGCGCAGCTGCTTGGCGATGCGCGCTGCCTTTTCCTCGTCCTTGGAATACACGTTCGCGGCGAGGCCATAGATGGAGTCGTTGCCTAGGCGCACGGACTCTTCCTCGGAGCCGTCGTAGCGGTAGAGGCAGACCACGGGGCCGAAGGTCTCTTCGGTGAGCAGGGTCGAGTTGGCGGGAATGTCGGCGACGACGGTCGCCGGGTAAAAGGCGCCGTCTCCATCGGGGATCGTGCCGCCCATGAGCAGGCGTGCGCCCTTGGCGACGGCGTCCTCGACTTGGGCGTGGCACTTGGCGCGCTGCCCTTTGGAGACCATCGGGCCCATGCGAACGCCGGCTTCGAAACCCGAACCGTGGGTCCACTTGGCGGCGAGCTCCACTACCTTGGCTTCGAAGGCGTCGGCGATCGAGTCGGCCACGTAGACGCGCTCGACACTACAGCAGACCTGGCCGGTGTTGCGCAGGGCGTGGGTCACGGCGCACTTGGCGGCGGCGTCGAGGTCGGCGTCGGCGAGTACGATCAAGGGGTCCTTGCCGCCGAGCTCGAGCACCATGCGCTTGAGCGTTGGAGCGGATGCGGACATGATCGCGCTGCCGGTTGCACGGCTGCCCACGAAGCCGACCATGTCGACGTCCGAGGCCACCAGCGCGGCGCCCGTTGCGCCCTCGCCTTGGACGAGCTGAATCACGTCCTTCGGCAGGTGCGGTGCGAAGGCCTCGACGATCATGGCGCCAACCATCGGCGCGTGTTCGGTGGGCTTCAGCACCACGGCGTTGCCCGCGGCGAGGGCGGGCATCACGATGCCGATGGGCATGCGCATGGGGAAGTTCCAGGGCGCGACGGCGGCGACGACTCCGTGGGCGTCGCGATAGCGCGTGGTGCGGTGGCGCTTGAAGGCGGTGACCTCGGGCGCAAAGGCCTCGCTGTACTCGGCGAAGGTGCCATCGAGGCTGCCCCACCACCCCTCGATCTCACCCTCGGCGTCGGGCAAGACCTTACCCATCTCGCGCACGATCATCTGCGCCATCTCGTCCCTCATCGCGTACATCGCGGCGCAGCCCTTCCGCAGCATTTCGAGGCGCTGCTCCAAGGGCGTTGCGGCCCAACCGGACCATGCGGCCTGGGCGCGGGCGACGGTGGCCTCGATCTCGGCGGCGGAGGTGATCTCCACGGTGGCGATGACCTCGCCGGTGGCGGGATCGATGTCTTCGAAGGTAGCGGGCTGGGTCTTGAGGGTCGTGTTCATGGACACGAGTTTAGTTCATCTGACCCGAAAAAGCCTAGATCATCCAGCCGCCCGAAACGGGAATATTGGCGCCCGTGGTGTAAGCGGATTGGTCCGATGTCAGGAATGCAGCCATGGCGGCGATCTCTTCGGGCCCGCCGGCGCGTCCCATCGGAATCTTGGCGAGCAGCTCTGCCGACAAGGTGTCCGCGTGGGCGGCGTCGTGGGGAATCAGGCCCGGGGAGATCATGTTGACCCGGGAGCCACTCAGGGCGAGCTCGGTCGCCAAGGACTTGACCAGCACCAAGAGCGCGCTCTTCGCAGCGGCGTAGGCAGCGCTGTCTAGGCGCGGGCCGTGGCCCTCTAGGCCGGCGCAGCCGAAGAAGACCATGGCGCCCTTGGTCGACTCGATGGCCTGGCGCGCGGCGGCGGCCATGTGCATCGCAGTCATCACGTTGGACTGCCACATGGCGGACAGCAGCTCGGCGCTGGTGGCCTGGCCCGTGTCGTAGTCGCCAACCGCATGTACGAGGGAGTCGAGGCGCGCATCGCGTTGCAGCACAGCTTGCACGAGGCCGGTGGCCTGGGCGGGGTCGTTGAGGTCGACCTGGTGGATGCGGCCGGGGAACTCCGCCTCGAGCTTGGCGGCGCGATCACCGGACTCAAAATAGGTGATGTGCACGAGCTGACCTTGGGCAGCTAGCAGACGGGCGGTGGCGAGGC
>JBLHWM010000048.1:0-14564 GCA_047629095.1 Planctomycetota bacterium | reverse complement strand
CCTCCAAGACGGAGTGGACCGGCGGAATGATGGTGGACATGGTCAAGGTCGGCGAGTTCGTCAAGAGGATGCAGGAAACCAGCAAGTAGTCCTCTGCCATCGTTTTCAAAGGGCCCTAGCCCCCCCTGAGGGGAGGTTAGGGCCCTTTTCTTGTAGAGACTCCGTAATGGGGCGGAACGCAACGGCCGGTCCCCGGTTTTCAGGGCACAATCCACTTTTACGCCCCCACCTGCAATAGCCATGACCTCATCCCCCCTCTTGCTCGGCATCTGCGCCGTAGCAGCCGGCATCACCGGAAGCCTCGCAACTTACCTCCTTACACCTGCAGCCGTTGCCGCCAGCACCCCTGGCAGCGAAGGGCTGTCCCCCGCTTCAGGCGTACTTGTCTCGAGCCAGCTCGAGAAGCTCGTGACGACTACCGAATCCCTCGAGCGTCGACTTAGCATGCTCGAGAGCAGCGATCGTGGCACGGGCCGCGCGCTCGTTCTCGCTGACGGCGAGCGGGCCTCGGACCCCGAGATCCTGGCTGCTGTCGAAGCGTACATGACCAAGTCGAGTGGGGACCAGGGCTCGGTGCGCGACATGGTGGCGTCCACGCTTTCCCAGATTCGCGATCAAGAGGACATCGATCGGGACATCGCCCGGGACGAGCGCGAGGCCGCGCAACTTCAGGCCCGTGTCGACAAGCTGGCCGAGGACCTCGGCCTCTACGGAGACCAATCGACCCAACTCTACGATGCTCTCTGGAACGAGGGGGCCAAGCGCGACGAGCTGCGGGACGCCATGCGCGAAGGCACGGGTGACATGGAAGCCGTACGCGACGAAATGCGCGGCTTACGCGATGAAACCGCCCTCTCCCTTGAGCAGTTCCTGACCGCCGAGCAAATCGAGACCTACAACGCGTCCAACACCAACCGCCGCGGCGGTGCTGGTGGCGGTGGCGGCAGAAACGGCGGCTAGAGGGGACAATAGGCCAGCACAGATTTTGGCCTCCCTCAAACGAAGATGTGCTAGCCTCGAGTGATGATTCCCTCACTCTTGATCACCTTGCTAGCCGTCTCCGCCGCAACCTCTGGAGATCAGTCCACCTGGACGGATCTCGGAGGTGGTCACCCCGGCAACCTTGGAGTGCCGCAGCTGGTCGTCACTGGGGATGCTGAACCCGGTGCGCCCATCTCCCTGGAGCTTACAGGCGCAAAGCCCCTAGCCCCGGCCTTCTTGGTGGTAGGGCTGACCGAGGTCCAACAGCCCCTGCTTGGCGGGCTCCTGATCCCGTCGCCGACCTTCATCTTGCAGCCCAAGCGAGTCGACCCCAGCGGCAACTTGACCTGGCTGACCCACTGGCCCGCCACGGCGCCCTCCGCCATAGACCTCTACTACCAGTACTGGGTCTTGGATCCGAGCGCCTCCCAAGGTGCCACTGCCAGCAACGGGATGAAGTCGAGCCCGAGCCCCGCTCCCGAGGCCGGGACCCTGCCCACCGCTTGGATTAACGGCACCGACTGCGCGACCGAAGCCAACACCCAGGTCCACAAGTACAACGACGACTTCTACATCATTCGGCAGTCCGTCTGCACCAACTTCGAAGCCCCGTTCCTGTACCTGATCTTCGGGGAGGATCGAGCCCTCTTGCTCGACAGCGGAGCCAATGGACAGGTTGGGCTGACCTCCGTAATCACTGGTCTCGTCGCCACCTGGGCTGCGGACCACGGCAAGGTGAACTACCCGCTCACCGTTGCCCACACCCACGGTCATGGCGACCATACGACCGGCGACTCGAACTTCCAAGGGCTGCCCAACACGACGGTCGTTGGAACCAATGCCAACCAGGTCCAGTCCTTCTTCGGCTTCACCAACTGGCCCGAGCAGCTGCTGACCTATGACCTGGGCAACCGCATCATCGACTTGATCCCGACGCCTGGTCACGAGGACGCGCACCTCGTCTTCTACGACCGACGCACGGACAACATGATGACCGGGGACACCCTATATCCCGGGCGCATCTACATCTTCAGTACCCTGAGTCAAGGTACATGGCCGGTCTTCCAGGCCAGCATGCAGCGCCTCGCGGACTTCACCATGGAACGCGATGTGAACTGGCTGCTCGGTGCGCACATTGAGATGACCACGACGCCTGGGGTGGACTACGCGTTCGGTGCCTCTAGCCACCCGAATGAGCACGTCTTACAGCTCGAACCTAAGCACATTGTCGAGCTCAACAGCGCAGCCCAAGCCATGGGCTCCAACCCAAAGAAAGAAGTCCACGCGGACTTCATCATCTTCCCCAGCAACTAGCCTAGCTGGCAGCCCGCCCTAAAAGGGCCGCCCTGAGACAATCCCACTCTTTGAGAGCGGCTCGCTTCCGACCGACTCTGCAGAGTCGAAGGGGGATGCCGAATCGGTCCTTATGCGGGCGGGCTGCTAGGAGTTCGGTCGCAGGCCTACAGGCAGCCAAATGCGCAGCATGCCGCGCAGGGTGTCGATGCGGACCGGTTTGGTCATGTAGTCGTCCATACCGGCTCGCAGGCAGTTCTGGCGTGCGCCGGGGCTATCATCTGCGGTCAGAGCGATGATTGGTGTCTTCGTGCGAGCTTCGCCTGCAGCGCCGTCGCGAATCCGGCGCGTGCCCTCATAGCCGTCGAGCTCGGGCATCATGCAGTCCATCAGGACCAGGTCGTATTCTGAATTCGTCAGCCTCTCTATTGCCTCGAGGCCGTTCCAAGCGACGTCTGTATCACACCCGATCATCTTTAGGAATCCGAGGGCGACCTTCTGGTTGACCTCGTTGTCCTCTACCACCAGGATCCGTGCGCGGACGGGCAGTCCGTCGGCAGTGACCTGGGTCGGTGCATCGCCCGTAGCTGAGATTGAGTTGTAGCTGAAGCTGATCTCGGCGCGCGTTCCCCTATCCACGGTGCTCGTCAGGTGGAACGATCCGCCCATCATCTCCACCAGGCGCTGGACGACGGTTAATCCAAGGCCGAGGCTGGTACCCGAACCGGAGCTAGAGTCTCCGCACTCGAATGCCTCGCAGACTCGGTCCACATTCTCGGGTGCGATTCCGGCACCAGTGTCCTGTACAAAAAAGATGACCTGGCAGTGCTCGCCAGAGCCCTTGGTTTCGGTGCCGACCCTGACACTGCCATCGGTAGTGAACCGCAGGGCGTTCGCGATCAGGTGGTCCAGAGCGCGGCGAAGGTGCTCCGAGTCCACAAGCAGTGTCTCGGGAATCCCCTCGGCCTTCTCGGTCGCGAACCCGATCCCCTTCCATTGAGCCTGCTCGGCCCACTTGGATTCGATCTCCTGCAAGAAGGTCCCGGTGTTGAACTCCGAAGGATTCGTCTCGATGTGACCGGCATCCATGCGGCAGTAGTCGAGCACATCATTCATGATCACCAGCAGCTCTTGCCCAGACTTGCTGGCCCCTTGGGCGAACTCGCGCTCGTCTTCCACCAGGTTGCCGTTGACGAGCAGCTCGACCATTCCCAGTAGCCCGTTGAGCGTTGTGCGGATCCTGTGATCCATCTGGATGACAAACTCGGAGCCCGAGCGACTGACTGCCTCAAGGGCCTGCTGGACCTCGTCTAGGGCCCAAACGTCGGACTTCGCAGCCTGGGCCTCGCGCCTCGCAGAAGAGAGCTCGATCTTCTGCTGCTGGAGGTTCGTCTCGAGGTCCTTGCGGCTCTTCTGCTCTTCACGCAGTGCCGATTCCAGAACTTCGATTTGAATCTGGGCTTCTTGGGGGTTCATGTAGGGTGGTATAGGTGCGAGGGCGAGCCTGGGAAGACAGCGCTGGATCGAGGTTGGGTGGCCTTTCCGAATGATCGACTTAATAGGATGCTTCCCTAAACCGATTCCCCATGCACATCTAAGGATACGAGTCGCAATCGCCAATAGCGGGAACCAGGGCCCCCTGACTGGACAGGGAGCACGGCTAGCGGCATCTAGAACAAGGGAAGTTCTCCAGGTATTATACTGAAGAGTATACTACGCGGTCGTATACTCGCCCCATGGCAAACGCATTCATTGGTCGCTCCCGGGAACTCGATGTCCTGGACGAGCTGTACGATTCTGAAGATCCCGAGCTCTTCGTCCTCTACGGCAGGCGCCGGGTGGGCAAGACCGAGCTGCTCCAGCAATTCTGTGAGGGCCGCCGCGCGGTCTACTTCCTCGCGGCTCAGGTCCGCGAGAAGGACAACCTCAAGGGCTTCCGAGATGCCCTGCGCGAGGGGCTTGGGGATCCGATCCTGGACGGGATCGAGTTCCCCGACTGGCCCAGCGCCTTCGGCTTCGCGGCCGAGCGATCCTCTGACGAGCGCCTCGTGATCGTGCTCGACGAGTTTCCCTACCTCTGCGAGTCCACCAAGGGACTGGCCTCTCTGCTGCAGCAGTTTTGGGACCAGCGCGGCAAGCGTTCGAAGCTCATGTTCGTGCTCTGTGGAAGCCAGGTCTCGTTCATGGAGAAGGAGGTCCTGTCCGAGAAGTCGCCGCTCTTCGGACGCCGCACCGGGCAACGCCGCCTCGAGCCCCTCGCCCCCACCGAGGCCCTGGCCTTTCACCCGACTTGGTCCCTGGAGCAGCGCGTACTCGCCTACGGAATCCTAGGTGGCATGCCCGCCTACCTGCGGCGCTTTAACCAGAAGCGCGACATCGAGGAGAACCTGCTGCGCGAGGTGCTGCGCCCCGAGGGCTACCTCTTTGACGAGGTCGCCTTCCTACTGAAGACGGAGCTCAACAACCCCGCCACCTACAACAGCATCCTGCGCGCAGTCGCCGGCGGTGCCAGCCGGGTCGGCGACATCGCCCTGACCGTGGGCGTGGACTCCACCACGGCGAACAAGTACCTGCACGTCCTGCGCGAGCTGGGCTTGGTCGAGCGCTCGATCCCCTTGACCGACCCCAACCCACTGCGCTCGCGGCGCGGGGTGTACCGGGTCGCCGACCGGTTTGTCTCGTTCCACTTCCGCCATGTGCAACCGCACCTCTCGCTAATCGAGGCGGGACGAGGACCGCGGGTGCTCGAGCAGTTCGTCAAGCCGGACTTTGCGCGGCTGCTAGACGACGCACGAGTGGACTTCTTCACCGACTTTCTGCGGCGCGAGGCTGCCTGCGACATCGGCCTTGAGGTGCTCGAGGTTGGTCGCCACAGCGGCTCCTTCGTCCGTGCGATTGGGCGCCTCGAAGATGGCTCGGCCCTAGCCGCAGTGGCCAAGCCCGACCCGGCCCTCCCCACCCCGACCTCGACCCTCGAGGGCGAGCTCGACGAGCTGCGCAAGGTCTTCGCTGGCAAACTGACGGTCACACACTTCGAGCTCACCGACAATGACGCAGAGCCGGTCCGCATGCGCGTCGAGGGCAAGGCTACCCGATGAGCATCGATAAGAACTTCCACGACTACTTCTCAGCCCTCGACCGCTCGGCGGGCTCGGACCGCTGCTACATCTGCCGCCGCAAGCCGGCCGATGTTAAGCTGTTCTTCGGCTTCCACGAGGATGGAACCCCGATCGACGCCGACCGCTTTGGCATTGAGCACGTGGACATCGGCAAGCTCGACGTCATGAGCTACAACGGCGAGCGCCCGGTCTGTGCCGTGTGCCAACTCAACCTGGATGCGCTGTTTCTGATGGACGAGGGTCCGGTCCTGTTGCGACTCTTGCGACAGATTAAGGAAGAGAGGGATCTGCTCTGGCCGAGTGACTAGGGCGGAGTTTATGCTGCGGCTATGGCGAAGCGCCTCCAGACATTTTTCGGTCAGCTCGGATCCGGCGAGCTCGGCTACATGGGCAAGTGGATCGGTATGGCCACGCTCATTGGTGTGGGCGGCGGTCTTGCTGCCGTTGGCTTCGATCACCTGGTTGATGTCCTGAAGGAGAACGCCCTCACGCGGGCGATCGATCTAGAGACCGAGGGGCTGGGCCATGCGGGCTCAAGTCTCAGCCTCTTACAGGCCTTCATCGAGAACTGGCCGCTGTTCTTGATCCTGCCCTTGGCTGGCCTGCTCGTCGGGTGGATCACTTACAAATGGGCCCCCGAATCCGAAGGCCACGGCACCGAGCAGTTGATCCGCACCTTCCACGACCTGGGTGGAGCGGTTCGTAAGCGCGTCATCTTCATCAAAGCGCTGACCTCGGCAATCACGATTGGGTCCGGTGGATCGGCCGGCCAGGAGGGTCCCGTTGCCCAGATCGGCAGCGGCATCGGAAGCACCGCTTCGAAATCTATGGGCCTGGGCGATCGGGACCGGCGCATCTTTCTTCTTGCGGGTGCTAGTGCAGGTATCGGTGCGCTCTTCACGGCGCCACTCGCCGGCGCGCTCTTTGCACCCGAGGTGCTCTACCGTAAGCCCGAGTTCGAAGGCGACGCCATCATCCCCTGCATCATTGCATCGATTGTTGGCTATACAACCTTCACGTCAATCACCGGCGAGACCAAGGCGATTCACATCTCGAGCGAGGTGCTCGGCACACTGACCCAAGGCGACCCCAGGGAGCTGTTGCTGTACCTCGCTCTCGCTCTGCTTTGCACGGTCGCCAGCCTGTTCTACGTCCGCACGTTCAACGGTGTCCATGGGGCGTTCAACCGCATGACCTGGCTATGGAAGCCGGCGCGGCCTGCTCTCGGCGGTTTACTGCTAGCGGTGTTGGCCGTCGGCCTAGCGCCCCTTACGGGCGAATACGGCGTCCTCTACGGCGGCTACGACCTAATGACGGGGTCCATCGGTGGACAGCTTGCGATCTCGACCATGGCGATCCTCGTGGTGGGCAAGGCGCTCGCCACGTCCCTCTCGATTGCGACCGGTGGCTCCGGCGGTGTGTTTGCCCCAAGCTTGGCCATGGGTGCGCTGCTCGGCGGCATCGTTGGACAGATCGGTGCCCAATACTTCCCGACCCTTGGGATCAGTCCCGCGAGCTTCGCCCTCGTGGGTATGGGCGGCTTCTTTGCGGGTGTCGCCAAGACGCCTATTGCGGCTATTATCATCGTCTGCGAGATGACCGGTAGCTATGGGCTGCTGCTTCCCCTGATGCTGGTGTCCGTGATCCACCTGATGCTAGCGCGCAGCTGGGGTATCTACGACACCCAGGTCAACGGCCCAGCGGACTCACCCGCCCACTACGGCGACTTCGTCGTAGACGTGCTGGAGGACATGAAGGTCGACCAGGTCATCGACTACACAAGCGAGGTCGCCATGGTCAGCCAGAACTCTACCCTTCGGCGTGCCCTCGAGGTCGTCGCTGGCGAGAGCGCTTCGTACTTCCCTGTGGTGGATAACGACAAGCGGCTGGTGGGCATCTTCTCCCTATCGGACATTCGTCGTATCTTCCAAGAGGTCGACGTGCAGGACCTCGTGATCGTGCGCGACTTCATGGTGGAGGAGGTCGCGACGGTGAGGGCTGAGGACAGTCTCGACGAGGCTCTGCGGCTCATGAACCAGTACACAATCCACGAGATGCCCGTCGTTTCGGCGGCGGATCCGCGCCATGTGATTGCGCTCTTGACGCGCAACAACCTGGCGGCCGCCTACCACCAGAGGCTGCGGGACCTGCGGCGCAAGTAGCAAGCTGCGAGCCTGCGCTGCGGGCTCGACCTACATATAGTCCGCGTAGGGATCCGGCTCATAGGCCAGAGCCAGCAGCACGAATGCGATCACGATCGGAGCTAATAACACGATCCAGCCGACCAATGCCTTGTGGCGGTCCAGCTTCGACGTCACCAAGAGCGACAGGGGAAGTGCTCCGAGTAACAAGCCCGCGTGCAGCGGGTTGAGGTAGCTGTAGCTGGTAGACATCAGGGCAAATGCGCCTGCCATCAACATCGCGAACGCCCCATCGACGTGCCCCGCGTCCCATTTTCGCCAAGCCACCAGGCTGATCAGGCCAAAAGACAGGCCCGCCGTTCCGGCAAGTTGGCCGTAGGACATGCTGCCCGAGAGCGCGATCGCAGTCGGCACGATGCCCAGTACGATCCCAATCTGCACCGTACCAGTGGGACCTGTGCGGGTTCGAATCGCGCGGTCGCCAGCATCCATGAGCACGAGGCCCACCGCGCTGTAGATCGCCCAGGAGATAGCGCTCTCGCCTAGATCTTGATAGGCCTCGATCACGAAGAACGGCACGAAGAGCGCGGCCAAGCTCAGGGCTCGTCGCGAGCTGGACAGGCTAAGCAGGGCTGCGAGGGCAACCGCGAAGAACAACCGGTCCGTGGCGCCCATCGTGTCCTCCCCAAAGGGCAGGGTCGGCGCCCCCTTGAAGATCACGAAGCCCGCGAGCACGCCCGCGCCAAGGGCTAAGGCGGCCCAACGCCGAGGCTTGGGCGTTGCGCCCAGCGCCTCGGACTTCGCCCGTATCCAACGGGCCAGGCCAAGCACGATGGCTGTCGCGACGAACGTCGCGCCAGCCATCCTCAGGAACATCCAGAGGGGTTCCAAGGGTCGAGCCTAGCGCTTCGCTTCGACGCTGATGATGATCTCGATCGCGTCGCTAAGGGGACCGTTCATGTAGTCCATGCCCCACTCAGATCGGTTGATCTCGAAGACTGTGTGGAAGCCGATCATCTCGCCGCCGCGCATACCCGGGCCCGAGCCAACCAGGTCCACAATCGCGATCACTTCGCGCTTCTTGCCGAGCATGTCAAGCATGCCCGTCACTTCGAGTTGCAGAGCGTCGTCGTCCGTCGCCTTGCGCTTGACGGCGATGGCCTTGGACTCGAACGAGATGGTCTCGAACTCCTTGGCCGAGAAGAAATCCGGACCGGAGAGGTGCTGGTCACGCTTGGTGTCGTTGGTGTCCACGCTGTCGGCGGCGATCTCTACCTTGATCGTGGACTTGGTCGGATCCTTGGGGTCAAAGGTCAGCTCGCCGCTCATCTCGTTGAAGCGGCCATAGAAGCGCGCCATGCCGAAGTGCACGGCACTGAAGAGAGCCGAGCTGTGAACGGCGTCAATGGTGTATGCACCTTCTACAGAGGGCGCCACGGTGGTGGACGGCGAGGAGAGGGTGGCGAGGCCGGCGATCAGGCCGATGCCTGCGAATCCGATGAGCTGTTGGAACATGTGTTTGGGTCGTTTGTGGTTTCAGGTGAGGAGCTATCAGAACCTAAAGTCAGGTCACTGCCAAGTGCTACTCGAAAGCTTGAACACCACCGGAACATTCCTACCGCCGGATTCATCGAACGAGTCCAAGCCCTTGGTGTTCTTGCTCCCTGCGAACCCAGGCCCCTAGACTGTTTTGCGATGGAAGCTCCTCCCCCGCCCCAGTCCTCGGTACAGCACTTCCTTGCACCCGACCTCGACCCTATTGTTATGAGATTCGACCTCCCCAAAATGGCTCTCCCCTGTCTCCTGCTCAGCTCCTGCGCCTCCCTGCAGGACCTTGTGCCGGGAACCAGCAAACTGCGCCAGACCGGTGCGCTCCATCTGGGCCAGCGCGTGTTTGACCACCATTCGACCAACTGCATCGACGAGCAGCCCAACATGGGTTTTTCCTACCTCGCAAGTCGTGAAGACGGTGCCTTTGGCTTCGAGCTTGGGCTCGAGCGACACAGCGACAGGCAGACGCTTCCCGCAACGGGCAACACGAAGGTCCAAGGGTATGAGCTCATGGGCGGGATACGGCGCGAGTTCCCCATCGAGGGTATATCCATCGTGCCCTATGCGGGAGTCGGCTTCGAGCTCTTCCAATACGAGCGCGACAATGAGCTCGGCAGCCAAACCGAAGGCAAGGACCAGGGGATCGGTGCCTACCTAAGGGTGGGCGCAACATTGATGATCGACGAGCACGCCTTTGTCGGTTTCGACGTGCGCTTCATCGAAGAGGAGTGGCTCAACGATGACGGCTACGATCTCGATGGCGACGTGGTGTCCTTGGTGTTCGGCATGAGCTATTAGCAGGATGAAACACGGCCGGCCTGCTGGACTGGCGCTCGAAGGGTCGCCCCAATCGCGAAGGTGACCAGAAGGATTGAGGCAAGCAGTAGGCGATGCTTGACAGCTAGCCCCAGAAGGGTCGGCCCTGGCATCGCCCGCACTTGGGCCTTGAACTCGTCCAAGCTGCGCAGGTGCGCAAGGCTGCTCGCCGCCAGAGCGCTGTAGGTATCGACGCCTCCGAAGGAGTAACCGTGGGCTTGTGCCTTGAGGTAGCCCTCGAGCAAGAGCAGGTCGATGCCCACGGGTACGCCGAAGTGCGCCATGGCCATGACCGCGTCGCTGGTAGAGCTGATCCACACCAAAGTGAGTCGTTTCTCATCAAGCTCGCCGTTCGCATCTCGTTCCTGCAAGTCTGGGCTGCCTGGAAAAGCTGCCTGACTGCCGGCGTTATTCGGCGTCCAGTTTGCGAGAAGCATCTTCTGGGCCACCCTCTCCAAGCGCCCGTCCTGATCCTTGCGGCCAAGGGTCTCGAGCATGTGACGCGCGCCAACCAGATCCCGGAGCCCCTTGTACGCGCCGGGCTCGGGAAGAGAGTCAAGGATGCGCTTAGCGATACGCGTTTTTTGGTCTTCCGTCAGTTCGAAGAGCCGGTCATAAGCGAGTAAGGAGATCTCATCGCTACGGAAGCTAAAGTCTCCGTCCTCAAGAGCGACCATATCCTTTCGGTCGTATTCCCCGAGCCAACTCTCTCGGTCCTGAACTCGCTCGAGCCCAAGTCGCAGGACCGGAAGGGCGTAGAGGCTGTTGAACTCGCCCCCCGCAAGGGCGCTATCCAATACCCGGAAAACGTCCAACTTCCAATTATGAAGATCGATAGCCGGGACACCGGCGGCATGAAGATGATCCATGGCCGCCTGTAGCTCGTACCACCTCGAAGGTTGCGCCAACTCGGCGTCTTCGCTCTCTTCAATCCACTCCACGACGTGCTCCACTTCGACCTCAACCTTCCCAAGCTGCCCGAAGGCTGCTACACCCACCGCGATAAGGGTGAGCGAGATCAGGCCGCGCCGCGGGGATGCCTTCAGCAGAGTCCCATCGCGTTTCTTCATGCCGAAGCTGAGCAGAATCGAAGTTCCGACGGCAAGTACGGGGACCGCGTAGCCAGTGCCCACAGGCCCGGCTAGCTCGCCCTTTGCGCCCACGAATTGAAAGACATAGACAAGCAACATCAGGATCATGCTCGCGAACCTAGAGGCCAGCTCCGCCCTCACCGCGAGGCCTTTGCCCGAGAGCACACCTACGATGGCTATCATCGTCAGGGTCGATGCGAGCAACAGCAGCACCATTGCTTCAGTGGGCGCCTCAAAGAGCAAGTAGCTGAGTATGGCGAAGACCAAGACCGTCGAGATAACGTTACGCATCCACCAGTCCTTCACCGCGTCCATGGCACGCTTGTGATCGTGTGTCTGACGTCCCTTGCCAGAAGTCAGGCTACGCAGTCCCATGAACGCAGTCACGACGGTCATGAGCACTAGCGCTATGGGCAGCATCGCCAGCCCAGGCGCGAACTTGAGGCCTGCCTTAGTCATGCCGGCACTACCGGTACCGACCCCAAACTTGGCCATGCCCTTTGGGAACAAGAACGGTGGCAGGACACCAGCCGCGCGACGCATGAAGCTTGTGGCTGGGGAGCCCTGGCCCTCGCTTGGGTTGCCGCCGCCAAGGTCGAAGCTGTCTCCGCCCCCGGCGCCGTCTTCGCGAATACGCTCGCGGACCTTGTCGGCGAAGTCCTGGCCGTCCACTCGATACTCGGATAGGGAGGCGCGGATCTGCTGCTCGAGAGCCGTGTCGTCGAATGCCATGTCTGTATTCTTCATTTGCCCATCCCCTCTTCTTGTCCGTCTTGATCTCTTGCCGCACCACCCTCTCTCCCTTCACCAGGCTCGAGCAGGTCGCGCAAAGCCGCGCGAGCTCGGCGTAGGCGTCCCTCGACGCTGCGCTCCGAGACGCCGAGCAATGCCGCGATCTCGACGAGGGGCGAGTCCTCGATGTAGTGCATGAAGAGCACCGCGCGCCAGGATCCCTGGAGCCGATCCATAGCTGCGCGAACGCGATCCGTTCCATCGGTCGCGAGCTCGGACTCCGCCTGGGCAAAGTCGCGCTCCCCGAGGCTCTCTATGGAGCGCGGCCCCCGGCGTGTCTTCGCGATCGCCGTCTTGTGCAGATTGCTTGCGATGCCGCGCAGCCAGCGACCGACGTCTTTCTCGTTGTTCCAGTCACCATGGAAGCGCATGCGTGAAAGGTAGGCCTCGGCAAAGGTGTCCGTTGCAAGCTCTACCGAGTCCCGAGGCGATGCTCCCCAGGATGCGATCAGGCCAATCAGCGGGCCGCGAAAGCGATTGATCAGCGCATCGAGGGCCATCTTAACTTCGGCGGGGCTCAAGTCCCGCTCCGGGGCAGGGCCCAGGTGTTTTCTAGCTTCATAACCACCCTTGCAGCGGGCACTCACTTATCCCACGCGAAACTAGAAAACTTCTCACGTGGGCTCGCCGATATCCTCGTTCCAAAGCTCGGGGTGCTCTGCTATGAAGACGCGCATCAACTCCGCCGCGCCGGCATGCTTCGCGTTCCGAAGCTCGACACCTCGTTCGATCAGGTGCGCCTCGGGTCCTTGGAACGTCTCGTTCTCGGCGATGACGACCACTGGGATCTTGTACAAGAGGATCGCACCACTGCACATGTCGCAGGGCGACAAGGTCGAGTAGATCACGCAGCGCTCATACTCCGCCGCCGTCAGACGGCCCGCGTTCTCCAGGCAGTCCATCTCCGCGTGCAAGATCGGCGAGCCGTTTTGAACGCGCCGGTTGTGGCCCCGCCCAATGATCTTGCCATCGAGTACCAACACCGAACCGATCGGGATTCCACCTTCGGCCAGGCCCTTGCGCGCTTCGTCGAGCGCCGCTTCCAGATGTGGATCTTCCATGGGGCCATTGAAGCAGCCCAGTACAGCCCGTACCACGTGCATTCAGGGAAACGGACGCCTGCAGCGACTTCGACTAGCGCTTTGGTTACGGTGGAGCTTCCCAGCGCGCATCTCTTGGATGCACCGCCGCCGATTGTCCCTGCGAATCCCACCCACTGTCCCATGTTGAACAACCCCGACCCGACCCTGATCAACGACGATCTTGCGCCCACCTCCCCGGAGAACCGCAACTGGTCCGTCTTGCACATGGCCTCCCTCTGGATCGGCATGGTCGTCTGCGTTCCTACCTACATGCTCGCGGGCGGCCTGATCGCCCTGGGTATGAACTGGTGGCAAGCGGTTGGTACGGTTCTCTTGGGCAACGTGGTCGTGCTGGTCCCGATGATCCTCAACGGTCACGCGGGAACGAAGCTCGGCGTTCCCTTTCCGGTTCTGAGTCGGGCGAGCTTCGGTATCCGAGGGGCAAACATACCCTCGGTACTGCGCGGACTCGTCGCGTGCGGTTGGTTCGGAATCCAAACAGCCATTGGTGGCTCGGCGATCTACCAGCTAGCTGGCGCGCTGATGGGAGAGCCCCTCGGGGGAGCGGACATCGCCTGGCTCCACCTTAATCCCAGCGAGCTGGTCTGCTTCCTCGCGTTCTTGGGGTTCCAGTTGGTCATCATCTACCGAGGCATCGACTCGATCAAGCTGCTCGAAACATGGGCGGCACCGTTTCTGATCTTGATGGGGCTTGCGCTCTTGGCTTGGGCCTACAACAAGGCCGACGGTTTCGGCAACATGCTCAGCGCGAAGTCTGCCTTTGACGTCGGTGGAGAGAAAGAGGGACAGTTCCTCGCCCACTTCTTCCCCGCTCTGACGGGCATGGTCGGATTCTGGGCCACCCTCTCTCTCAACATCCCCGACTTCACGCGCTACGCCAAATCCCAGAAGGACCAGGCCCTAGGCCAAGCCATCGGCCTGCCGCTCTTCATGACGCTCTTCGCTTTTATTGGCGTAGCCGTCACCTCCGCGTCCGTGAAGATCTATGGCGAGGCAATCCCCGACCCGACCGAGCTCGCCGGCCGTATGGGTGGAGGCTTCGGCGTCGCCCTGGCCTTGGCGGCCCTGACCATCGCGACCCTCTCGACGAACATCGCGGCCAACGTTGTCTCTCCGGCCAACGCCATCATGAATCTGTCGCCCCAGAAAGCGACCTTCCGCATCGGCGGCTTCATCACGGCGTTCATCGGCGTAGCGATCATGCCCTGGCGCCTGATCGAATCCACAGACGGCTACATCTTCACCTGGTTGATCGGCTACTCGGCACTACTCGGCCCCATCGGCGGCATCCTCATCGCGGACTACTTCCTAGTCCGTCGGACCAACATTGACGTCAACGCCCTCTTCCGCCGCGACGGCGAATACTGGTACTCAAGTGGCTTCAACTGGACCGCGATCGCCGCCCTAGTCATCGGCATCCTACCCAACGTCCCGGGCTTCCTGTACCAAGCCGGCTTCATCGAGAGCACCCCCAATGTCTTCCAGACAATCTACACATACGCTTGGTTTGTAGGTTTCCTACTCTCTGCAGGCATCTATACCCTACTCATGCCCAAACCAAGCTAGCAACAAGCACGCATCCCTCCCAATCCCCCCACTCCCATTAAACGCTGCGCCCCTCCCAAAGGCTTCAGCTCGGAGAGGGGGCTGGAGAGCGTATTAGGTCGCCCTGCACCC
>JBLHWM010000047.1:0-14739 GCA_047629095.1 Planctomycetota bacterium | reverse complement strand
CCGCCCGAGAATTGGGCCCAGGCCCTCGATGAGATCACGCTGATCCTGGACAGTCTGCCCGAGGCGCGCCTCGCCCAGGTGGCCCCGGTCCTAGCTTGGTTCGCCATGCCGGAAGTCAGCGCATCCGAATGGGGACTCGAGGACGTGCTCTCCTCGATGGATGCAGCATCCGTCTTCACCAACGGCCAACTCCTGCACCCCTCCGCCTTGCGCCACAATCCCTCATACTGGCGTGAATGGCTCAAGGCCCGCGCTGGCCAGCGGCAGCAAAAACCAGCGATCAATCTCGATCTTCCCATTCGCTGAGCGGTCGCCACGCGGGACACTTGTGCAATAATCCAAGCCTTGTAACTCCGAGCCCTCTCAAATCGAGACCTTCCGATGACCTCTGCACAAACCGCTACTGGCCGCCAAGGTGACTTTGCCCTCTTCGAGCGCAATACCGTCGACCTGATCAACGAAAAAGACCTGCTCGCGCGCCTTGGTGAGGGCCGCCCCCTGCGCGTCAAGTTCGGCATGGATCCGTCCTCGCCCGACCTCCATGTGGGGCATATGGTCCAGCTCATGAAGCTCCGCCAACTCCAGGATGCCGGGCACCAAATCGTATTGATCGTTGGTGACGCAACAGCCATGGTGGGGGACCCATCGGGCAAGAACAAGCTCCGCCCGCAGCTGTCCCGTGAGGATGTCGAGCGCAACCTGGAGACCTACACTGACCAAGCTCGACTCGTGCTTGACCTGGACAAGACCGAAATCCGTCGCAACTCCGAGTGGTTCGACAAGATGGACTTCCAAGAGCTGCTCGAGCTGGCCGGTCGCATGACCGTGGCCCAGATGATCGAGCGGGACACCTTCCAAAAGCGCATGAAGGCCAAGGAGCCGATCGGCATCCACGAGTTCCTGTACCCCCTGATGCAGGGCTGGGATTCCGTGCAGATCAATGCTGATATCGAGCTCGGTGGCACCGACCAACTCTTCAATGTTTTGGTCGGTCGTACGCTCCAGAGCCAGATGGGACAGAAGCCACAGTCGGTGTTTACCCTGCCCCTGATCAATGGTCTCGACGGGCGCAAGATGTCCAAGAGCTACGGCAATGCCGTGGGACTTACGGACGAGTCCAAGGACATGTTTGGCAAGCTAATGAGCCTGGAAGATGGCTCCATGGAAACCTGGTTCAAGCTGCTCACTCCCCTCACTGACGAACAGCGCGACGCCGTCCTAGGTGGCCATCCCAGGGAAGCCAAGGCGCGCCTTGCCGAGGAGATCACCTCGTTCCTGCACAGCCCCGAAGCTGCCAAGGAAGCCCGCGCGGCCTTCGATAGCCAGTTCCGCGACAAGAACGTGCCAGACGACATCCCCCTGATGGACTGGCCTGTACCCGGCGAGGAGCTGCCCTTGTTCCTGTTGGTCGCCAAGCTTGGACTGGCTCCTTCCTCTAACGATGCGCGCCGCCTTGTGACTCAGGGTGCGGTCCGTCTGGATGGTGAGCCGGAGAAGGACGGCAAGCGCCGCTTTAGCGAAGGTGAGACCGAAGTCCTTATCCAGGTTGGCAAGCGCCGCTTCGGTCGGGTTTTAATCTCGGAGTAATGGGATTGGTGGGAGCTCCCCCGGGGGACTGAAGAGGACTTCGCGTGGGAATCCTTTACAACTTCGGCGTCGGCCGCGGTCCCGGCGGCCAAGGTTGGCCAAGTCCACCGGGCTTGGCCTCTTCGCCCTCTTCCATGTATCCGAGGCTCTCAAGGTTGTTGCTGAAGAGCTCGCGCACGCGAGTTCCCCGAGCACTTCTAGGAGCGGGCTCCGAGCCTAGGTAGGCGTCGTTCACTTCGGCCAGTCTGGCTTCAAACTGCCTCCACGCGTCGCCCGCCACAATCGCGTCTCGATCGTAGTTGCCCGCGGTCTCGCCACGGTCCGTGGCCATGTCGTACTGCACGACACCGTTGAGCTCAAGCACGCGCTCGTCATCCAAGCCTAGGACCCGAATGATCTTGGACTCCCGGGTGCGGAACGAGTCCATGAACACGTAGCTGTTGGTCAACAGCCGGTAGTGCAACAAGCTGCCCAACTGACCGCGGTCCTCGATGGTCTGTCCGGCGACGGCCGGCATGAGGCTGCGGCCGAGGCTCGTCAATGGAGCGGATACCTGGGCGAAGTCCGCAATGGTTGGCAGGATGTCATCAAGCCCCACAAGCGCGTCGCTCAGGCCACCTTGACCGCCAGGTTGGATGATCAGTAGGGGGACCTCGAGCACCTCGCGGTTTAGGCTCTGGCGGTGGCCACGGTTGCCATGTTCGAAGAACTCATCCCCGTGGTCAGACGTGATCACGATCAGCGCATTGTCTAGCCGGCCAGCCCGCTCCAGGCTGTCGATCATCTTGCCTATGTAGGTGTCGATGTAGGCGATCTCGCCTCGGTATAGGGAGGTTAAATGTTCGAGATCACGGTCCGAGACCTGGCGCGGAGGCGACGCCTTTTTGTTGTAGATGGCGGGGTTCTTGTAGAAGCTCTCGCCGGTCATCGTACCCGAGTAATCCGGATCGAACTTCGTGTCGAAGGGCGCCTCGGGGATGTAGTCGTAGTGTGCGTCAAAGAGGTGCGTGAAGAGGAACAGATCCTGGTCCGGCTTCACCACGTTCAGCGTGGCTTCGAAGCCCTTCATCACGTTGGGCGTTGTGATGTCCTCGTGACCTTGGATGTCGCGGCTCTGGAGGATAGTGCGCACCAGCGTGAAGTCTTCTGCCGCCAAGGCTGCACGGTACTCGCGCTCGATGTCGCGGCCGCCCGTCATGGCGTTGTCGTAGACATCGAAGCCACGCTCGAACCCATACTCGCCCGCGAGAAACCAGCCTGTCCACCAACCGGCCGTGAACCAGCCGTTCTGCTGCAGGAGCTCTGGCAAGGTCTGATGCCCGGGGTCCATGGCCACGTCGTCCCACTCCACTCCGTGCAGCTGCACCGGCGCACCGGTAAACATGGTGGTGTGGCTGGGCAGAGTCCAGCTTGAAGGAGCGCTGGCCGAACTAAAGATAGTCCCGCGCTCGGCAAGCTCGCTCATGTTCGGAGCCGTCTCTGCATCCATGAAGGTCAGGAAGTCCGACCGGACACTATCCAGAGACACCAACAGGACTGTCCGAGCAGCCGGTTCCCCAGATTGGCCGCCACATCCCACCTGAGAGATGGCCAGCACACCGAAGCAAGCTAGTGGAGAGAGATGCGTTGCAATGGCACGCAAGTGCCCCGTTCTATTGGCTTCCCTTGGCATAGCGGGAGTCTACTCGTTGTTGTGTTCGATGTCTGGCCACTTGCGGCCAAAGTGGAAGGTCGGATCGTTCTCGGAGTCGTGGCACTTGAGGCAGGTGTACTCGCCCCCAAGGTCGATGTGTTCAGGCGCTGCGGTCAACACGTGCTGGGCACCGGGACCGTGACAGCTCTCGCAGCCAACACCCGCGAAGTCATCGAGCGCCCCCCAACGTGCCTCGTCCGACAGCTTGGCGGAACCATAGCCAGAGACGTAGCCATAACCCACGGAGTGGCAGTAGATACAGTTAGGGTCGTTCGTGGCGGGGGAGCCATCCCGAAGGTCGTCCACTAGGGCTTCCATCGCGACATAGTGCAAGCTCTCTTCCCAGATCTCATAGGCGTCAGCGTGGCAAGTTGCACAGGCGCTGGATCCAGCAAAGCCACCAAAGCCGGCCTCTCCCTTGGAGTCCGCCACGGCATCCCTGGCGCCGTAGACTTCGAGCATCATGCGGTACAGACCGCGCATCGAAGCGAGCACGGGGTCCCCGGGTACATCCTCAGTCACGGTGTTGAGGTTGAAGGTGAGTCCAGTCTCACGGCTGTCCAAGCGAACCACATAGCGCAGCCGGGTGCCGAGCGCGGCGGACGCGCTCTTGCCTTCAGCGCGCTTGAGCGCGTGGCTAGCCTCGTAATCGTCGTTCACCCGCAACAGGGTCGCCGACGCACCCAGGAAAGTCCCGAGGGCGTCGTGGTCTGCATCGGTGCCCTCGAACAGTACAACGCTGGGGATGGACGGATCAAACGTGCCCGTGGCCTGCAGGGCCATTAGGGCCTGGACCGCGTCCAGGGCAATCCAGTTGATGGACTTCGCGTCTTCGCCACTACCCGACGTGGACTGGGCCTTGGCCGTTTTGGGCAAGAAGCTGAAGAACTGAGGGCCACCCGTTGGCTGGAAGCTGCGTTGGAAGAAGGGCGCTTCGCCCGCGGAGTTCGCCGACCCGAGCTCCGTGCCTTCGATCAAAAGATTGGTGGCCACGACAGGCACGGCGCCGAGCAGCATCTTGACGCCGGTCATCTCGTCCATGAGCACCAGGTCGGTCTCGGCAAGCCCGACCATATCCATGGACATCATGCCAAAGGACTGCCAGAGCGTCTCGAGCTGAGCCTTGGCCCAAGAGGGGTGGGCCTGGGCATCACTAGCAACCACGCCACCGGCCGCAATGCGCAGCGCCTGCTGTCCATCGGGCGGGGCGGCGAAGCTCAACATGGAAGACAATCGGTCGATGCCCCCGAGTTGGCCGCCCGAGCAGCCGCAGGGCTCGAGCTTACCCCGGGCCGGTCCGATGAAGAGTGCACTCCATGGGGGCAAGTCGACGGTCGCCAACGGCGCTACCACAGCTTCTGGAACGACCACTGCTGATGGTGGTGAGTTTTTGGCGGGTTCGCTATCCCGAAAAGAGAGTGCTCCGAGCAGTACGATGGGAGTGACGAAGGCGGCAACGATCAGTTGCTTACTGGACAAATCCAAGACCGACATAGGGCAGCTCCATTAGCTTGTATTGCGAGTCATCGAGTTCGATCTCAATTGTACCCGTGAACTGTTCGACCGTCAGGGAGTCCTTAGCGATCAGGCTCAGATTCCATTCCTTGCTAGCGCCCTTGGCATTGGGCCGGACAGGCTGGGCATCAAACTCCAAGTGCTCGGCCTGGTCTCCTGTGATCTGGTAGCCAACGACCTTGAAGGTGTGGCCGCTTAGGTAGGTCCGCAGCTTGGCGATGGTTTTGCCAAGCCCCTTGTCAGTCTTGATGCCGATTCCAGGCGGGTTGGGGCGCAAAATCATGCGCTCAGGCATGAAGCCAACATCCGCGATCGTCGTTCCAGCAACCTTGACGAGCAAGGGTTCGGCCGGCGTCCCATCCGGGCGGACTGTGTCAATCCAGACGTCAAAAGCCTGGCGGCCCGGGGCGACCGGCGCCGTGAAGCCAGCCTCGAGCGTCCATACAGGCTCTGTAAACTGACTCTGGCGGCGAATCACAGCGGTGGTGCCCTCGGGGATGCCTTGGATTTCACCGAGCATCAGCCCCTTCTCCCCAAGCGACTTAATCGTGACCATACCCGTGGCACCAGCGCCCTGGGGCACGGTCATCAGGTTCAAACTGGGTGGAGCAATCTGCCAGGGCTTATCTACGATAAGGTGGCACTCCAGAGTCAAGTACGGGTTCTCCAATGCGTCCGTCGAGACGCGCACCATGAAGTGCTTGTGGGTGTTCTTGACCTTGACGGCCAGCGTATCGACCCGCAGGGCGATCTCTGCGCGCATACCCGGCTCAAGGATGAGCAGCTCCTGGGGGCGCTTAGCCATGGGGGGAGTGCGACTGCCGTCCTTCTCGATGCGCATGATTTGAGCCACGGTGCAACCGCAACCGGGGTCGACCTTCTGGATGGTCACATTGCGAGAATCTTGGTTCTCAAGCACAAACGTGTGACCGGGCATCTGGCCATCCTCGACCACGTCGAAATCGAAGTAACCGGGCCGTTCGGGATCCTCATCAGGCTGGACGATGACCACCAGGCCTGGCTGATCCGCCCTCACGGAGGCCATTTCTTCGGGGCCACAGCCCATCAGGAACACGGAACCAAGGCAGAACAGAGGGAGGAGGACTTTCAAGAAATGGCTCATGAAGGGGGGTGAGGGCTAAAAGCGTGGACATAATTCTAGTCCGAGACTACATTTAGGCACATAAGTAGCCATTGAGCCTCAGATTGATCAGCACAAACAACCGATGTGTACCGTCCGTAGTAGAACACTAGTCCCGTATCCAGTCAGCGGAAACACCCTCCTCCATGCACAAGAATCAAAAATTGGCCATTACGGCCGCAGTTGCTCTCTCACTCGGTTTTGGCGTCTTCAAGACATTCCAAGACGACGACGTCAACGCTAGCAACGCTATCAACCCGACCGTCACCGAAGCCCCGAAGGAAGACAAGGTGGTCACGCAGCTTATGAACCTAAGGGGCACTGAAGCTCCCAAGGAGATCCAGAAGGTCAAGAACGGCCTCAACAAGCGCTTTGGTCACCTCGGTGAAGAAATGCTCGTGTCCTCTTCGGTGGACGCCAAGGGCGACGAGATCTACTTCTCAAGCACGTTGACACCCGGTCGCGCCGCCGACGGCTCAACCATCTGGAGCCAAGCCATCATGCGCCCCTCCGTCTTCAAGGGCGACAGGATGGAGCCAAGTATTGAGGATGCTTACACCGCCCATGTGAAGCGCCCTACTGGCCCCAAAAACAGGGACTTCTTCCTTGAGGCCATGCGAAACACCAACCTTGAGCAGCCCAGCCTTCCCTCTCCTGTGAAGGCTCCAGGTCAAAAGTAGAACCAAGTTCAGAGGCCGATCGGAAAACCGATCGGAACCTGCATTAGAATGCCGGCGCGGAAGTTAAAGCTTCCGCGCCGGCATTCGCTTTGTGCCAACCCGGCCAGCCTTACTCCCATCATCCTCCCCGAACCGCCCCTCCCGAAAACCATGGAATTCCAACGTACCGACGACGCCATTTGGAGCGCAATCGACGCTGAGACTAACCGCCAAGAGGAGCAGCTTGAGCTGATCGCCTCGGAGAACAATGCCTCAGCCGAGGTCATCGCTGCCATGGGCACGAGTCTCACCAACAAATATGCGGAGGGCTACCCGAACCGCCGCTATTACGGTGGTTGCGAGTATGTTGATCAGGTGGAGGACATCGCCAGGGATCGCCTCAAGCAGCTCTTCGGAGCGGACCGAGCCAACGTCCAGCCCCACAGTGGAACCCAAGCGAATGTGGCGGCCTTGATGGCCCTGCTGAATGCTGGGGACAAGGTGCTCGCAATGGACCTCAACCATGGTGGGCACCTCTCCCATGGGCACCCCAAGAACTTCTCCGGCGAGTTCTACGACTTCCACGGCTACGGTGTCGAGCAAGAAACCGGTCGCCTAGACATGGACCGCGTGCGCGAACAGGCAATGGCACTACGGCCGAAGCTGATCCTTGCCGGTGCCTCTGCCTACTCCCGCAGCATTGACTTCAAGGCCTTCCGCAGTATCGCGGACGAGGTTGGCGCACTGTTGCTTGTGGACATGGCACACATCGCAGGACTCGTCGCCGGCGGCGTTCACGAGAGCCCCGTCCCCTACGCGGACGTCGTGACGATGACCACCCACAAGACCCTTCGAGGCCCGCGTGGTGGCGCGATCGTCTGCAACGACGTCGAGTGGCTCAAGAAGATCAACACGGCCGTCTTCCCCGGCGGTCAGGGTGGCCCGCTCATGCACGTCATCGCCGCGAAGGCGATCGCCTTCCGCGAAGCCATGACCGACGACTTCAAGACCTACGCCAAGAACGTGGTGGAGAACGCAAGCATCCTAGCGGAGACCCTGGTGGGCCGCGGCATGCGCCTGGTCTCAGGCGGTACTGACAACCACCTCATGCTGGTGGATGTGACCGCCCAGGGCTTGACCGGCGATGTGGCGGAGAACCTGCTGCACTCGGTTGGCCTGACCTGTAACAAGAACCTGATTCCCTACGACCAGCAGCCACCTATGAAAGCATCGGGTGTGCGCATCGGCACCGCTGCGATCACAACTCGTGGCCTTGATGGGGACGACATGCGCTTGATGGGGGGTTGGATCGCCGATCTGCTCCACGCGCCTGAGGATGAAACCATCGCCAAGAGGGTTCGCGGCGAAGCCGGTGCGATGGCGGCAAGCCACCCGCTCTACAAAGGCGAGGCCGCAGCAGCGCGCTAGTTGGCTCACGCCCAAGAGCAGCTGCCCGTCACCCTGCTTGCGGGGTTTCTGGGCAGCGGCAAGACCACCCTACTCAACCGAATCCTCACCACCGAGGGCGGGCCGAAGTGTGCCGTGCTTGTTAACGAGTTCGGTGATGTGGGCATCGACAGCAAGCTGATCGTTGCCGCGGAGGACGACCTCGTCGAACTCCAGAACGGCTGCGTTTGCTGCACCGTGCGAGGAGACTTGCAAGAGGCCCTGGCGCAGATGCTCAGCCGACGCGGTTCGATCCTTGGGCGTGCGAAGTTCGACCGTATTGTGATCGAGGCCTCGGGTCTCGCTTCCCCGGGTCCGATTGCCCAGACCCTAGAGGTGGATGGCAAGCTCGCCGAGCGGCTCTTCCTCGACGGCGTGATCACCTTGGTGCACGCTGCCAAGATCCAAGAGCAGCTCGTTGGTTTCCCGGAGGCCCACAGCCAAGTTGGCTATGCCGATCTCTTGGTAATCAACCATCTTGACTGCCTGGAAGACGGGCAGATCGATGCCGTTCGTGGGGCACTGCGGGATGTGAACGGCGCAGCGCCTCTGCTCGAGACGACCCGCGCCGACGTGGCTCTCACCGAGCTCTTCAGCCTCGAGCGTTTAGACCTACTAGGCGCCGCCTCCAGTGACCACAGCCATGCAACTGGAGTCGCCACCTTAGCTCTGAAGTCGGATGCTCCTATGGACATCCATAAGCTCAAGATGTGGTTGCGCTTCCTTGCCAACCGCTCGGGTACTGAGATCCTGCGAATGAAGGGCGTGCTCCGCTGCCTGGATCAGCCCGCACCCGTCGTGGTACAGGCCGTCTACCAGTGGCTCGAAGTTGGGCCCGGAGAGGGCACAGCTCCTGCTGAATCGAACCTGGTGCTGATTGGCCAGGGGTTCGATGCCGACGAGCTGCGACGAGGCTGGGCAGCCTGCATCTCGGACTAACGCAATCGGCCGCACAACCCCGGTGGGTTGCACGGCCGATTGACTGTGCTGGCCTGGGCGTAGTGGCACCCGGGGGCCGCGCTTAGAAGTACATCGTCGCGCCCATGAAGAAGATCAAGCCCTCGGGCTCGGTCACCACATCGGCGGTTGCACCACCAAGGTTCGGGAAGGTCAGCGTGACTTCACTCGCCCTATCCGTCCACTCGTAAAAGGCGCCCATGTCCACCGAGATGTTGTCGTGCCAAAGGAACGACGTACCCGCCACAAGGGCGATCGTGGTGTAGGACTCGCCGACGATGTTCACTTCCTCTGAGGGGAAGGGTGCCGGGTATTTCACCGTCACGTTTCCGAAGTCGATCTCGTCGATGTAGGAATAATCCACGCCGATGAAAGGCTTCCAGCGGTTGTCCTTGCCGTAGGGCTCGAAGAAGTAACGGCTCGTCCCGATCCAGTGGATCGTATCGAACGGGTCAGCTTCAAGCTCCGCGGAAAGGGGGCTTGCCGTTTCGGGTTCAAAGGAACGCAACTCGACGATGCCGCCGAGGGAGAAATTGTCCGTCAGAAAATACTGAGCCTTGAGAGCGCCGCCATAACGCGGAGTCAGGCCGACAGTGTCCGTGCCCGTATCGCCAGCAAGGACGCCGGTCTTTCCGGCCGCACTCATGTCTGCGGAGTAGAAGGCCCAACCAGACGAGGTGCCAACGGTGTATGAGCCCTTTCCGATCTGGGACCAGGCGGGGTGCTCAAGGGTGGGGGTCTGGCATGCGCCAAGGGAGAGGAGAGCGGTCATTGAGCCAAGGGCCAAGCCGCGTGATTTGATTTGCTTCATATGCATTTTGATTTCGCGGTTAGGCCTTATTGAATGACACTGTCGTCGGTGACGTCTACTTGAGTGCCCATGTTGTTGATCCAGTCCACAAACTCCTGTTGCATCTCTGCATTCGCGGCAGTCAGGGAGCCGTCCACTTCGGAGACTCCATCGCCATCAACGTCGGGAGTAGCTGTGAGCAGGCTGGAGTGGGCGCCCTGGGAAAAGCGCACGACCCCTCCAATCGGAGTGAGTTCAAAGGCCGTGTCCACATTAATCAACCCTAGCAGAGCGATCATGGGCTCGGTGCCCGAGAGGGGAGCCGTGGCGACTGAGTTGGGAATCACCTGATCCGGAAGGCCTAGCAGATCATCAATCGTGCCGTCACCGACGACCTCCTGGAGAAGGATCGGAGGGCCTGTCATAGCGAGCGCATTTGCGGCTAGGGCCTGGCAGTAGTTGACCGGATCACCCGTATCGATAGCCGTTTGAGCGGCGAACATGAACTGGTCGAACTCAGGCGTGCCCTGCGCGATGCCAGCGGCTGCTAGGCCACCAATCACCGTGGGACCAAAGGCAACGGAAGCCTCTAGCATGCGGGGGATTCCGCCACCGGGTACATTCAAGGTCGTGGTCAGCAGGGTCGTCTCGAGGCTCGAGTAGGACGTTCCTACGATTGCACCGAGGGACATGCCGAGGAAGTGCACATTGGCCGGGTCAAGATCGACACCGCCTCCATCCACATCAAGGCCAGCCGCAAGCACTGCGGACAACGCAAAGAGGTCTGCTGCCCCTTGACGCAAGTTGTCCCGCTGGGTGCGCAGGCTGGATAGGTTGATGAAGTGCGCGCCGGAGGTGTCCGCCGTGCCGTCCGGAGCGGCAGCCGTGACGTCACCTTGGGCGTTCTGGGTCACTAGGTCGAGCCCGAAGGTCCGCTCGCGAACCGTGGCTCCCTCGTCGTATTCGGCGAAGAGAGCCCCGCCTAGGGGATCCGATGCAAGGTCCGAGATTCCATGGAGAGGAAGGTCGATAGCGACGACTGCGTAGCCCTCTAAGGCAAGGCGGTCAGCGATTGCTAGAACCGAGGATCGGTTCGAAGTGATTCCGTGCTGGAAGATCACGACAGGCCAGCCCCCCGCCGGCTTGGCGTTGCCAGTTGCTATGGGGTCAGGCATGGAGATCAGCATCGGGATCGACTCCGGCCCGCTCTGGAGCGGAAGGGAGTTGTAGCGGCTAATGTTCGCCTCGGTGTCGACTCCGAAAGGGAAGGTGTAGCGGGCGTGCCAGAACTCCGTCAACGGGGCGGTGTCGGTGGAGACCGTAGTGGCTGTAGCGTTGGCGGCAGCCGTCAGGTAATAAGGCAGGGTGAGCTCACCGGTAAACAGGTCACCGAAGCCGCCAATGCTTGGACTGAAAGAGGTCGTGTTGGTCGTTGCGGACGGGACCGTGTTGAGAGGTAGGTCCGTGCCAGCGGGGTGACCTGGGAACTGGGCGCCAATGGCGGCGAGTACAGCAGCCTCGTTTCCGAGAGCAACCGTGCGCGACGTGCTGAGCACCGTGGAGATGTCCTGGGTTGTGAAGGCGAAGCTGGCGGTAATGTCAGCGCCCGCAATCGCCGGCGCCACATCGGCATCCGTGCCCACGATGTTCTCCATCGCATTGACGAGTAGCTGGAGACCAACAAGAGGGTGATCCGCCGGATAGGGGTTGGTCGCGATGCTAACCTTCGCCAAGCCGTACTCGTCACCGAACGTGGTCGCGTCACCAAAGCCATCCAAGACACCGTTCGTCACCACCACCATATAGGCCGTGGCGGACTTCAGTGGTTGCGTGGGAATGATCGCAAAGTCGCCGGCGCCCACTTGGGAAACGACATACTGAGTAGGCGAGACGAGCTCGGCCACGACGTCCACAACAGGCGTACCAATCGAGAGGCCCGTGCTCGGGTTGACCGCAGTCGTCACTTCAAAGACACGGATCGTATCGCCAGCGATAGCGGTCGCACCATCAATGGTGTCCTCGAAGTGGAACGACATGGGAGCAGTCGTGCTCCAGCCGTCAAGGCTGTTGAGCGCATCGAACAGCGGCTGTTGTGCAGGATCTGACGCAGCCGGAAAATTAAGAGTGGCGTCTACTGTGTCTTTGAAGAGCACATCGTTAGGAAGCGGGACATCACCAGTCGCTGGGGAGTAGACCAGCGTGACGGCGGTCGACTCTTCGACAGTGTTGAGCTCGTTATCGGTACATGCGCTGAGGGCGGCAAAACCGAAGAGCGACATGACAAGCGTTATTCGTTGCATAGGAGGCCTATTCGTAGTGTAGATCGGAAGGGAATCTCACCGAGGAGGCTACACAACGAGAGCGAAGAATACCAATGGCAAGAGAGCATCGGCTCCAGGGTCCTTGCGCCGTGAGACTCTCGGATGGGGTGATTAAACGAAACCAGGGCTCCTCGGCCTTTGCCGGGGAGCCCTGGGTCCTAAGCGATCTTCAAATCAACTTCGCTGCCAGCCCATTTCCAACGTCGCATCGAAGACTTCACTCCAACTGGGGAAGAGCCTGCCGGACTCCTCGCGGAGATGGGTCAACGCCTGCTCGAAGGTCTCGGCGAGCATCTTGCGATCACCTTCGAAGGTGTAGCCCAAGACTTCAAGTACCGGGAAGATCTCCTCGAAGCGCAGGAAGGAGAGCATGTTCTGGCGCTTGTACAGGTCGAGGGCGGTCAAAAACTCGATGGCCTCTTCACTGAGTTGGTCGGCGCGGGGCGGACTTGATCGACGAGCTGGGGCCTTCTTCTTTGGCTTGGAAGAATCGGGATCGGAGGGGATGTTCTTATTGACGGACATGGGGATCTTGAGCTTGGCAGTAGGGGGACGACTGACTTCCCAAACCATCGACCCCACTAGGCCTAAATCTGAAACAGAGCACGGGAATCTGGTGGGATTCCCGAGCTCTGCTCCACGTTTCCAAGCCAGCGCATTGCGGACTCGAGTTTAACACCATCGTCCGGCGGGAAGATGGCGTGGGCTCTAGGGCCTTGCCATCATCTCAAGAACCTTCTCCGTGGTCGGCGATTCAATGATCCCGGCCTCGGTGACGATTGCGGTGACCAGCTCGGCGGGAGTCACATCGAATGCGGGCGCGTAGACCTTGGTGCCTTCGGGTGCTGTGCGCTTTCCGTAGCCCTCGGTGATCTCCTCGGCGGGACGCTCCTCGATCGGGATGTCCGCTCCGGTGACGACAGCCGTGTCGATGGTCGACCTTGGCGCCACGACATAGAAGGGGATGTTGTGGTACTTGGCCAAGACGGCGACACCGTAGGTGCCAATCTTGTTGCAGACATCGCCGTTGCGAGCAATGCGGTCGGAGCCAACGATGACCGCGTCGACCTTGCCTTCCATCATGACCCGGGCGGTCATGTTGTCCGTAATCAAGGTGACGTCAATGCCAGCCTGCATCAGCTCCCAAGTCGTAAGGCGCGCGCCCTGTAGTAGGGGACGTGTCTCATCGGCGAAGACCGCGATCTTCTTGCCCTGCTCGTGGGCCACATACATCGGCGCGAGGGCCGTGCCCATGCCACCGGTCGCAAGTGCGCCAGCGTTGCAGTGGGTGAGCAGGGTCATGCCATCCTTGATGAGGTCCGCGCCAAGCTCGCCCATGCGGCGGCACTGGGCGGCGTCCTCTGTATGGATCGACTTGGCTTCCTCGAAGAGGCCCGCCACGAGGGCCGCACTATCCGCGCCGGCCTCGAAGTCGACCTTCGCACGGCGAACCATGCGATCAAGGGCCCAAAACAGGTTCACCGCCGTTGGCCTAGCTTTCGCTAGGGTCTCGGACGTGGTCTGAATATGGGCCATCAAGTCGTCGCGATCGCGGCCGCCTTCGGTCTGGACGCCAAGCAGCATTCCATAGCCGGCGGCGACACCGATGGCCGGTGCTCCGCGAACAGCAAGGCGCCAGATCGCATCGACCATATCGGGGACGGTCTTCACATCGATCTCGACAAACTCGGCGGGCAGAAGTGTCTGCTCGACCATGCGGCAGAAGCCGTTTTGATTGTCGCCATCGATCCAAGAGAGGGTGCTAACGTTCATAACTAAGGGCTGGGGGTGATTAAGCGAGACGCGCTTGGAGTGCTGCGTCTTTGGCCTCTACTTTGTCGGCCATTTCCTGCCGGAACTCGACCAAACGTGCGGCAAGTTTCGTGTCGTGCAGGGCGAGGATGCGAACGGCGAAGAGAGCTGCGTTCGCAGGACCGCCTCCGCCGACAGCCACGGTGGCCACTGGAATGCCGCTAGGCATCTGCACCGTCGCGAGCAAAGCGTCCAAACCACCCAGGGGAGCGTTATCCATAGGAATACCCATGACCGGCTTCAGGGTGTGGGCCGCAACGACGCCGGCCAGGTGGGCCGCGCTACCGGCGGCGCACAGGAAGACCTGGACGCCAGCCGCCTCGGCCTCAGCGAGGTAGGTCACTAGGGCTGCGGGTGTTCGGTGGGCCGAGCGCACCCTGGCTTCGAAGGGAATACCAAACTTGGTCAGGTTGTCGAAGCAGGGCTGAAGGCGGTCGGCATCAGAGTCCGAGCCCATCAGGATAGAAACTTTGGGAGAGGTCATTGAGCTGGGGGGATTAGGCGTTTTCGGGCTGTGCGGTGGCGATTCCCAAGGGTAGGGAGCCCGTCAGGGTCTGGCAGATTTCGGCGTAGCTGGAGGCCAGCTGGGCGGAGATGGCCGCATCAATCTGCGGGCCGGGAGCCTCCTTGTTCCAATCCAAGGTCTCGAGCCAATCCCTAAGGATCTGCTTATCGAGGCTGGGTTGGTTCTGGCCCACGGCGTACTTGTCGGCCGGCCAAAAGCGGGACGAGTCCGGGGTTAGCGCCTCGTCGATCAGGATCACCTCGCCATTCAAAAGGCCGAATTCAAACTTGGTGTCGGCGAGAAGCATGTTGTG
>JBLHWM010000046.1:0-14904 GCA_047629095.1 Planctomycetota bacterium | reverse complement strand
CATCTGTTCCACACCGCTATAGAGGGAGCGGCTTAGGGACTCAATTGAGCTCAGGCGACCCTCTCCATAGGCGCGGACCTCGGCGGGTGCTGAACCCCACACTCGACCCGCGCTGCGCGGAACGGGAAGTGTAATCCCCTTGGTGCCAACATTGTGGGCTTGAAGCAACGACGACCATCGCGTGCTCTCGTCCCAAAGGAGGATGGGGCCCTCTCGCCTTCCCTGAGACTCCAACAACTCTTTGCTGAAGTGCTCCTCCATGTAGTAGATCCCCATCGCGTTACCGTTGAGGTTCACGTTGACAAACGTCGACCGTGGAGCGAGTAGACCCTCACGGCGGGCAGCGGCAAGGGCGAGCCATTCCCAGAGCATCCCACGGGTCTTTGGGTGCTGAACCGAGAACACAGCCATGCCGTTGATTTTCGAGTCCTTGAGCTTGATTCGCAGTGACCACTTCATCGTGTCGACGTGGTCTGTCCAGTCTCCTTTGATGCGAATGTCGGCCCTGCTACTCGCGCTGCCCAAGGCGACGGTTCCCTTTACGGTGTCCTCGTCCGTTTGGATGATGACGCCTCGGTTGAGGGCGTCTTCCCTTACGGTTTGGAGGGTCATCGCGGCGGCGCTGTCCACCTGTATGTTGAGCGTCTCCAGGCCGTTCGATTCTGATGCACTTTCGCCCGCGTCCGGATTCGTATTCGGCTGCAGGTAGGCTTCGAGCTGAGTCGGGGCTAGCGCATCTCTAGCAATCGGTCGAGCTGCGTCGAGACCGGCCAGAATGAGGTCCTTAACCAGGAAGCCGATCAGCACGCCAACCACAAGGATCTTGAGCCCCGTTGACTTGCCGGACTTTAGTGCGGGGGAAAGAGGGAGCTTCATTTACACACAGGGCTTGGGCAAGAGAGAGAGCTTGAGCTCATAGCGGGATGTAGGATGAGATCGCGCCGTCGTTCGGGCTCGATGCGTAGACGAACTTGGAGCAGCGGTCGATCTGCATTGGGAAGCGTGACATGACCTTCTTGAGCTCGTCGTAGTCGGCTTCGGCGCACTTGGCCTCGACGATCATTACGTCCGGCGTGGGGGACGGGAAGCGCGCCGAGAGGCGCCGGCGCATGCGCTGGTCACAGGTGCGGAGTTGGCGGTCGATCGTGATCCGAATCGGGCCCGTCCCGGCGTCTGTGGCGTAGTACTCGCGGTCGTAGGCGATCCATTGAACGGGCAGTAGGTTCTTGTTGAGCACGTCCTGCCACTTCTCCGTCAAGTAGGGCCGTAGGGACTTGGCGAAGTCGCGCCGGTTGACGCCCTCCACATCAAGGTCCACGGGGATGTCCAGCAGCCCCTTCCAGCCGAGCATGTTCTCGCGCACCTTGCGTTCGAGGGTTCCGTGCACGCCGCGCGTCTGCTCCCCATACCAGCGCAGGCGAACCTTCTCCCTGTGGCTGATGCCGGCGAGGTTCTCCTCGAGGGCTTGGTTCTGCCAAGTGTCGAAGTAGACGCTCTGGATCCGGCGTGGGGGATAGAGCACCCGCATGGCGCTCTGATCGATGCGCATGAACATGCGTAGCTTCGGATAGAACGCCGCTTGGGCGACCATCTTCACTTCATAGCGCAGGGCGGGGGACATGGCGCGGTTTGCCTAGTCGAGTCCGTCGGCTTCGACGACGCTGATGGTCGCGGCGGGGAAGGCTCCTTGCACGGCGTCCAACAAGATGCCGATCGAGGCGTTGTCCTTGACGTCAATCACCAGGGAGGCGTCGAAGGCGTCCTCTTGCATGTCGACGCGACGCAGGTCCACTTCGGTGGCGTGGGGCTGGATGGTCTCCATGAGCAAATCGAGGGCCGTGGCGCGATCCTTGCCATCGAGGTCGGCGCCAATGTGCAGCAGGGTCCGCGCGCCGATGGAGGTCCCTCGGCCGCCGCTGATGATGGCCATGTAGGCGAGCACGATCAGGACCATGGCTGCGGTGGCAGCGCGTTCGTTCGCACCCATGCCGAGGCCAATGGCGACCGCAAGAAAGAGGTACGTCAGCTCCTCGGGCTCCTTGATCGGCGTGCGGAAGCGGATGATGGAGAGGGCGCCAACCAGTCCTAAGGACAGGGCCAGGGACTGTTGCACGACAGTGATCACCATCATCGTCGTGGCAGCTAGCACGATCAGGGTGGGTGCAAACTTGCGCTTGTTCGACAGCACCTTCGCAAAGCGAATGTAGTGGAACGCTAGGACCTGACCGAGGATCAGGGTCAGGGCAAGATTCAGGAGGGTTTCGACAAGTGGACCGCTTCCAATGTTGGATGTGTCCAGGATGTCGATAGCCAGCAAAGTTGGCGAGAAAACCATAGGTAGGATTTTGGCGCAGAAGAGGGGGTGGAACCGGCAAGTATAGCCCGAAACTGGACTCGGGGCATAAATTGCAAGCGCCAGCCCACGGGATGTCCCGCGGGCCGGCGCTCAGTCGGTCGGATCGAACCTGATCGGCTCTATTCGGCGTCCCTAAGCACGGGCTCCTCTTCGGCCGGGGCATTCTCAAAAGGACCGGCAACGATAGCCATCATGGCGAGCTTGCCCACGTCCTTCAGGTCGATGCTCATGCCGCCCATCCACTTCTTAGCCGTCAGGCCGCTGTGGGTGGTCATCGGAATCGAGATGCCGTCCAGCATCCCTACGGGCATTCCCGTGGGACCATCGAACTGCTCGATGAGCGGGAGCGCAATCCGGGCCATGGCACCAAGGTCAACGCGCATGAACTCGAAAGGGCTCGCACCACTGAGGACTTCGTTGAGGTGCCTCACGTCCTGCTTCGTGCCGCGCTTGGCGTTAGTGGCCGCCATGAGGGCGCCCTTCAGGTCGTCCTTGGTGCCGTTGTAGAGCACCAGCGTGTCCGTGCCGACGCTGGTTAGGGACATCTTGATCGCGCCACCGAAGGCCTCGGAGAAGCCCGACTTGATCTGGAGAGCCTCGTCGGCGCTCATGTCGAAGTTCGCGGCCAAGGTGTCCGCGTTCAGGGTGACCGAGCACTCCGTGGTGCCCTCCCCAAGCTTAGTAGTGGTCATTTGCAGTCCGACTACGCCGGCCAGCTCGGTCTGAAAGAACAGGCCCAAGTTCGAGGCCAGGGTGTCGCCGTTGACACCGTGCATCCAGAGGGTCGAGGTCGGCTTGCCGTCCACCATGTTCATCGAGCTCACCATGCCACTGCCGAAGTTCGAGAGGGCGGCGAGTCCGCTGTCCGAGGCCGCACGGACCACAGCTAGGGCCTTACGGGGTGAGCTGAAGGGACCCGCGTCGGCTTCGGCCTCGATCTCGTCTGTAATCTCAATGGCGCCTAGGATCTGATCCACGTAGGGGCGAATCCAGCGAGCCATTCCACCGAGGTCTGCGCCGTAGCCGAAGCTGGCGGGCGCGTCGAGGTCGATCAGGTGAGAGAGCTCACCGAAGGTCGCACCTTCGCTCGCGGCCATCGAGGACAGCAGGCTGCCGTCCTGGAGCAGCAGGTCCGAGGTGACGTCGAGGACCGATCCGTTCAGGTCCACGGACATCTGCAACGCGGTGAGGGAGTCGAGCACTTCCGTCACGGTGGACGGCGTGACGTCGAGGATGCCGTTGATCATCTCCATCAGGGCGGGTGGGGTGCTCGGGTCAGCGTTGATCATAGTGCGCGCCTGGGCGACACCCATGCCGGTCATGAAGCCGGCCATGGGGCCGAAGGCCTCGACCAAAGGGCGGGCGTTGAAGACGCCGGCGATCATGCCTTCGGGCAGCAGGCTGGGCAGCGACGAGATACCGATCTCCAGGGGATAGGCGTCCTTAGTGGCGCCAAGGTAGCCGCCGAGGATACGCGTGGCCGAGGCGGGCACGGGGCCCGGTAGGCTGGCCAGAAGGGCGGCCGGATCGCTACTCGGAATCATCAAGTACACGGTCGGCTCAGTGCCGCCAATGAGGTCGATGGGGCCAAGGGCGAAGCCGATCGGCTTGGTGCGGTCGAGCAGGCTCATGTCCATCTCGAGTTCAGCCTCGAGCTGGGAAAAGACCATATCGAGGCTGGCCATGGGGGCCAGATCGGGCATGGCGATCTGGAGCAGCTCTTGGATCGAAGTCTCGATCTCAGCCATGGGCGAGATCAGCACCATGGCGGAAGCGTCATTCGGCAGCAACCCACGCAGATCAGCGGGGATGGTGCGGCCCGTCTCCTGGGCAGAGAGGGGGAGGCAGAGGCTTGCCATGGTGGCGGCGCTCAAGACAAGTGAGGTTACTTTCATTGGGAATCCGGGGAGTTCGACGGGGCCGTGGGAAGCCAGGGCCCGTGAGGTTGAAGTTGTTCGGGGAGCGATTGGCTCCATTGGAGAGCCATGGCAGCGCGGGTCTCAAACTGGGAGATCAGGGGGGAGGCGGGCCCCGGGCTAGGCACTTCTTCGCTCGGGCACCCTTTTCATTTCCGGGACAATCGCAGTTGCCCGCGGAAAGAGAGCGTGCCCTGGCCGGATTCCGATGCGGCGAGGCTCGCCTCGACCAGGGGGAGAGGGTTCTGCTAGGCAGCAGATGCAGGGCAAGAAGTAGCGAGCCCCACAGAGATTGCGGGGCTCGCTACTTGCGCTCATGGGAGCGATCTGCGCTTAGGGCGGGGCCGCTCTAGTTAGGCGAGCTTGCCCGCTTGATCGTAGGCGGCCAGTTCGGAGCCACCACCGATGAGCACCCCGTCGATGATCACGATCGGGACCGTGGAGTGATTCCACTTAGCCTTGGCCGCGTCGAGATCCCTCGGGGCGTCGTCCATGACGTGCTCCTCGTAGGGAAGCCCTTTACTGTCAAGCAGGGTCTTGGCGCGGGCACAGTGGGGGCAGGTGGACGTGGTGTAGAGGGTGATGTTCATTGATCTAGGGATGCTTGGTGTTCGAGTGGCAGTAAATATCCGGTCTAGTGCTTTGAGCTAGTGAGGAGAAGGCTACGGTTTGCGTCCACTTCGTGTTGTTTCATCCACCCAAACTTCCAAGCCATGCCGCAGTTCATCGACGAGTTCCTTGCCCAAGTCCAAGCCAACAACGCAGGTGAGCCGGAGTTTCACCAGGCCGTCCACGAGGTAGCCACATCTCTCGGCCCTGTGCTAGAGCGGCACCCAGAGTACCGCGCCGCCAAGATCCTTGAGCGCATGGTCGAGCCCGAGCGGACGATCATGTTTCGGGTCCCGTGGCAGGACGACCAGAACGAGATCCACGTACAGAAGGGCTTCCGGGTGGAATTCAACTCGGCCATTGGCCCCTACAAAGGTGGTCTGCGCTTCCACCCCAGTGTGAACTTGTCGATCCTGAAGTTCCTCGGCTTCGAGCAGATCTTCAAGAACAGCCTCACGACCCTACCGCTGGGCGGGGGTAAGGGCGGATCGGACTTCAACCCGAAGGGTCGCAGCGACAACGAAGTCATGCGCTTCTGTCAGAGCTTCATGACCGAGCTCCAAAGGCACATCGGTCCAAACACCGATGTCCCCGCAGGCGACATCGGAGTCGGTGGCAGGGAGATCGGCTACATGTTTGGCCAGTACAAGCGCCTGCGCAATGAGTTCTCGGGCGTGCTCACGGGTAAGGGGCTCGCCTGGGGCGGCAGCTTGATTCGCCCCGAGGCCACGGGCTATGGCACCGTGTACTTTGCGGCGGAGATGCTCGGCACCAAGGGGGACAGCCTCGAGGGCAAGCTATGCGCGGTTTCGGGTTCGGGCAACGTGGCCCAGTACACCACCGAGAAGATCAACGAGCTTGGGGGCAAGGTGGTCACCCTCTCGGACTCTGGCGGCATGATCCACGACCCCGCCGGAATCGATGCGGAGAAGCTCGCGTGGGTGATGGACCTCAAGAACGGTCGCCGTGGCCGTATCTCGGAGTACACCGATCAGTTCAAGGGGGCTAGCTTTGTCGAGTCCGACGCATCCCGCGGCTTCAACCCGCTGTGGGACATCGATGTGGACTGCGCATTCCCCTGTGCGACCCAGAACGAGATCAACGCCAAGGATGCGGCGAACCTGATGAAGAACAAGGTCAGCCTTGTGGCCGAAGGCGCGAACATGCCCTCGGTTCCAGACGCGGCAGACATCTTCATCAACGCGGATGTGCTCTACGGTCCGAGCAAGGCTGCGAACGCCGGCGGAGTTGCGGTGAGTGGCCTAGAGATGAGCCAGAACTCCATGCGCATTGGATGGACTAGGGAAGAGGTCGACAAGCGTTTACACGACATCATGATCAACATTCATGGGGCCTGTCGCGACGCGAGTGACGAGTACGGAACACCGGGCAACTACGTGAACGGTGCGAACATCGCGGGCTTCAAGAAAGTCGCCGATTCGATGCTCGATCAGGGGCTCGTCTAGGGCTAAAAGTTACGCACACACTAGCGCTGTGACGGCGCAAAAATGGCGAGCCATGTGCTCGTCATTTTTGTGCGCGGTACCGACGCGAAAAAAACATGGGAATTGCTTGCTTGACATGCCTGCAGAAATCCCGCCTGCTTGTAGGGCAGTTTCCGGCGCGGAGCGTTTCCGGACCAATCGTTTTGGTCCATGCAAAGTGCGGAGAGTGCACCGGATAGACATCAAAGTCGAGCGGGTCCCTTCCTCGGAAGTGGCTCGCTCGATTTTTTCGTAGCCTGTCTCAGCGAACTTGCCACGAAAAAGCGCTGCCCGCCGAATGGTCTCATTCGGCGGGCAGCGCTTGAATTCGCGGCTTTGGCGGGAATTAGGTACCGATGCCGTAGTACTTGAAGCCGAGGGCGTTGAGGGTCTTGCGAGAGTAGATGTTGCGGCCGTCAAAGATGACGTCGCCATTCATACGACTCTTGACCTCGTCGAAGTCCGGGCGGCGGAACTCGTTCCACTCCGTCACAAGGATCAGAGCGTCGGTGCCGTCGAGGGCTTCCATCGGATTGACCGAGTACTTAATTTTGTCGCCAAGGTGCAGGTGCTTGCACTCTTCGATCGCTTCGGGGTCGAAGGCTGTGACCGTTGCGCCGGCGTCCAACAGGTGGTTGATTACAACCACCGCGGGCGCTTCGCGCATGTCGTCGGTGTTGGGCTTGAAGGAGAGTCCCCAGATGGCAAAGTGCTTGCCCTTGAGGTCACCCTCGAAGTGGTCCACGACCATGTCGAAGAGCAGGCGCTTCTGGGTCTCGTTGACCTCTTCGACGGCCTGCAGGATGCGGAAGTCATAATTTGCCTTAGCAGCGGTCTGCACGACGGCCTTGACGTCCTTCGGGAAGCACGAGCCACCATAGCCTAGTCCCGCAAACAGGAACTTCGAACCGATCCGGCTGTCGGAGCCGATGCCCTTGCGGACCTGGTCCACGTTGGCGCCAACCTTCATGCAGATGTTCGAGATCTCGTTCATGAACGAGATGCGCGTCGCCAGCATGGCGTTGGCGGCGTACTTCGTGAGCTCAGCCGAGCGAATGTCCATGTGGATGATGGGGTTGCCCGTGCGCACGAAGGGTGCGTAGAGCTCGTCCATGATGCCTGCGGCACGTTCGGTTGCGGAGCCAATCACCACGCGGTCCGGCTTGAGGAAGTCGTCGATAGCGGCGCCCTCCTTAAGGAACTCGGGGTTAGAGACCACGTCGAACTCGACCTCGGTCTTGGCCTTCATCGCGGCATGCACGATGTCGGCGGTTCCAACGGGCACCGTGGACTTATCCACGACAACGGTGTACTGCTCCATATGGAGAGCAATCGTCTCGGCCGCGGCCACGACGTACTGCAAGTCCGCGCTGCCGTCTTCACCGGGGGGCGTACCCACCGCGATGAAGACCACTTGAGCGGTGCTAATGCAGTCCTTGTAGTTCGTTGTGAAGTGAAGGCGACCATCGTTGACGTTGCGTTTGAGCAACTCTTCGAGGCCGGGTTCGTAGATCGGGAGAATGCCATTTTTCAGGTTCTCGATCTTCTTCTCGTCGATGTCGATACAGGTGACCGTGTTTCCGCTTTCAGCGAAGCAGGTGCCTGCGACAAGGCCGACATATCCAGTGCCGACGACAGCGATACGCATGGGATTATTGAGCTGGGGGTGATGTAAAAATGGCCGCCTCGGGACTAAATGTGAGACGGCTTTTGGGCGTTCCTGGGCCTTGTTCTGGCGTTCAGGGCGGGAAAGGATACCCTACTAGTCCACTTGTGGGGTCAGGGCGATTAACTCAGTTGGTCAGAGTGCTTCCTTTACACGGAAGAGGTCGGGGGTTCAAATCCCTCATCGCCCACCAATTCACCGCTATTGACCCCCTGAGCCACGATTTGTCCGGGCTCACCCCGCTCGCAGGGTCAGCCGATTTCCGGGACAGGTTCCACAAGAAAGGCCCGGTGAGACCTTCCAATCCTTGCCACCACGAGGGTTCCGAGCCGCCTCCCAGGCCCCCCAAAGCGCTTGGCTAGCTCGTCCGCCGAAGCCTTGTGCCCGCGCTTCTTGACCGTGAGCCGTCCGATATCGTGGGCCCTTAGCATGCTGCGAACCCGCTTCTTGTCCAGGGGCGCTCCCGCCAGGACGCGGTAGGTTTTGGCGAGGGGGTGGAGCGGCGCAGCGTCGCGCTCGGTACAGCCTAGATACGCCATGAACGGATCGATCGGGGCCATAGCGAGGCTACGGGCTAGACTGCCGATGAGGCCAGCCCGGATGACCGATGCCCGCGGCTCCACTAGCCACTTCAGCTCGAGGTCGTCCGCGCAGCACAGCTCCGGATCCATGGCGAGCTCATCCGTTGAGCCCCCAGCGTCACCGGCCAGTGTCTCGACGCGGATGTCCTGCTCGTAGCTGCCTAGGGGGCCGCCCAGGATGCGCACGGCTAGGCGCCGGGGCTCGGTGTCGGGCGCAAGCTGTCCAGTCCATAGGCACAGCTCGCGGAGGTCTCCACCGGACTCTGTCCAGGTGAAGCGCCGTGGAAGTTCGGGGGCGGCGGCGTCGAGCAGAGCCTCGATCTCATCGGGATCGACCCCGGGCGGAAGCTTCACGCAGCCGGCGGAGGAGCGGGCCAGGACCCGTGCGACATCCGAAAGGGGCGGAGACCAGGCGGCGGGGTCGAGGCGGCTGGCAAAGCCCCCCTGCTGGCCACCTTGGGAATTCCCCGCCTTGGCACGCCGGTCGGGATCGAGCAGCAGGGTGCAGTCGGCCAAAATTGGGAAACGGGCGTCTGCAATTAGGACACGACTTTGGAAGCCCGAGCTCGCGAGATTGAATTCGCAGCACCCCGCATGGACGGGATCGAGGTCCGAACTGATGAGTTTTAGGCCAACCGCCGCCAGGGCTAGGCTCTCGGCCCCGATGCCAGCCGTTGCGTCATGAACGGGCAGGTTCGGTAGGATTCGAGCGATCTCGCGGGCTCTCCAGGCGCAGACCCGGCCATCGGTGGCCTGCTCTAAACCCTTTCGGGTTAGGAGCATAGATGCGGAGTTAGGCATTTTTGAGACGGCCCTTTGACGCAGGGCATTCAGCTCGATCACGGCCCGGGCCAACTCGGGGCTGGCCTTGCCATTAAGCAGCTTGCGGGCAGCCAAAGCTTCCCCAGGGAGGTCAAGTTTAACTAGAATTGCCGCAGCCTGTCCCATTGTTGGGAATACTCTAGTTGTTCTCGGAGATGCATTCATTGCTAGGCGGAATCAGACGTTTTCATATGTGGGAACTTCAGCTATGAGGTTCTTCTCCAATCGCTTACCGGACATCCGTTCTTCCTCACCCCAGGTCGGACACCCTTCCTCTTTCCAAAATCTTATCATGGGACGCATCCTTGTCATCGACGACGAACCTAGTACCAGGGTTCTCTTCAAAAGCCGCCTAGAAGACCTCGGTCACCGGGTCACTCTAGCAGCAAATGGGGCCGAAGGCCTCACGTCAGCGCGCTCCAATGAGTTTGACCTCTTCCTTGTGGACATTGGCCTTGGTGCTGGCGTGGACGGGTTTGAGGTTTGCAGGCGACTAAAGGCCGTGCCACAGACCAATGGGGTGCCGGTGATATTGATCAGCGGGCAGAACACGACCCGCGAGGATCTCCACCGGGGCTACAACGCAGGCTGCGAGTCCTTCCTAGTAAAGGGCAACATGACATTGCTCGAGGATGTGCTGCGCGCCATGCTGCGGATCAAGTCCCTCAAGGATGACCTCGCTGTGCAGAACTATCTATTGGAGCGCCAGAACCGGCGCTTGCAGGAAGAGATGCGCAGCCGGCCCGCGGATGGTGGGGCGAAAGACACGGGGCACACTCGGGGGCCGGAGCGCCCGCTCGGAGTGCTGCTCGTGGGCCAGGATGGCCTGGTGCAGTTCGCGGATCGGGGGGCCCGCGACATATTTGGGGCAGGTCTAGAGGGTAAGCACCTGGGCGTTTTGGCGCCGTCCCGCGGTCTCGAGGCCTTTGTCCGCGATGCTCGTAACGAGACCCTGTCCGGGTTTCGTCTGGACCTGTCGGCCCGGGCCGGGCGCGTGAAGCGCTCGCTGCTGGTCTCCGTCGCGCCGACCATGCCGCGTGGGGATTCGGATCTGGGCGGATTGAAGGTTGTGACCTTACACGAGTCCATCGGTGGCCAAGGCGTCGGGGCCGTAACGGCCAACTCGATGGGCATGGGAATCGATGTGCCCCTGCTCGATGCCGCACGCCGGGTCTTCCGGCCCAGTGCGATCCTTGGATCGAACCTCCGAACCGTGAACGCGCGGGAAGCTCTCGAGCGGGCAGCCAAGGGGACGGCCCCGGTCGTGTTCCAAGGCGAAGTCGGCGTTGGCAAGACCTTCTACGCGCGTTGCCTGCACTTTGCTGGCGATCGGTGCGGACCGTTCCTTCAGGTGGACGCGACGTCGCTCGATCCAGATTCTATGGGAGCCGAGCTCTTTGGCACCAAGGATGGCATCGGTTTCGTGGAAGCCGCCGATCTAGGCACTCTCTTTATCTCGGGCTTCGAGCACCTGCCCCTGGATGTGCAGAAGCGGCTCGTGCATTTGGCAGAGCGCGGCGAGCTCAGCCCCATGGACAGCGGGAAGAGCAGACGCGTCCAGGTTCGTCTGATTGTCTCTACCCGCGAGAACCTCGACACCCTCAAGGAGACCCGCACGATCTCTACGGATTTCCTTGGACTCTTCACGCAGAACCGGATCGAGATCACCCCGCTTAGGGAACGAATCGAAGATGCAGCGAGCCTTGCCCAAGAGTTTGCTCACAACATCTCCGGCGGGTCTGTGCAGCTCAACGAGACCGACCTGTCGTCCTTGGAAGCTCACACGTGGCCCCAAAACGTCCGCGAGCTCGAGGCCTGCGTAGAGGTGCTCTGTGCTGCAGCTCTTGGGGACGAGTCCGGCCTGAACTCTCTGCCAGAAGCCATGCGCGAGCGAGGTGGAGCCTACGTCCCTTCAGGGAGGCACTTGGCGGGCGGATTGTTGGATCAAGTCGAAATAACCCCAGCTCCCAGAGCCGAGACTACGGATGGCTGTGGTGGCAGCCCTGGTATCGCCGAGCCCGTGAGCTTGGATGGCTACGAGAAGATGGCCCTAGAGCGCGCTCTGGAGGAAGTCGGTGGGGACAAGCTCGCCGCCGCCAAGCTCTTGAGCGTCGGCAAGAGCACGCTCTACCGCAAACTCAAGCGCCACGGTATCGCCTAGGAAGGCTGCCGGGTGCTTAGGAAACGAGGCGGGGACCAGTGATCTGGTCCCCGCCTCGTTTCGTTGGTTTTTGCCCTGACTCCGTATCCACGCCCCGCAAATGGGAAATCGTAAATCTTCCCCGGGGAAAGACGTGTCTCGGGCGGGATTTGCCCCCAAAATAGGGGCCTATGACTTCTCAATCAAACACTAGGCAGGGTGGGACTCGCGACTTTGACAGGGAAGGCGCGGAGCAGGGAGAGTACGAGATTACGATCAAGGTTCAGGGGGCAGTTCGGGTGAACAGGCTCCTCTCGTGGCTCGTGCGGTCGAAAGCCTATGACGATGTGGCGAGCATATCGGTGGCCTTCGAAGGGGATCGCGACAGGGTGGAATCGGATCCGTCAGAGTGTGCCTAGGCAGCGCTCTAGAAGTCGGCTACTACGGGCTCGCAAGCCACGGAAAATTCGTCCGTCTCGTCAGCGAATGGGTTGAGCAGACGCGCAGTCATTCGCAGTCCCTGCTTGGGGACGCCGGCCTTGGAGAGTTGCAGCCCGAGCTGGGCGTAGATGAGCTCGACCTTGCGGTCTCCGGTCGGGAAGACAAGCGCATCCGTTCGAGCGCGAACCGCTTCGTCCCGCACGAAGACCCCGTCGGGACGCAGGTACCAGACCGAGCCGTTGGGCGCATCGATGCGCACCTCGAGTTCAGCGATCTGCAAATGGCTGGAGTGCGAGAGGGATACGGTGAAGCGGTTCTCGCGGACCACGCCCGTCTTTATGGTGAGCGTAGGTGCAAGGCCGAGGTCGCGCCGGCGCAGTAGGAAAGCGGGCACGTCGGAGGGAGCGCCGCGTTCCGCCTGTCGGGCGGGGATCGGTACGGCGACCAACTCGTAGTCAGCGAGGGCCTCGAGCAGCTCGAGCTTGCGCTGTTCGGTTGGACCAATCGTGTCGTAGCGCTCTAGCCAAACCTGGATGAATTCCGCCTGGGTTGGAGAGTGGACGCGATCCTCGATCAGCGGCACGATAAAGTCGGGGCGCAGCTTGAGCGCAGCCACCGTGTCCGCGCGAACGCGGCCTGTTCTAGGCGCGACTCTGTCAAGCCCTGGTAGCGCTTCCGTGCGTCCGAGCAGGTCGACAACGCGGCGCTGGGAGAGGTAGCCGATGGCGCCTGGCCATGGGGTCAAAATGACAGCGTCTGGAGCAATGCCCTCGCTGTGGCGAAAGAAGAGTCCGACTGCACGCAGGCGCTCGGCCCGGCGGATGTCGCGCGTCACCGCAATGCGCCCGCTCCATTCTGCGCCGTAGGCCTCGCGACTGCGATCGTCGTTTCGGGCCATGGCCTCAAGCAGCGTGCCTGTCGGTAAAGGGCCTAGGTTGCCGGGGATCTTGCTCGCCAGGACGGAGCCTAGGCAAGCTATGGAAATCGCAGCCCAGGCTAGCCCCTCTAGCTTTGGTCTGCGATCGAGGCCGGAGATCAGCGCCTCTTGAACCGCAAGGTAGGCGAGCGGCAGGACCGGGACCCAGACCGCATGCATGGGATCGCCGTCTCCACCGGTTAGGACTATATAAGTCGCGCCGAGGACCGTTAGCCCAAGGGCGCGGCGTCCTGTCCCCGTGAGCGTGCCACTGAGCAGCTGGAGGGCGGGCAGGAGCAGTAGAGCGGGCGCCACTGTCCCGCGGACCAAGGCGAGTAGGCTCGACAAGCCCAAGGCGATGGACTCGGCATCGACGGCCATGAGTGCGCGCAAATCAGGGGCGAAGAATGGAGCGCCGTGGGCGGTGCGAGCGAAGCCGAAGACGGCGAATGCGATGACCGGGGGAAGGAAGGCGACCCCGAGCCTGAGTCGCGAGCCGGCGGGGCAGCTGCGCCTCTGGAACAGGGCCGCTACCAGGAAGCCAAGTACCCAGAGGATGCCGACGCTCTTAGTGAGGACCAAGAGAGCCAGGCAGCTGCCGACCCACTTGGAGCGGCGCCGCTCTTGGGAGAGAAACGTCACGGCAATGAGCAGGGTAAAGAGCGCCGTCTCAGTTCCGTCTGCTGCCGTGGCGGCAAGGGGACCACTGACCACAAGGAAGACCGTTGCCGCGACGCCGACCAGGCGATCCCTGGAGAGGCGGGCCACGGTGAGCATGGTGAGCAGTGCGCAGAGGATTCCCAGGGCCGCGGTGATGCGAATCGGCGAGAACTCCCAGAGCTCACCACCTGCTGCGATAAGGGTCCAGAAGAGGGAGGTGCCTCCCTCTTCCAAGATCGCGGCGGGAGTGGCTCCAGCACTCCAAACGGTCCCCTGGGCGTGGACGAGGTTGCGCGCGATGTGAAAGTTCACATGGGCTTCATCGCTGGGCAGGGCAAATGCGCCCGCGCTATCGTGGTGCATTGCCAGGATGTGAGCTAACAAGACCACCAGGGCGAGCACCATTACCGTCGTCCGATTCATGGGCGTAGCCTAACCCATGGGACGCCAAAGGTCTTTCCCTGAGTCCTTTCGATAGCGGCATCTAGACTGTAGACTCGTCTTCAATGGAGTCTCCATCAACCAAAGTATGGCGCGAGGACCTACTCGTCGAACTCGTTCCACATGTAGTCCACCGTCTCGGGAACCTGCTGACCGTGGTGCTTGGCACCGCAGATCTGTTGGCGATGCACGAGCAGGATCAGGACCGCTTGACCCAACTGGAAGCGGTCTGCGACGGCGCTCGGCGCTCCACGGACTTGATCCGCGCCCTGGGCGACCACGCGCGGTCTAAACAGGAGCTGCCTTCGGCCCTGGACTTATCGCACCAGTTTTCGAGCCTCTTCGAGCTGCTCGACCCTGTCGCCAAGGCGGGCGGTTGTACGCTGAAGCCCTTTGAGTCCGCCGGTATGACGCTGGTCAAGGTCGATGCCATTGGCCTGCAGCTCTTGGCCATGGGGGTGCTCATCGGCGAGTGCCGTACCGTGGGCGAGCAACGGCGCCCCACAACCCTAGTGGTACGAGCCATCGAGCTGGGCCGCCGCGTGGTCGTCATGGCCACAACAACTTCGGGAGACGGCGCGCCCCTGGCCCAGCGCGAGATCGCGCCGAACGCCTTGACTCTGGCCAAGGAACTCAACGCTTCGATCAAAGTGCGCCAGGCCATGGACGGTCGTGCCCGGGTTGTCATGCTTGGCTTCGCAGCGCTCAGCTAGACGGCGAAGGCGTCGCCGCGATCCCGAAGACCAATTCGGGATTCGGGCCACAATGGCTCATCTGCCGGTCTCGACACCGATCGGTGCCTACTTGGTCGGACGCTTAGGGTCGTGCTCGGAGCGCGGCGTGCCCAAGGAGCTCAACGCTAGTCGGTGAGC
>JBLHWM010000045.1:0-14973 GCA_047629095.1 Planctomycetota bacterium | reverse complement strand
GACGCCCGCGAGCGCGTGGCCCTGGTGCGCACCGGCGAGGCCACCTTGCCCGGCGTCGGGCTGCTCGGCAGCACGGTCATGCTGGACGCAGCGCGCGCCCATAGGCAGCGCTCCGAGGTCAAGCGCCTCGCCGAGTTGCGCGCCAAGGGCAAGCCCACCGAGGCCGAGAAGGTCGAGCTATGCGAGTTGATCGCTATGGTCGAGACGGCCAACGAGACCCGCGGCGCGTCGGGCATCGAGGGCAGCTTCAACCGCTACTTGCGCGGGCTCAATGGCTACCGCGAGCGCGTCGGTTTGCAAGAGGCGGGCGCGGACAAGAAGGCCGAGGCGACGAACCTGCGCAACGTAATCCACGGGCAGGACCTCGGCCTGACTCTGCACAACGAGCTGCAGTTCGTGGCCGAAGAGGTGCTGGAATTTCCCGACATTCCCGGTCCCGCTAACAAGATCGACCAGGACTGGCTCGCGGATCCCGAGGGCGCGATTGTGATCATGCGGCCGAACGGCGACCTGGTGGTGGCGGCCTCGGGTCCCGCGCCCTGGAGCCCGCGCGTCTCAGAGCTGCGGCCGTCCGTCGAGCGCTGCCTGACCATGGTCGACTTCAAGCCGCCGGGCTCGACCTTCAAACCCTTCGCCGCGCTCTGGGCATTGGAGCAGGGCAAGCTGAGCCTGGACGACAGCTTCCTCTGCCATCCCGATCCCACCGAAGTCGGCAACCGCATGGGCGGCTACAAAGGCGTGCACTGTCACTCCGGCTTCGGTCACCAGGACAAGGGCTTTGGAAAGGATGTGCCCATCGATTTGTACAGCGCGATCCACGTCTCCTGCAACGTGTTCTTCGCCCACGTGGGGGAGTCCCTGACCACGTGGGACTTCCAAGGTCTCGCAGACGCCTTTGGCTTCGGCGAGGCCACGGGCATTGCGCCCGAGGGCACCAGCGGCATCGTCGAGCACTCGTTCCCGGCGCTGTTCGACCGCGACTCCAAGGGGGGGCGCGACCGCATGGGCCTGAAGGATCGCATGCGCGCGGCCAACGGCTTGTCGGTAGTGCAGGCGACGCCGGTGCAACTCGCGCGGGCGACCGCCGGACTCGCCACCGGGAGCCTGCCGAGTGTGCGTATCGTGGACCGCATCGGTGCGATGGGGGAGGAGCGGCAGCTCTTCGGTCCCGAGCCCGAGCCCCTGCCCTTCTCCAAGAAGAACCTCGACATCATTCGCGAGGCCATGGCCGGCGTCGCGTCCCTGCCGTCCGGTAGCGGAAACCACGCGCTCGCGTTCAAGGACCTGGGCTTTGCCGTGGCGATGAAGACCGGCAGCGCAGACCTGACCGCAGGCGACAGTAAGGTCCGCAAGCACACCTGGGTCATGGGCTGGGCGCCCGCCGAAGATCCAAAGGCCGTGTTCGTCTTCTTCGTGCGCGACACCATGGCAACGTCCCACTACTCATCCACTTACCTAGCGCGGCAGTTCCTGGTGCGCCCCGAGTTTCGCGAGTGGCTGCATGCCGAAGGCGCAGACCTAGACCTGGACTTTGTCCCCGGCCCCCCGATTCCAGATTGAAGCGCGGCCACGATTTTGAATACCGCAGTCGCGGCGGACGCAAGGGCTCGTCCTGGCTGCTACCGGACATCTCCTGGGCGCGCTTCGACTGGATCGTGTTCGGCCTGGCCGCGTTCCTGTTGGGCATGGGCCTGATGTTCGTGAAGGCGTGCTTCGACGCGAACTTGGATTACGGCCGAATGGACCTGTCCACGGGGTCGCCTTTCCGCAGTCACATGAAGATCGTTGTCATCAGTACACCGGTGTTCTTGGCAGGCCTCTACATGCGCCCGGTCTGGCTGCGCAAGCAGTCGTACCTGATCTATGGGGTAGGTATCTTCCTGCTGCTCTTGGTGCCCGTGATTGGCATCGAGCTGAACAATGCCAAGCGCTGGTTGAGCACGCCCATCGGGTTCAATCTGCAGCCCTCGGAGCTGATGAAGATCGCCCTTGTGTTGGCCCTGGCCAAGGCGCTCTATCGCAATCGCCTGCAGACGCTCAAGAGTTGGATCCTGCCGTCCTCAATCGCGCTCGTGCCCATGGCGATGATCATGAAGCAGCCCGACCTGGGCACGTCCCTCACGATCGTGCCCGTGACCCTGGGCATGTTCTACCTAGCCGGAGCCCGGGCCCGTATCATCATCGGCCTGTGCCTAGCTGCGGGCGCCCTGGGCTTCTTCTCCTGGCAAGCCGGCCTGGTCAAGGACTACCAGCTGCGCCGCATCGATACATGGGCCCGCGCCTTCGATCCCGATGTGTTGATTGGCGAGCGCAATGCCGCCGCCTTCCACACCTATCACGCGCGAACCGCCATCGGCAACGGCGGCATGGACGGCAGCGGTCTCGGCCAGGGCATCGCCAACACCGCCGGCCACCTGCCCGCCAAGGAGTCCGACTCGATCTGGTCCGTGGTCGCAGAAGAGCTAGGCCTAGTCAACTCCAGCGCGGTGCTGCTGGCCTACGCGCTCTTCGCCATGCTGCTGCTGCGCGGAGCCGGCGAGCTCAGGGACCGCTTTAGCAGACTCGTCGTCGGCGGAGTCGGCCTGTACTTCGGGGCCCACTTCTTCATCCACATCGGAGTCAACACCGGCTTGCTTCCCATGACCGGCCTAACCCTGCCCCTATTCTCCACCGGCGGCTCGTCCATGATCGCCAGCTTCGGAGCCCTGGGCGTCGCGCTCGGGCTTTCTGCCAGGAGAGTCGCGGCCTTGGACGCGGACGCGTTTCGGTAGGGAAAGGGTTAGCCTGGGGTAAGTCCCATAGACGACGGAGACTTGGGCAGTAAGCTCGGCACCCCGGAATTTTCGGTTAACTCCAAATCTGACGGGAGGTGGTTCTGAACATGCCCGGTGCTACGCCCGATGGGAAGGTCAGGGCGCTAGCCTTTACGGCCTCGTTAGGTTCCCAGGCATGGATTTACCCGTATGCAGCCATGGGGGATAGGCCTGAACAACGATCTTGGATTTCAAACTTGAGCTTGCGCCTATATGGGCATCATTTGCCAGCCAAGGTGACCCCAGGTGGTCACCCGAGTGCTTTGGGCGCGATCCGTGGTTGTGGTGGTGGGGGGAGAGGCTATACTGCTTCGCTTCTAACCCATCTCCCCCCTAATTGGACCCTCTTCAACGAGGCGTATAGAAACGTGCAACACAAAGCTCTGGGCATGATTGAGACTAAGGGTCTCGTCGGATCGATCGAGGCTGCTGACGCCATGGTGAAGGCTGCTAAGGTCGAGCTGTTTGGCAAAGAGAAGGCTACTGCTGGTCTGGTGACCATGTACGTGAGTGGCGAGGTCGGCGCTGTTAAAGCGGCTACGGACGCTGGTGCCGCTGCGGCTCGTCGCGTTGGCGAGCTGGTCTCGGTGCACGTGATCCCGCGTCCCCACGCGCAGGTTCTGAGCATCCTTCCTGAGATGACTCCAACTAAGTCCTAGGACTGCTTCGGTGAGGGCTGGGCCGTTTGGCTGGGCTCCTTTGCTTTGCGCTTTGGGCGAGACCCTGGGCTCGGTTGGTGACGACCTTGAGCCTTGGTTTTGCGGGCGCTTTTCCCGAGTAGAAACATGAAAGGACTCGATCCAGATCTCCGCGCCCTGCAGGAGATGCGTGACGCTGTCAACGCATCGAAGCGGGCCTCGAAATCCCTCGCCTCTTGGTCCCAAGAGCGCGTGGATGGGCTCTGTCGTGAGATGGTGAAAGCTGCTTCGGCGGCGGCCCACGATCTGGCGCGGTTGGCGGTCGAGGAGACCGGCATCGGGCGCGTGCATTATAAGGTGCTGAAGAACGTCTTCGCATCCGAGGGCATCTGGGAGACGATCAAGGACGAGAAGACGGTCGGGATTCTGGGGACGAACGAACAGACGGGCGTAACCGAGATTGGCACGGCGTCGGGTGTGATCGCCTGCATCGTGCCGACCACGAACCCCACATCGACGGCTATCGGTAAGGCCCTGATTGCCGTCAAGGGACGCAATGCCGCCGTGATTAGCCCGCACCCGCGGGCGAAGCGCTGCATCGTCGAGACGGTCGAGGTGCTGCGCCGCGCCATCGAGCGCGCGGGCGGTCCGGCGGACCTGGTGACGGTGCTCGCCAATCCGACCATGGAGTCCACTGGCGCGCTGATGAAGCACAAGAACGTGGCGATGATCCTGGCCACGGGTGGCTCGGGTCTGGTCCACGCGGCCTATAGCTCGGGCAAGCCCGCCTATGGCGTCGGCCCAGGCAACGTGCCGGTCTACATTGACCGCACAGCTAACATTCAAGAGGCGGCGAAGTGGATCGTGGCCAGCCAGAGCTTCGACAACGCGACCCTGTGTTGCAGCGAGCAGGCCATCGTGGTGGATGCGCCCGTGCGCGAGAAGCTGATGGCCGAGCTGACCAAGCGCGGCGCTCATCTGGCGAATGCCGCCGAGCGCAAGCAGCTGGAGGGCTACTGCAACCGCGGCGGCTCCATGAACCCGGACATCGTGGGCCTGGATCCTTGGCGCATCGCCGAGGGCGCGGGTTTCCATGTTCCGCGCTCGACCACGATCTTGCTGGCCGACCAAGACGGCGTGGGCAAGTGCTCGCCCCTGTCCATCGAGATCCTGTGCCCGCTGCTGTCGGTCCACACCGTGGACGGCTGGGAAGAGGGCTGCGAGGTCTCGATGAAGATCCTGTACAACAACGGCCTTGGACACACCTGCGGGCTGTGGGCCGGGGACGACGAGATCATCCGCGCGTGGGCGATGCAAAAGCCCGCCAGCCGCATCATTGTCAACGGGCCGACGAGTCAGGGCTCGGTGGGCTACAGCACGGGGCTGACCCCGTCGATGAGCCTCGGTTGTGGGCCACTTGCTGGGAACATTACCTCCGAGAACATCACGGCGCGGCACCTCCTGAACGTGAAGCGCCTGGCGCCGCCGACCCGGGATTGGTCGGACCGCTATGTGAAGGACATGCAGCGCGCTGCTGAATTGACCGGGGACATGGCACCGCGCGGTTCGGGCCTGCCCGGCGATCCCGCCTTGGGCGCGGACATGGGCGGTCGTCGCGACCAGGTCTCGGCCCAGGCCTCGAACTGGGAGGGCAACGCAAGTCGCGCCCAGAACCCCGCACCCGCCCCGGCGCGCAAGCCCGCGGCCCAAGCGTCCGCGCCCGTCTTCACGGGCTCGATGAACGCGAGTGCACCGCGCCCCAGCGGCGCGCCGCACTTCGTGCCCGCAGCGGCGAAATCTCGTAGTGCGCCCAACCCCGCCGCGAACCCGCTTGGCCAAATCGGTGGCACCGGGCGCAGTGGCGCAGGTCTCTCCGCAACGGAGATCGCGGGCATCCTGGCCACAGCCGGCGCGGGCTGCCCCATGGGGCCCTGCGGTGGCTGCCCTCACTCTGACGTATCAACAGGGGCCTGCACAGCGTAGGCACCTGCAACGAACCACTCTTCAACACTCTCTAAATCAAGGAATAGAACGCTATGGATAGCCTTATCGCATTGGGTCTCATTGAGACCAAGGGCATGGTCGGCGCCATCGAAGCCGCGGACGCCATGTGCAAAGCCGCCAAGGTCACCCTGCTTGGCAAGGAAACTTCCGGCGGGGCACTTGTCACCGTCATGGTGCGCGGTGAAGTTGGCGCCGTGAAGGCGGCCACCGACGCCGGTGCTGCAGCCGCACGCCGTGTCGGCGAGCTCGTCTCGGTGCACGTCATCCCGCGCCCCGCGGACGACCTCGAGAAGTTCCTGCCGCCGATCCCCGAGCAGTAGATCGCCCCTGGCCTAGGCCATGCAGAAATCCCCTGTTCAGCTCCGCGGCATGGTCATCATCGACCAAATGCAGCCGCAGTTTGCCGCCACGATCGCGGCCAACTCCGATGGCTACTTCCCGATCCCCGGGGAGACCGCCTGTTGGGTCGAGGTGTGCCCCGGCATCGCGGTGAACCGCCTGCTGGACGCCGCCCTCAAGAGCTGTGTCGTGAAGCCCGGCGCCATGATCTTGGAGCGCTCCTACGGGACTCTCGAAGTGCACGGCGAGGACCAGGGCCAAGTGCGTGAAGCGGGCGTCCAGGTCTTGCAGGCTGCGGGCCAGACCGCCGACGATGGACTCGCCCCCGTGGTGCTGTCCTCGGAGGTCGTGCACCAGATTGATCCGCACCACGCGATGATGATCAACAAGTCCCGCAGCGGCATGTTGGTGCTCGGCGACGACACCCTCTACACGTTAGAGGTCAACCCCGCCGTGTGGGTGCTACTGGCCGCGAACGAAGCGGAGAAGGCAGCACCCGTGCGCATCATTAGCCTCGAGAACAACGGCGCGGTGGGCCGCCTGCAACTCGCGGGCACCGACGCGGCGATCGAGGCGGCAGTCGCTGCCGTGGGGCGCGCCTTGGAAGGCGCACCCGGCCGCAGCAACCCAGCGCGGGAGGGCGGCGCATGTTTCTAGGTAAGGTAGTCGGCGAGCTCTGGGCAACACGCAAGGTAGCGGACCTGGAGGGCAAGCGTCTGCTTGTGATCGAGGCCCTCGACGAGCGTCGCGATCCCGCGGCGCCTAAAGTCACGCCTGTGATCGCGGCGGACCCTCTTGGCGCTGGCGTCGGCGAGCGCGTAATTGTTGCCTTTGGCAAGGCGGCAAGGGTCGCCCTCGGCGGCGACGGCGACTACGCCTACGAAGCAGCGGTGGTCGGCATTGTCGACGACGCCAACGTTCCGGACGCACCCGCGTCCTGGGGCTTCGGCGAGCACGCAGAAGATGACAACAACCCAGGAGATGCCTAATGCTTCTCGCAACCGTAGTTGGACAGGTTTGGTCCACCCATAAAGATGCGAGCCTTGATGGCATCCGCATGTTGATCGTGCAGCCCTTCGTGGACGGCGATCTGAAGAGCGCCGAGACGATGGTCGTGGCGGATCCCATGGGAGCCGGCATCGGCGAGCGCGTGGTGGTGGTCTTCGGACGTGCCGCACGCCACGTCATCGGACAGGGCCACGACATCGGCATCCAGACGGCGATCTGCGCCATTGTCGACGGCATGGAACTCGAGGGCGGCCGCAGCTTCGGACCTAGCGCCGACCTGGATCCGGCCTAGTCGTCTCCACTCAAAACAAGAACAAGACAAGCACAACCAAATCAGGACAACGATCCGGGCAGCACCCGGGGAGACAACCATGAAACGCAACGACTACAACCCGACCTTCCGCGACGACCTGTCCCTTGGGCCGTGCATCGGACTGCTTGAGTTCGCCACAATTCCCCGCGGCATCGAAGCCGCCGACGCCCTGCTCTGGGAGGCCAATGTCGAGATGCTCTTCTCGGCCCCCGTGCAGCCCGGCAAGTACGTGATGCTCTTCACCGGCAGCATCGACGACGTGAAGTCGGCCATGCGAACGGGCGAGGAGCGCGGCGGCCACGATGTGATCGACCGTCTGTTCATCCCCCAGATCCACGAAGGTGTCGAGGCTGCCCTGCGCCGCACCGACAGCTACATCGACGGCAAGCTAGACGCGGTGGGTGTGCTCGAGACCACGACCGTAGCCTCGGCGATCCTGGCAGCCGACTTGGCCCTGAAGAAGGCCAACGTGCACCTGCTCGACCTGCGCATCGCGAATGGACTTGGTGGCAAGAGCTACATGGTGATGACCGGCGAGGTCTCCGACATTCGCGCCAGCGTGACCGAAGCCGCCAGCTCCGCCAAGGAGTCCGGCCGCCTGTCCCGCGACGTCGTGATCCCGAACCCGCACCCAGACCTCTCGCGCTACCTCTAAGGTTAGCCCGACCCGCACTCACTCACCCTAGCCCTTGTCCAAGTCCAAATTGATCCTGGAGTCCGATGTTCGCGCCATGGCGCGTGGCTCTAGGCTCGTGATTGAGAAGGGCACGATCATCACGCCAGCCGCCTTAGATTCGGCCCACGAGCGCGATATCACCTTGGATCGCAGGAGCGGGTCCGGCCAGAGTGGCCTGGCCGGCGCCTCGCAATCGAAGGACTGCCTGTGGCACAAGATGCTGGCCGAGCCCGGCAAGTACCTTGTGGAAGTCAAGGACGGCAACGCCGTCGTGTGGCTCCTTGGGGACAACGGACCTGTGGCCTATGGCCGCGACAAACTGGAGAATCACCGCTAATGACACGCCGCTTTTTGACCGCCGAAGATGTCCGCCGCCTGATGCAGAGTGGCGGTGGTGAGCTCGTTGTTGATGCCTCAACCGTAGTGACGCCCCAGGCCCAAGAGGCCGCCGACGCCGCGGGCGTTCGCATCAGCAGCGGCGGCAAGTCCTGGAGCGCTCCCACTCCGGACCGCGGTCCCGACGCCGAGCGTGCTAAGAATACGCTCAGCCATCTGCCGGAGCCCTCGGGCGACTCCGACGATGGCCGCGGCGTGATCGTCACGGTAGTGGGCAAGAACCGCTCGGGCGTGCTGGCCGAGATCACCGGGCACCTCGCCACCGCCGGTTGCAACATTCACAAGGTCAGCCAAGAGATCGTGGAGGGTTACTTCCACTTGATCCTGACCATCGAACTCGACGGCAGTGCCTCGTTTGACGTTTTGAAGGCCGAGCTCGAGTGCATGGGAGGCGACGGCGACTTTGTTGCCCGCGCCATGCACGAGCGCGTCTTCCGCTTCATGCACCGCGTCTAGGCGCCCCCCCCTCCAAAGAACAAACACCGTGGCACCCTATACTGATCGCGAAATTTTCGAACTCGTCCGCATGGTCGAACTCGAGACCCTGGACATTCGCACCACCACCCTGGGCATCAACCTGCTCGACTGCGCCGACCCTGACCTCGAGAGCACCTGCGAGAAGATCTACACCAAGGTCGTGCACCACGCCTCGAAGCTCGTGGAGACCGCCGACTCCGTGGCCGCCGATTATGGCGTGCCCATCGTCAATAAGCGCATCGCCGTGACGCCAATCTCCCTGGTCGCAGCGGCATCGGGCGCGGACAACTTGGTGCCCATCGCCAAGGCCATGGACGCCGCCGCGAAGGAAGTCGGTGTGGACTTCATCGCCGGCTTCACCAGCTACGTGCACAAGGGCTTCACCCGTGCCGACGAGGCGCTGTTCAACTCGATCCCGGAAGCCCTGGATGTGACGGATCACGTCTGCTCTTCCGTGTCTTTGGCCAGCACGAAGGCCGGCATCAACATGGACGCCGTTCGCCGCTTCACCCAGGTCGTGATGGAGACTGCGAACCGCACGGCGGACCGCGGTGGCCTCGGTGCATGCAAGCTGGTTTGCTTCAGCAACGTGGTCGAGGACAACCCCTTCGTCGCCGGTGCCCACATCGGTATTGGCGAGGCGGAGACCGTTCTGTCCGTGGGCGTCAGTGGACCCGGCGTGGTTCGTGGCGCTCTGGCGCGCCTCTCCCCGGACGATGACCTCAACGCCGTGGCGGAGACCATCAAGCGCACCTCCTTTAAGATCACCCGGATGGGCGAGCTGGTCGGTCGCGAGACCGCCCGCCGCCTGGGCACCGTCTTCGGCATCGTGGACGTGTCTCTGGCACCCACGCCCGCGATCGGCGACTCGATCGCCGATATCTTGGAGCTCATCGGCGTGGACGTGACCGGCGCACCGGGCACGACCGCGGCTCTAGCCCTGCTCACCGACGCCGTGAAGAAGGGAGGCCTGATGGCCTCTTCCAGCGTCGGCGGCCTGTCCGGCGCCTTCATCCCCGTGTCCGAGGACCAGGGCATGATCGAAGCCGTGCGCAAGGGCGCCCTCTCCCTAGCCAAGCTCGAGGCCATGACCACGGTCTGCTCCGTGGGCCTCGACATGGTCGCCGTGCCGGGAGACATCTCCGAGGACACGCTCATGGGCATCATCGCCGACGAGATGGCGATCGGTATGGTGAACACAAAGACCACCGCCTGCCGCATCATTCCAGTGCCAGGAATGGGGCCAGGTGACACGGTCGAGTGGGGCGGATTGCTGGGGACGGGTATCGTCCAGGACCCTGGGAAGTACGGTTGCGCCGCTCTGATGCGCCGTGGAGGCCGGATTCCGGCGCCCATGCAGGGGTTCCGGAACTAATCGAGTCGGTTTTTGGCCCCAAGTGGGCTCCTAAACTCAAGCTATGCCCCCTTGGGGGCCGAAGTTGGTTTGTAAGGTCCCCGAACTAGGCTCACCCAAGCCGAGGGACCCGACTCTTTCCCCCTTCCCGGCCAATTCGTGTTCGACTTCGACGCTTTCTCTTTTGATACCCCGACTGCGCTCCCCTGCAATTCGGGCCGCTTAGCCGAAGGCGCGGGAAGGCGCATTCTCATTGTGGATGACGAGCCACTGATCATCGAGCACCTTCAACGGATGCTTGGAGAGCAGTTCGATTGCCAAGTTGCCAGCTGTGGCGAGCATGCCCTAAGGCGGGTTCGCTCTGGGGAGAGGTTCTCGGTCGTGCTCTCGGACCTTGGTATGCCAGGCATGGATGGGGTCGAGCTCTTGGGGAAGATTCAAGTCGAGTACCCTGAGATCGTTCGCATTTTGATCACGGGTGCAGGTGATGTGGAGGCGGCAGTTCGCGGTCTCCACGAGGGAGCGATCTTTCGCTTTCTGCAGAAGCCCTGCCGCACTGCAGATGTGGCGGCCGCACTTGAGGCGGGCATTCTCCGTCATCGCCGCAAGGCCACCTATCGCATTGATCGGGAGCGAGCCCAGTTCGCAATGCAAGCCTCGGAGGGCTTCACGGCCCTGCTCGAGGAGCGCCTCGACCAAGCTCAATACTCAACGGTTTTCGCCCTCGCTAAGCTCGCGGAAGAGCGCGATGACTGCACAGGCAAGCACCTCGAGAGGGTCAGTCAGTTCTGTCGTGAACTGGCTATCGGCCTTGTGGAAACCGGGCACTACACCGACCTCATCGACGACCGTTTTGTTCGAGACATCGAGCGTTCGGCGCCGCTCCACGATATCGGCAAGGTTGGCATTCCAGATTCGATCCTGCTGAAGCCGGGCAAGCTCAACGCGGAAGAGTGGGATGTGATGCGAAAGCACCCAAAGATCGGCGCCGAGACGATTGCCGCGATCATGAACGCAAACCCCTCGGCGAGCTTCCTTCGCATGGGCTACGACGTGGCTCTTAACCACCATGAGATGTGGGACGGCAAGGGCTACGGCCAGGGTCTCTCCGGTGAGGACATTCCCCTTGCGGCCCGCATCTTGAAAATTGCCGATTGCTACGACGCCTTGACGACTGCGCGACCCTACAAAACGCCCTGGACCCACGAAGATGCGATCGGGCACATCGTGAAGGGCGGCGGCACGGAGTTTGACCCGATCGTTGCTGCAACCCTGCGGCGGATCGGATCACCAATCAACCAACTGCGCATAGCGCTTGCCGACGAAGTTCGGGCCGCGAGCTGATTCCGTCAGGAGGGCCTGGACTCTCCTACTCGATCTTGCCCACCAGAAATCCAAGTGCCGGTCGCTCGTGACTCGCCTTGGGAAAGGACATCGCAAAAAAGTCCAAGTGCTAACAGGGACGACCATGTCCACCTAAGGGGTACCCGAGGGCCGGGGCACTCGACTTGTCCACGGGCTTTCCACATACATTCCGAGTAATCGGAGAGTTGTCCACAGCGGTTGCCCGTCGCTCCGAGTTATCCACCGTTTACCCCCAGGGTGTCCACACGGGGTACCATATCTAGTTGTTCTGGCTTTCCGAGACCACAACACCTAGTATGGCGGCTATGAAATCCCCCACGCGCATCTATCTTGTCGGCGCCCATGCGACGGGCAAAACCACCCTCGCCCGTTGGATCCGCGACCATTATGGCTTGCCCATGATTTCGGAGGTCGCGAGAGGCGTCTTGGCCGAGATGGAGGCCCAACTCGAGTCCCTGCGCACGAATCTGAACCTGGTCAATGAGTACCAGGCCCAGGTCTTCGAGCGGCAGCTAGAGATGGAAGCAGCGGCCACCCGCGACATCGCCCAAACGGGCGGATTCGTCTCGGATCGAGCCTTCTGCAACCTAGCCTACGCGGCTCATCATTCGACGATCCTGTCGGAGATCATGAACGACCCCCGCCTCGCTTCCTATATGGACAGCGTCAAGCGCGGAGTGGTCTTCTATCTCCGACCCCACAGGGATCTCGTGGTAGCCGACGGCGTTCGAGCTGGACTGGAGTGGGAGGAGGTCGTGCGAATCGACGGTATGGTGAAGCTGTTGCTCGAGATGTTTGCGGTGCCCTATGTGCCCGTAGATTGTCTTCCGATGCAAGAGCGCACCCGCCTGGTTCAGCGCGTCCTTAGCCTGACGGGGATGGACCCAGTGGTGGGTTCGAAGACGTATCTTTCTTCGCCTGGCCTCTCGATCGCGGTGGACTCGCGGGAGGGTGGCAGTGCCGGTCGTGAGTTGACGCCCGCTGTTGCTCGCGAAGGGCACGGTGGCCGTGCAAATGGCTCGGCCAACGGCAAGGAGAAGGCCGGAGGCGTCTTGTAGCGCGGGGATTTTCTACCCAAAGATGGGGCCGTCCTTGATAACTCAAGGGCGGCCCCTCGTTTTGTTAAACGCTCCGCCGCAGTGGCTCTCTTACGGAATGCCGGCAGTTGCGGGGGTTAGTCGGGCAGATGCTGTCCCACCTTGGATTGCCAGTCGGGGTGCTGGCGAAGGGCAGCTAACCAGGGGTCGTTCTTTAGGTGGTTGGAGTTGGGCGCGTGGTAGGTGGCGGAGGTTCTTGTAGCGGGGGTCAGAGTGGCGGTTGGAGCTTTGTCCCAAGACTGGCTAGTGTTCGCCTTTTGGACGAGGGTATTCAGGGTTTGCAGGGCGGCCATTGGGTCGCCGGATCTCTGTTGGGCTACGGCTAGGTGGTGGTGGGCGGAGGCTAGGTTGGGGGAGGCGAGCGTGGCGGCGTCTAGAGCGGTGATGGCTTGGGGCAAACTGGGCTCGTCGGCGTTAAGCAGGTGCAGGAGGCCGAGATCTGCGTTTAGGATCGGGTAGCGGTCGGTTACCCCGTCGAAGATGCTGGGGGGGATGGCCTTGCCTTCGATGGCCAGGTCGGCGAGCAGTTGGAGTAGCTGGCGGCCTGGATGTTGGGCGGCGTCGGAGAGCTGGAGCAGGGACCTGCGCGTCTGATCTGGGCGGCCCTCGGCTAGGTCGAGCATGGCGGCCGTGAGCAGCAGTTCCGTGGCCCTGGGGTATAGGGTCAGGTCCTTGGTGATGGCAGCTTGAAGCTGCTCGTCCGTGGGCTCGTGCATGTCCTGCAGATGCTGCAGGACCTTCAGCTCGAAGGGGTAGGCCTGGAGCAGGGTCATGGCTCTCGCGGTGCGGATGGCCCGGGCGATGTCCTTGGCTAGCGAGCCCGATTGGAACAGCTCGTCGATAAGGGAGAGGTCGTGGGGGTGGTAGCTGAAGTCGTAGAGCCAGGCGCCTATTTGGGCGCGAACGAAGTTGAGGTGCTGCTGGTCGGTCCAGGTGACGCGACTACCCGAGGGCTGTGCGCTTAGGGTCTGGAGGGCCGCGCTATAGTCGCGGCGATTGAGTTGGCGCTCTAGGGTGTCGAAGCTCGCTTGCGTCTGGTTTGCCAGATGCGCCGAGTCCGCCTGCTTCGATCCTGAGGGGGAAGAGCTCGTGGACGAACTGCCCGTAGGATTGGGGGTTGGTGGGGGAGCCGAATCGGCGCTGCTCTTGGACGGTATGTTCGCACTTGAGCCCGTGGATCCCGACTCCTTCGTGTCTCGTAAAGTGCCCCCAAAGCGCCAGAATAGCCCGATTAGAGCTAATAGCGCAAGTGCCATCAACACCCAAGGTGGGCTAGATTTTTGGACGGGACTGGTCGCCGATTCTTGGGCGAGGCCAAAGAACTCGTCCAGGGCCAGGCCCAGGGCAACCGCGCTTCGGAAGCGCTTCTCGGGCTCGCGCTCGAGCCCTTTGTCGATGATCGCAAGGAGCTCGGGTTGGGCGAGCCGGACTCGCTCGGTGGACTCGTCATCACCAAGTCCGGACCCTGTGATCAGTGCCATTAAGGTCGCGCAGATGCCGTACACATCAGAGCGTTGGTTGATCTCAGAGACCCGATTCAGTGACTGCTCGGGACTTAGAAATCCAATCGTGCCGAGTGTGCGAGCAGCGGCTTTGGGCCGAGGGGGAATAGCCGGAATCAGGAAGCTGAAGTCCGCCAGCTTGGGGACGGCGCGGTCGAGCAGGATGTTCGAAGGCTTGATGTCTAGGTGCAGCAGACCTTGGCGCTGGGCGGCGGCCACGGCTTGGCAGACCTCGCGCATCAAACGTGCGGCCTTGATTGGATCCAAGGGGCCCCGGCGCAGCTGTTCCGCCAGGGTTCCATCCGGCATCGCTTCCATGGCGTAGTACAAGCATTGTGCGCCGGGATGAAACGGGTCCTCGGCCGTGCCTCCACCCAAGACTCGTAGGATGGACGGATGCGAGAGGCCCTGCATGGCATCGAAATCGGTGGGGATCTCAGCCGCGACCACACCCCGGGGCACACTCACAATCTTGAGCGCAACGTCGTGCTCTTCATCGGGATGCCTCGCCAGCCAGACAGCCCCGCGGGTGCCGCGACCGAGCAGGCGCACGAGGTGATAGGGCCCGACTCGACGGGAGTCAGCCTCGCCGGGCTCGGCCCGGCCATGCCTTGGCGATTGGTCTACTTCGCTCACAACGAGAGCCCTCTCCGAACGCCGTCGGATAGGGAATCACCTTTAGAATCGAGCACCTGCACCATGGGCTGCAGTGTGCCAAAAGCTAAGGGGTGTTGGCCTTGGCAAGAACCAAAGTCAACACCCCCGCGAGTATGTGTGCGTTGCCCGTAGCCGGGCTCGCTCTTACTTTACTGGTCGCGCTCCATGATCTTGCGCAGGCGCTTCGCGTTGTTCCTGGAGTCGCGGAGTGCGATGCTTAGGAACAGGTCCTTGCGCTCTTGGGAGATCTCGGGGTCTTCCATGAGGCGCTTGGCAATCACATAGGCCTCGTCGTAGAGCGTCAGGGCGCGCTCGAAATCGCGCTCTAGGTTGT
>JBLHWM010000044.1:0-14991 GCA_047629095.1 Planctomycetota bacterium | reverse complement strand
GCGACGAATCCATCCCAATCCAACTTGACCGATTCGTGGAACCCAAGCTAGACTTCCTCCGTCCGAGAATACGAACAGGTCCGTGCCCCTCTTGGGGGACAGCCCTCGACATGTTCTCCCCCCCCCGCCGATCAGGTTGATCGGTGATCTCAAGGGAACAATCCAATTTCTACCCCTTCGACGATTCTCAGAGAGATCCACCGGCCAGGATCTGGAAGCCGCGGCTTCACTCTAAGTGTTTGATAAGGGACTCATGACAAGACCCCCTCTCAGGAGTTTTTAGGGTAATGCGCAAGCTCTCTTCAATCGCAGCCATCGGCGCTGCATCAATTCTTTTCTCAAGTCTTTCTTCGGCTCAAACCGGCGATAACGACTATGACTTTCAATGGGCGCCAATGAACAACGCCGCCGCTGACTTCTACGTCAGTGGTAAAGGCTTTCTCGGTGCTTTCACCGGTCAGCTCGGCTTCGGCAGCTCGTGGCGTAAGTGCTACAGCGTCGACATCACCCAAGGTGGCAAGAACCAGTCTGACTCACAGTTTGAGTCTTCATGGTTCCGTATCTTCCAGGGATTCTCCGCCCAGAACGCCCTCCAGGGCGTCAACATCGGTATCGTCAGCCTCAGCGCTGCTACCGATTCTGACCTTGGTGGCGACGCCTGCTTGAGCCCTTGGTTCTCCTCCGCTGGCAACACCGGTGGACACCAACTCGTGGCAGCCACGGATCCCGGCCTTGTGGCCGGAACCGGCGCGTTCCCCTTCCCCAGCTTCTGGGACCTTGCATTCCAGTGGAACGTTGACCCTGTCACCGGTGTGGCTGGTTCCGTCGTTGGTCCGAACACGGTTGGCGTCGATACGCTGAACCCCTTCGGCGCTCCCCTTCTGGCCAACGTCATCTTCGAGATGCAGGGCCCCTCGGTCGCCGGCGTCGGTGACGAGCAGTACTACCTGATCACCGCATTCGAGTCGATCGGCATGGGTGCAGCCTCGGCCTTCGCTGGCCGCGGTACTGGTGGCGTCACCAACGGTAACAGCGCTTGGGGCTCCACCATCACTGGTGTTGGCCCGGAAGTCTCCGGTTTGATCACTCACTCTCGTTGGCTTGCCAACAACGGTGCTGGTGGCCTCGCGGTTAGCTCTGTCCCGATTCTCGGTGGCGAAACCGCCGAGATCCTTGGCCACGTGGCCTTCTCGACCCCCTTCTTGTGGGCCGAGAACAACGGCAGCATTGGTGCTGGCGGCGCGGACTGGAACATTGCTTCCGGCGTCCCTTCCGTCGTTCAGGTCCGTCTTACGGACATCCAAGCTGGTGCTGAAGGTACCGCCGACGTTGACTACAAGCTCGGTGGAGGCGGCGCTCCTGGCGCAGCATTCAACCCGAACTTGATCCTCAACTTCAGCTACTTCCTTTGGAGTACGACTGCTGCTAACTCGATGACCCAGCGTCCGATGTCTTGGTCCGATGCTTTCGGTGCCCCTTCGGCTGGCTCACTGCCCGTCGCCACTTCACGTGAAGGCACCCAAATGCTGCCCATCAACTTTGATGGTCTGACCAACTCTCTCCTGAACCTTCCTGGCCTTTCCCAGGGAACTCCCTTCACCGGCGCTGATTCCGCTCTGTTCGACACCCTCGGTGCCGGCAACCCGGGTTCTGCTCTCTTCGAAGGTGACTTCAACAACACTAGCCCGTACTTCTCCGGTACCTCGAAGCTCTCGGTCGCTGGTGGCAACGCCTTCCCGGTCGCTGCTGCTCCGATCGCCGGCTTCGGCGGCATCAACATTGGCCTTGCAGCCCTCGGCATTCAGATTGTCAACGCCGGTGGCGTTGCAGCTCTGAAGCTCACCGAGTTCAGCAACGGCTTGACCCTCACCCTCCAGTAGGGCGAACGGTTCGCATCTAACGATGTGAAGGCGGGGCCCGCTAAATTCTAGGCCGAGTAAAATCGGCCCAAGGCCCGCGGAAAGGCGGGCCTTGAGCAAGATGGATGGACTTGGTTTTGTGAACTCGCGGTGTAATCCGCGAGCTTGAAAAACCAAGTCCATCCATCTTGCTTAGGCGGCACACTTCCTTGGGAGTGCGCCTCGCCACTCGCTATACTCCCCCCGTGAACACTCCCCTCCTCGCCGCGATGTCGCGCACCATCGGCTGGCTGGCCGATCGACGCGTCCCACGCCCCCTGCGGGCCCCGATCTACAAGGGCTACTGCCGCTTCACGGGGGCCGATCCCTCCGAAGCAAGTCTGGCCCTGGATGCCTACCCCAGCATGGGAGCCTTCTTCGTTCGGCACCTCGTCGATGGTGCCCGCCCCATCGAACAGGCCCCCGGGAAGCTGCCTTCGCCCTGTGACTCCCGCATTCAGAACATCTCTAAGGTCACCGCAGGCACGGTACTTCAGGCCAAGGGACAACCCTACGCTATCCGTGACCTGCTCGCCGGTGTCGGAGAAGAGGTCGACCTAGAGGGTGGCCACGCCTGGACGATGTACCTCTCCCCCAGCGACTACCACCGCGTCCACAGCCCCGAGAACGCCCGCATGACAGAAGTCCGCTGGGTCCCCGGATCGTTCTACTCCGTGGCACCTGGCGTACTATTGAAGCGCCCAGGCGTCATCGCAGGCAACGAGCGCGCTGTCCTACGCTTGGAGACCAGCCATGGCCCCTTATTCTTGGTGATGGTCGGCGCCCTGAACGTGGCGCGTATCCGCGTCGTCGGCGTCGAGCCCGGCCAAGACACCAAGCTCGACCACCCTTTCGCCCGAGGCGAAGAGATTGCGCGCTTTGAAATGGGCTCTACCGTAGTGCTAGTCTCGCCGCCGGGAGGGCTCCAGCCAGAGTCCTCGCTCTCCGAGGGCGACGCCCTCCGTCTGGGTCAGTGGCTGGGGAATTGGGCTTAGGGAGGGGGCTTGGTTGGTCTTCGCGGTGTCTTCGCGGTGTCTTCGCGGTGTCTTCGCGGTGTCTTCGCGGTGTCTTCGCGGTGTCTTCGCGGTGTCTTCGCGGTGGTTTGGCGGCGGCTTCGCGTGGGGTTGGTTGGGGCGCTTCGCTTGGGTGGGGATGTTGGGCGCCCGGCGCCTCAGCCAGCAGCAGGATTCCGGAACCCGGACGGCCAGAAATGACAGGGATGTATTGAGCGATTGGGGGCCGTCCCCAAGGGATTCCTCCACCCTGCTGCTGACTGAGACGCCTCCTGTGGTCGCAACGACTCTTGGGAGTGGGGAGTGAGAATTGGGTTGCCATTTGGGGGGTGGCGGGCGATTTTGGGATGGGGATGGACTACCAGGGGGCTTAGCTTGGGCGTCCCTGGGGGGGGTCGTTTTGGAGTTTGCCCATCGTGGTCTGGATATGTGCGGTCCGAATGTGTCGCTTTCGGGGCCCAGGTTGGGGGCGAGGAGAAGCAGTCACCGCCCGACCGTGGCCCTTGGCCCACGCACTAGAACTTCGACTTTCCATTCCCCAAGACCGTTGCGATCTCCTGAAGGCGCCTCTTCCGCCAGGGGGGCGCAGGAATCCCTTAGGGACGGCCCCCTCATCGCTCAAATTATCCCAATCTCCTCTGGCCGTCCAGGGATGGCTCCTTCATCGTTCAATCCGTCCCAATCGCGTTATGCCATCCAGGGCGGCCCCAAAACGCTCGAGGCATTCCAGACTCCTCTGGCCGTCCGGGTTCCGGAGTCCCCCTGGCGGAAGAGGCGCCGCTCGCCCCACGCGTCCCCACCCGCGCGCAGCGCCCCACCCAATAGTGAGCCCTAGTCCTGCGAGGCAACGCGCACCGCGCGACACCCCCTACGGAGCAAATCGGTGCCCTTAAATGGAGAAGGGCGGATGCCAGCTAGCGCTAGCATCCGCCCCCCCCAAAAAAAGCTCGCTCTTATTCGCCTAGAACGAACTCAGCTTCCGCGAGCTGCCCGTTGACCCACTCGCGCAATACATACTCGTTGTGCAGGTGGGTTACGAGTCCTTCGGCGTCCTCGTATTCGCCCTCGAGAGTGTCGAGGCGGGCGGAGTGAACGCGCATCACAACGTAGCCGATTGGTGTCTTCCAGGGCTTGCTGACTTCGCCCTTGCCTAGGCGAGAGACGGCGTTGCGCATGGCGCTAGCGCCATCGACGTGGTCTCTGTAGAGGGTCTGGCGTAGGATTTGGTTGGTCTTAGCGTAGGTCCCTTGGAACTCGCCCATACCGAACTCACCGGCGAAGGACTCGGCGATCGCTTGCCCGAAACCTTCGCGATAAGCCTCGGCGAGAGCTCGGTTGTGCGCCATGCGCTGGACGCCGAAGTCCTCGCCCGCATTAATTTTGGCGAGGAAGGCGTCAGCATCGGCCTTGGCGCGGCCCCAGTCGGATGTCGCCTTGAGGCCTTCGGCCGGGTCGATGGGCATGAACAAGGCAACCTCGACGGTCGGGGTCCAGCCGAGCACAAAGAACTTGTTGCGCTCATAGAATCCCCGCAGCACGGTTTCACTCTGCCAGCCCTCTTCCTGTAGGGCGACCACGCCCTCGCTGATGGCCAGGTCCTGGCGATAGGCTGCACGGCTTGGGTAGCCATTGATCTGAATCTGGGCATCCAACTGGAAGAAGGAGCCTAGGTCGGCCAGGTGCTGCCCGGCGTAGATATTCCAAACCTTCGAGTGGGAAGGAAGAGTCCCCGCCTGGGCCAACTTGGTGGTCAGTACCTTGGCCCAGATCGTGTCCCTAAGATCCGATTCGAGTGAGCTGCGGGTCATCATGGACTCGATCTTGTCCCAGACCGTATCGATCATGATGTACTGCACCTGATCCCCACACTCCCAGGGCGGCAGTAGGTTGGAATCGTCCAATTCGCCAGTATAGACACCCAGCAGGGCTCCCTCAGGCATCGGATGGTCCAGATTGCTCCAGACGCGGCGGAAGCGAATGTCGCTACCAATACGCGTGAACATCAGTGACATCGGCTCCATGAATGCCATCAAGGAGCCGCCGGGAGTCGGCTCTGCACCCGGCTCGGCGCCGATTTGGCTGCGCATGAGTGCTCCAATGGTGGTGGCGTCCATCAGCTCGGCTTCCGAAGGGAAGAGCCTGGCAATACCTCCGGGCAGCTGATCGGGGCTATCGACGGCGGGGAAGAAGGCCAGGATTGTCTCCAGCATCTGGCGACGCACCGCAACCACCTCGCTCCGGGGAATCTTCATCTGCACGGCCAAGTTGGTGAGCAAACCCTCCTGGCCCAGGCCCGTTCGGTCGCTGTAGTCGCCGAAGTACTGCTCCCACTCCTCATCGGTGACGCCATAGGCGTTCCCGGACTCCTTGGCAGCGAGCCTTCCGAAGAGCTCAAAAACCTGGGAGTTTATCAGGCCCTGGGCATGGGACAAGAGCGCCCGTGAGCGCAGATCCGTCTGGGTAATCTCGATTCCATCAACGCTGCAGAGCACCTCTTTGGAGAAGTCCACGCCGGTCAAATCAAGATCCCAGGCGTCCTCCATGCGGATGATGTCGTGCTGCCGGGCAGCCGCGCGCCAGGCCTCGTTCGTCAGTGCGCCACTCGTGTTTGCTGCCACCGAGGGTACGTTCTGGGACGCATTCTGAGCATTCTTGCCGGCCCCTGTGCGGGGACGCTCGGTCGAAGGGCGCTCGAAGGCTGGTCCACTGCCTGGAGCAGCCGTGCCGCCTCCACTGGGCGCCTTGGGCTCCTCGCGCATGACCCAGAAGGCCCCGAGGGAGGCGATGACGACGGCGAAGAAGATCAGGATAGATCGCATGGGATTCAAGATGGGGGGACTTGTTCGTTAAGAGGGAGGATCCAGACGCACGAAGATTAGCCCGAAATTGGCCTTGGTGTTCTGCCGGGCTGACGAACCCTCTAGATTTTTAGCGCAGGGGGGCAGTTTCAGGCTGTCACATACCGCCCAGTCTGCTCAAACGGCAAGCTGGAGGGACCTACGCATTCCCTACGGCATACGACCGAGTCCTAGGAAAGTGAGCGACAATCCCCCACCCAGTGCCCCAAGACGAGCTAACCGGGCTCGCTTTGGTGGGGACAGCCAGTAAGCTCTGGCCAAGTCGCCACTCCCCCTGTCGCCCTCCCCCATGTGCCCACTCCCCACCGACCTCGAACCCCTGCTCCACATCTCCGTCGCCATTGTGCAGGGCGACTGGAAGCGGCTCCGAGAGCTGCGGCTTGGGGCGAGCCCCGGACAGCCCAACCGCGCCTGGCGCGAGGCTGTCCTGCAGACGCACCTGTTCGCCGGCTTCCCGCGCCTCGTGGAGGCACTCGGGGTGATCGAGAAGGCCGGCGGCCTTGGCGAGGTACAGCCGGAGGAGTGCATGCCCCCCTGCGATGAGTCCGAGGACATCGCCCGGGGCTTCGACTTCTTTGGCCAGATCTATGGCGACGGCGCGGGCCGAATCCGCGACATGCTGGACGGCTACCACCCCGAGTGGGGCCGCTGGATCTTAGGCCACGCCTACGGTCGCGTGCTCGCCCGCCCCGGACTCAGCCCCGACCGACGCGAGCTCTGCGCCGTGGTGTGCCTAGCCGCCCTTGACCAAGAGCGCCAGCTCGCCAGCCATGCCCGCGGCGCCGTCCGCTGCGGCGCAACTCCTGCCGCAGTTCGCGCCGCCTTGCAGGCCGTCGAGGACCGTCTCAATCCGGAGCTCGTCGCCCGCGCCAAGACGGTCATCGGCGCTTTTGCCCGGGAATAGGGTCTAGCGGCCCACCCGAAGAAGGACCACCCTGCGACGGGGCCATCTTGGGGCATGCGGAGAGTTTGGTAGCACGAGCGAGGCTCGGTCTCAACAGACGCTGCATGGTCGTGCCGAGTCGTCCGTTTTTAGGCAGACCGCTCAGCCTCGTCGGGCGTGTGTTAGCGCTTCGCGCGCACCCGCAGACTGCGCAGGCGGATCTGCTCCCGAGCCCGGAGCTCGATGCCGTAGGTGCCCGGACCGGTACCCGGTGAGGTCAGTACCGCCTGCAGTAGCTCAACGCCGTCGTAGAGCACGAGCACGCGGCCGCGGCGCTTGTCCAGCTCCAGGCGCAGCAGGCACCCGGTGCGCTTTTCGGCCCCGGACTTCCAGTGCGAATGCAGGGACGAGGCCTCCAGTAGCTTGGTTCCAAGCTGCTTGCCCTCGCCGGAGCGCAGGTCGGCCAACATCTCCTTCACCGGGCGCGTGGAGGCCATGATCCGGCCGGGGATAGCTCCCTTCGGAGCCTGCAGCAAGATGTGAAAACCCACAGCGCTCGCGATGAGCAGGCGCTCGGGGCCCGCCACATCGGGCTCCTCGATTTCAAACTCCACCACCAAGACCCCGGAGTCCACGCCGATCGGATCGCGGATCACGAGGCGCGGAACGCGGCGGGTGATGAAGTCCTGGTCGCTGGCGATGTCGGTGGGCGAGGACCAGCCCGCACCGTCCGGGGTCCAGTCCTCGTGGGTGATGCCGGGTAAGCTGGCATCGAGAACGAAGTCGTAGAAGAGCTCCACGTAGCCCTCGAGGTGGAAGCTGACCACGTCTTGGCCATAGGCGGCGACGAAGTCCTCTAGGGTCGGGCGCCCACCGGGCGAGCGCAGCACCCGGCGCAGTTCGGTCAGGCTCTCCTCCGCATCGATCACCTGGGGCACATCGCTGTATTCGTTGAGCAGGCGCTCGATGGTCTCGACGGCGAGCTCGGGGTCGCGCTTGAGGCGGTCGAGCTGATTCGGCAGGCCGAAGAAGAGCGTGTTCAGCCGCGCTTGGGCTTCCTTTGCGCGCAGCTCGGCGCGCACCTCGAGCACGGTGCGAGCCCGGTCCAAGCTGCGCATTAGCTCTTCGGCCAGGCCGTTGTATTCCAGGCCTAGGGGAGCGCGGTTTAGGAGCTCGAGGGCTGTGCTAGGCTGGCCCTCCCTGGCGTGGAAGAAGGCGGTGGCCAGCCGGGCGCGGTCCTCATCGAGGTTCAGTCCCGCCAGCTTGAGCACATCGCGCGCCGAGACCAGGGTCCCCTCTTGGGGAAGTCCGCCGCGGGGCGCGGCCAAGAACATCAGGTAGGTGTGCTGGCCGTCGACCTCGAACTGGAAACCACCCGAGGGCGTCTCGGCAATCCGCTCGACCCGACCTGCCACCAAGACACCCTCGCCGATGTAAAGTTCAAGGCGCTTGCCGTTGCGCTCGCCGATCTTGTCCGCAGCTAGGTTGACCAGATCGCTTAGCAGCGCGGCCTCCTCGATGCGCGCGGACACGCGGCCGTCGAGCTCGCGCCACCAGGCTGCGCGAGAGGCCTTCGCATTCGACAGCAGCCACTCGTGCCGACCGCGCCAGTAGCTCGCCGCGTCGTCGTAGCGCCGCTCTTGCCAAGCGTTGCCACTCGCGAGTTCATCGAGCCAGGTGCCCAGGGCATCCAGCGCGTCCTGATCCGAGGAGTTCAGGCCCAGGGCGAGGCTAGCCTCGTAAACCTCTAGGTCGGATGCGCTGCTGCCCAGGACCTCAAGGGCCAGGCCCCGGGGCTGGATCAGCATCTGGTCCCGGATCAATCCCCGGCGTTGTAGCTCGGTGCTGAAACCGTCCCGTAGGAGTGCGCCCGAGTTCATCGGTTCGAGGCTCTCTTTCAACTGCCGGAAGTACTCCCGGGAGCTGAGTTCGATCCAGCGCACGAGCTCGTCGTCGAGGCCGCTCCAGCGGCGCTGTAACTCGGTGCGCTCGTCCGAGAGTCTGCGGGCGATACTGGACGAGAGCCGCTCTTCGCTAACCGTCGGCAGGCCCGCGAAGCTCAGGCCAATGCGCGTGACGACCTCCTCGGGCGGTGCGGAGAGGTGATTTACGGCATCGCGCCAGCGCCCCTCCTTGACGAGCTGATCCGCGGTCGCTAAGTAGTCCTTCGAGAGGCCTAAGGTCAACTGGGTTCGCAGGGTGGATTCCGTTGCGGCCAGGCTCTGCTCGAGGTCTCTGCGAAGGGGCGCAAGCCCAACCTTGAACTCGTAGGATGCGTCCTTCAGCGGAAGGCCAACGCGCTCGATGAGCGTCACATCGAGCGCACTTCCGAGAGCGGTCCCAGCGGCCACGAAGTCGCGCTCCTCAAGGGCGGCGCGGAAGCTGGTCTCGCACTCGGCGAAGATCTCGCTCAGGACCTTGGCTTCGATTTGCCGGGCACCTGAGATCACGGCGCGCCAACGGGCGAGGTCCGTGCTTGGGACCAGGTCTTTCATGGCCTCGAGACGCGAGATCAATACGATCGGCACCAGGCGCTCGGCCTCGGGCACATCACTGTCCAACTGGCGGGCGAGCTCCGTTAGAGGCTCGAACAAAGTGGGGCCGGTCTTCTCCTCCCAGGGGCGAATCCAGAGCAGCATGGCGCCGCCGAGGAAGAGGCTCGCAAGGGTGCCGATCGCGATCGTCTTGTACGTGCCGATGCCGGCGCCCGCGGTAGGTTCCAGGCTCGCCGCGCGCACCTTGGGTTTACGCCGCTCTCGCACACGCTCTAGGTCGGTCAACAGATCCCGGGGAGTCTGGTAGCGCCTCTCAAAGTCGCGGCTGAGGCACTTTCGAATCACCAGAGCCAGGCCGCGGGTCAGATCTGGCTCCAGCTCGAGTGGATCGGGAACACGACCGTAGAGCACGCCGGACAGGACCTCGGCCACGTTGGCTCCGCTGAAGGGCGGCGCGCCACAGACGGCGTGAAAGAGCGTCGCACCGAAGGACCAAATGTCCGTGCGGATGTCCACGGCCGAGGGGTCCCGGGTCTGCTCGGGGCTGATGTAATGTGGTGTGCCGAGGGTGCCCTCGGAACCCGTCAAGCTCGGATCGTCATCGGCGAAGGCCAGGCCTAGGTCGGCGAGGCGCGCACCCGACACGCGGTCGATCAGGATGTTGCCTGGTTTGATGTCGCGGTGCACCACGCCGTTCTCCCAGATGTGCACGAGGGACTCGCACAACGGGATGAAAAAGCGCAGCGCTTCGCGTTCGTCGAGTCGGCCCTCTTGGCGCAACTTCAGGGCCAGGCTCGGTCCGTCCACGAGCTCCATCGCGAACCACCAGCGGTCGCCGGTGCGGCCCATGTCGATGGCCGAGACGATGTGCGGGTGGGCGAGCCGGGCGGTGGTGCGCGCCTCGCGTTGCAGGCGCCGCACCATACGCGGCCGCTTGGTGAGCTCGGCGTGCAAGACCTTGAGTGCGACAACGCGGTCCACGGTCTCCTGGCGCGCTCGGTAGACGGTACCCGTCGAGCCGCGGCCAATGACGCCCTCGATTTGATAGCCGGGGATGTGCAAGTCCGGGGCACCGCGCTTGATCGCGGGACGCGGCTTGGGCGGAACGAGTTCCTTGGGCGGAATGAAAGCGGACGCACCCTCTCCGCGGCCGGCGGGCGCAATCCCCTCAGCCAAGGGCGCAGCTGGCACGACGCGTTTGGTCCCCGTGGGCAAGGGGCCCTTGGACGCATCGCCCTTGGGCAAACCCGTCTGGGTCTCGTCCGCGTTGGCCGGCGCTTCGGATTCGAACGCAGCCTTCCTAACGAAGGACTCGTTGCCGGTGGCCTCGTCCGAACTCTCTGGCTTCTCGGGCTTCATCAGACCCTAGGCCTCGTCATTGGCTTGACTCTTCGCGCTGGCCTTGGGTTCGAGGTCGATCTCATACTTCTCCATCTTACGCTGGAGCGCGAACCGACTGAGACCCAAGGACTCCGCCGCGCGACTTTTGTTGCCCTCGGCGTTCTCCAAAGCAACGCGAATGGCACCCGCTTCGAACGCGGCCACAGCTGCGCGCAGGTCGCCGTCCACTTTCACCATGGGAGCCAAGGCCGCATTTCGGCCGGACTTCCCTGCACCCTCCAAGATCGTCTTGGAGAGGTGTTCGAGGCGCACCATGCCATCCGCGAGCACCACAACCCGGCGCATCTCGTTCTCGAGCTCGCGCACATTGCCCGGCCACTCGTGGCAGGCGAGCGCACTCATGACCTCGGGAGCGACGCTGGGGGTCTCGGCGTGGGCCTCCCGCGCGGCGCGAACCAGCAGGGACTCCGCCAGAAGCGGGATGTCCTCGATGCGCTCCCGCAGGGGCGGCAGATCGACGCGCAGCACATTGATACGGTAGAAGAGGTCCTCGCGGAATTTGCCCGCCTCGACCAAGCTCAAGAGATCGTGGTGACTGGCCACGAGGATGCGCACATCGACCTTCTCTGTGGTGGTCGAGCCCACGGGCCGGATCTCGCCCTCTTGCAGAACGCGCAGCAGCTTCTTCTGCATCTCGACGCTCATGTCGCCGACTTCATCAAGTAGTAGCGTTCCCCCATCGGCCTGTTGCAGCAGTCCACGGCGGTTGCGGTCGGCGCCGGTGAAGGCTCCCTTCACGTGGCCAAAGAGCTCGGACTCGAGCAGCGAGTCCGGCACGGCCGCGCAGTTCTCGCAAACAAAGGGCCGCTTCGAGCGCGATCCGTTGTTGTGGATTGCCCGGGCGATCAGCTCCTTGCCCGTGCCGCTCTCGCCGGCGATGCAGACGGGCAGGTCGGACTCGACCACGCGGTCGAGGACCTGGAAGACCTTACGCATGGCGGATGACGTGCCGATGATCTCGTTGTAATCGTAGCGACCGCGCTCTCGGGTCAGCTCTTTGCGCACCACGGCCAGCTCCGCATCGCGGTCGCGAACCTTGCGTCCGAGGCTCGCATTGAGGCGCTGAATTTGGTCCCCGGACATGCGCAATGAGTCGTTGTTCTCGAGCAGGGTGTCCACCTGACGCGCGTTGCGAATCGCGACTGCCGCAAGGTCGGCAAAGTGCTCAGCCACATCTAGGTCTTCCTCGCTAAAAGCCCCGCTGCGCATGCGATTGTCCACATAGAGCACTCCGGCCGTCTTGTCCCCAAGCTGGATCGGTAGCACAAGCACCGAGCGCAGGCGCAGATCCTCCACGCTAACCATGGCGTCAAATCTGTCGTCGCGACCAGCGTCCATGGAGAGCACTGGGCGGCCCGTGGTCAAGGCCTGCTTGCACAGGCCGGCGGACAATCGACTCTGGGGAATCGGGATGTCGCTGTGGTCGAAGTTGCGCGCGAGGCGCACCTCGAAGTCGGCGAAGTCCAAGGGTCCTTCGGGAAGGTTCGGACGCTGGGCCAGCAGCAGAAAGCCGCGCTCGGCTTCGATCAAAGCCACAGCCGAGTCGACGATCAGCTCAAGCAGCGGCTTGAGTTCGGTCTCGGCGGCCAGCAGCGTGACGATGCGCGCGAAGGTCGCCAAGCGGTCCACGTCCTTGTCCCCGGTCCCGTCCTGGGTCTGGAGGCCCTCGATGGGCATGCCGGCAAGGGGCTCGCCCTTGGGCGCCTCGGATGCGTCGAGCTCGATGCGGATGCGCGAGCCGCCAACCAGGAACTCGTCGTGGTCGGCAATGCGGGTGCGGGCAATGCGCTCCCCTTTGAAAACCGTGCCGTTTGCAGAGCTCAAGTCCTCGATCCAGATCGCGCCATTGTCCACAGTGATCCGGCAGTGGCGCCTTGAGACCAGGCCCGAGTTCAGGCGTAGGTCATTCTCAATCGAGCGTCCGATGAGGACCTCGGGCATTTCAAAGCGATAGACGGACTGGGAGCCGCCATCAATAACAACTAACTTCATTCTAAGGGGATCTCCACTGGAGCCTGTTCGACGGGGAAGGTCAGGCACTTTGAGTGATTTCGCACGGCCAAGATAAGATAGGCCATCATCGCCGTGCGGATACCGCACATCTGCCAACCCAGGGGCGCTGCAAGCGCTAAAAAGGCCACAACCCGTTCTTTTCAAAGGGCTTAGGAGCTGCGTCAAGTGGTAGGATTGGGCGCCTCCGCCAGTCCCCTTTTCCGTCTCCACCATGCCAAGCCCTCCCAGCCCAGCCAACCCAGCCGAAGATCCCCGTTGGTATAGGGACGGCTTGCGCTTCGACTGCACGGCCTGCGGCAACTGCTGCCGGGACCACGGCGAGTACACCTACGTCTATGTCTCGGACGCAGACCTGACCGCTCTCGCCACCCGCCTCGAACTTCCCGAAGCCCGTGTGGAGCAGCTCTACTGTCAGTTCGAAGATGGTTGGCGGCACCTCAAGCGCGAGAAGGCGGCCTGTACCTTCCTGGACGACAAGGGCCTGTGTAGCGTCTATGAAGGACGCCCTAAGCAGTGCCGGACTTGGCCCTTTTGGCAGGACACCCTGGCCTCCAAGGCGGACTGGTCGGGCCCGGTCAAGGCCTGCTGCCCTGGCATCGACCAGGGCGAGCTAACCTCGGCCGACGATGCCGAACGCATCGCCAAAGAGACCGAAGACTGGTACGAGGACAGCTGACCGATTGCCGTGCTGGCAGCTCGCTAAAGAGCAAGCCAGCGCAACGGTCCGCGCTACTTGCCCTGGAAGACGGGCTTGCGCTTCTCGCTGAAGGCGACCAGTGCCTCCAGGCGATCCGAAGTCGGTATCGTGAGCGCGTAGCACCTGGCTTCGAGCTCGAGCCCCTGGGTCTGGGGTAGCTCGGATCCGCCGTCGATGGCGGCTTTGGCGGCACGTACGGCCACGGGTCCGTTGCCCGCGATTGCTCCGGCGAGCTCTAGGGCGCCCTCGCGCAGGTGGCCGTCCTTGGCGACGCGGTTCACGAGCCCCATGGTCTCGGCCTCGGCCGCCTGCAGGCGCCGCCCGGTCAAGATCAGGTCCTTCGCCCGGGACTTGCCCACGAGCCGCGGCAGGCGCTGGGTACCGCCGGCGCCGGGGATAATCGCGAGGGCGACCTCGGTCAGCCCAAAGCGCGCGGACTCGGTTGCAATGCGCAGATCGCACGCCAGCATCAGCTCGGTGCCGCCGCCAAAGGCAAAGCCATTGATCACGGCGATCGTCGGCTGGGGCATGCTCTCCACATCGTCCATCAGGCGCCGGATGTTCATCACGAAGGTCGGCACGAGCTCCGGATCCATGCTCTTGCGCTCCTTGAGATCGGCGCCCGCGCAGAAGGCGCGCTCGCCCTCGCCCGTGATCAAGATGCAGCGAATGGAGAGGTCTTCCCGCAGCTCGGCCAACAGGGACCGGAAGCGCTTCAAGGTCGGGAAGCTCAGGCAGTTCATGACCTCGACCCGCGAGATCGTCAGCCACACCAGGTCGCCGTCGCGCTCCATCCTGACGAGCTCTGGCTGGTCGGGAACGGAGCTTGGGAAATCAGCGATTACAGAGTCGAGGGTGGGCATGGAAATTTGGGGGTTGGGGGCCGAGCAGGGCATGAGAATACCGAATTCGAGGGAATGCGCGCGGAGCTGTCCCAGATAACAAGGCTGCCACCTCCCCCTTGATGGGCTTGGCCTTGCAATCGACGTACACGTCCGAGTTCACGCTAGCCCACGACGATCTACCATGAAGTTGACTGCACCCCGCCTCGCCCTCTTACTCTCCGCATCGCCCGTTGGAGTCGCCAGCGCGGGCACCCTGTTCGTCGACGCCAGCGCCGGTGGCGCCGCTACGGGCGCAAGCTGGGGCGATGGGTTCGTCGACCTGCAAGACGCTCTGGGTGCTGCCCAGTCCGGCGACAAGATTTCGGTCGCCGCCGGCGTCTATGTGCCCTCACCGTCCGACGCCAGCATGAGCTTTGTACTGCGGGACGGCGTGGAGATGTACGGTGGCTTCGTCGGCGGCGAGGCGCGCCGGGGACTTCAGCTTGGCCAATCCATGCGTCGCAAACCTCTATGCTCCCCACGCTCCCGGGGAGGACCCCTTTCAATCCCTCGAAGCTACCCGGCTGTACCGATCAAGATCCGCGCTCCGTCATTTCGGGAGCCGCGGGCGATCTGCACCTCGCCTCCGACTCCCCCCGCATTGACGCCGGGCGCAACGACTTCGCCGCATCCCTCGCCCTGGTCGACAACGGCGGAGGCGGGCGCACCCAGGACGACCCGGCCCCCGACATAGGCACTGGCCTCGCTCCCCTCCTCGAAATGCGAGCCCACGAGCGCGGCGCCCAAACCTTCGTCCCATTGGTTCTGCTGCCCTAGCCGAAGGGAAGCGCTTTGATCGCCGCGCAAGGGTGCCGATTTGCCGCGAGCACTCGGGCCCGAGGCCTCCCC
>JBLHWM010000043.1:0-15193 GCA_047629095.1 Planctomycetota bacterium | reverse complement strand
TCTTGTAGCGAAGCGCGAGGCTGTTCAAGTACGAGGAGTAGCCGGCCTTAGACGCGCAGTAGCTTGGGGCATCGGGCATCAGGATGTCGTCGGCAATCGAGGACAGCCCCATCAGGTGCCCGCTGTTCGCGGCGATCAACTTGGGCATCATCACCTCGACCGTCTCCACCAGGCTCACGAGGTTCGCGCGGAAGGTCTCGGCCTCGCGATCGAACTCGCCCCGCTCTAGGCCGAAGCCGATGCCGACCAAGTGCACAACAAGATCGAAGGGCCCACGCTCGGCCCAGGCCTCCCGCAACGCCTGCTTGTACTTGGGGTCCAGCACGTTGCAGACGGTGTGGCGATAATCCCCGTGCGCACCTGCGATTTCACCTTCGTCCAGGCCGCTGCGGGACACACCGGTCACGGACCAGCCCTCCCGGATCAAGTGCCTGGTGAACGCCAGGCCAATGCCGTCGGAGTTGCCGATCAACAGAGCTGTCCGCTTGCCCATCGCCTTTAGAGGCTCCGAATATCCAAGGTCCAAATCGTCATGGGCTCATCTTGGGTGTCGAACTCCCTTGTGCGCAAGTAGTGCCCGAGGGATATCGAAACTCCGCCAATGCGCGCCGTGATTCCCGCACCGATGTCCGCGACCACGGGATGCTTGTTCACGCTGTGGCTGCTCTTGAAGGTGTTGCCGTCCAGGAAGATATCGCGCCCAACGAGTCGCGTCTCGCCAGCTGCAAACAGCTCCCATTCGACGGCGCCAGTCGCCCGGTGCAGGCCCGCCAGGGACTGGGCGCCAAAGCTGCGGTCCAGGTTCTGCCCAAGTCGCAGCCGGCTGCCCACCCGAGCTTCGGTCCGCACGTTGCCCAAGCTTAGCCCACAGGTCAGATCCGCATCGGTCTGCCAAGGCCGCTTCGAAGCGGGCCCCGAGACCTGGCGGAAGTCCACGCGCCAGGCGCGGTCCACCCGTGCCTGGACCGTCGGCTCGTCCTTCAGTTGATGCTGCCAACCACGTGGCTCGGTCAGGCTAAAAGCCTGGTGCCAATCGGTGTGGACCTGCTCACCGAGAGCGGATGGACCGACCGTCCCGAGGCTTAGGCCAACGGAGCTGTACTTGTCCCGTCGATCCATGTCCACGGGGTCGAGATCGAGCGTCTCGATGTCGATGCCAGCAGAGAGCCATGCGCCAAAAGGGCGGTCCTCTACCTGCAGGACTGGCGTTGCGATATCCTCGGGCGTGTAGAAGTATTGACCGATGTGATAGGTGACGACCGACAAGTCACCCTCAACGGCGAGGGCGCGGGCGAGCCCGGAATCTGCCATCGCCGTGGCCACAAAGTCGGCGCTAGCCAAGGGCTTGCTCCAGCTGACCTCAGTGCCGTGGTTGTAGTCCTTTTTCAGGTCACCCATGTCGTTCTCAAGGTGCAGCCCCCTGCTCGAGGAACAACTGGAGAGGAGCAGTCCGAGCAGCAGACCGAGCTGCGGTTTGGACAGGGGAGGAAGGACGATTAAGCGCACGAGTCTAGAGCGGGGTGCAGGATAGAGCCGCTGCGTGAGTCGCGGTGGCCAGGTAGGGCATCTAGCACCATGCTATTGACTTGGTTACGCCGGTTGTAGTTGAAGGGCTGCAACTCGGCGTCGTCCTTGCAAGGGAGCGCCGAGTTGCCATCCTCTAGCGGCTAGTCCTTCTGCAGGATGTCTGCGCCGGGCTGGTAGTCCCCGAGCAGGTGCTCTGCGAAGTACTCCCACTTGCGCTGGGTGAAGTAGTTGTTGTAGTCGCCGTAGGAGTGGCGCTTTCCGGGCAAGATCAACATGTCGAAGCGCTTGTTCGCCTTGATCAGCGCGTCCACCAGTCGGACGGTTCCGGCGGGGTGCACGTTGTTGTCCATGTCGCCGTGGGTTAGTAGCAGATGCCCCTTGAGGTTGGCTGCTAGTTCTGCGTTCGTCGGGACATTGATCTTGAAAGTGGTCTTGGTCTCTTTGACCTCTTCATCGCCCTCGGCAGCGGCCACCGCCTGCTCCTCTTCCTTTTTCACAACCTCGTCAACCTGGGTCAGGCCGTGGTAGCGCTCTGCCCAGTGGCGACCGTAGACGTTGTTGTCATGGTTGCCGGAGGACGCGACGCCGACCTTGAAGAAGTCGTTGTAGGGCTCGCGAAGTAGCGCGGCCGCGGTCATAAAGCCGCCGCCGGAGTGACCGTAGATTCCGACCTTGTCGATGTCGATGTACGGGTGCCGCTCGGCGAGCTGCTCGAGTCCGGCCTTCTTGTCGGCTAGGCCGTAGTCGCGCAGGTTCGAGTACCCGAAGCTGTGGTACGACTTAGAGCGACCGGGCGTGCCGCCACGGTGCCCGAGCTGGACCACGATGAATCCAACTTGGGCCAACTGCTGGCGCGCGTTGGTCGCTGAGAAGGAGTGACTGACGCCTTCCGTCTGCGGGCCCGGGTAGACCTCGGCAATGATCGGATACTTGAGGCTCGGGTCGAAGTCGAAGGGCTTCCACATGTTGCCGTAGAGATCCGTTACGCCGTCGGCCGCCTTGAAGGTGAAGGTCTGGGGCATGGTCCAGCCCGCATCGTAGAGCCGGGTCAGGTCCGCGTCTTCGAGCGTCATCACCGCCTCGCCCGCAGCGTTGCGCAGGGTCGAGGTGGGGGCCATGTCGACCCGCGAGCTGTTGTCTACGGTGAAGTTCTTGGTGGGGGACAGCACCGAGCGATGGTTCGCGTCGCCAGGGTTCAGCAGGGTCAAGTCCGACCCGTCTAAGAAGGCGCGATAGAGGTGTTGGTGATAGACGTTCTCCCCGGGCTCCCGGGCGTTGCCCAGGAAGTAGATCAGCCCCTTGTCCTCGTCGACTTCAACGATGCGGCTGGCCCGGAACGTTCCACTTGTGATGGCGTTCTTGAAGGTGCCGTCTTGGCCATAAAGGTAGAAGTGCGCCCAGCCACTGCGCTCGGACCACCAGATCATATCGTCGCGATCTTTGAGGTAGCGGACACTCTGGGGCGAGAGGTTGGCGCCCTCGAAGCCCTCTTCGAGGAGGGTCTTCAGCTCGCCCGTGCGGACGTTCACCGAGCAGAGCTCGACGTTCCGCAGCAGGCGGTCGCGGCGCAGGAAACGAATCTCATCGCCAATCCCCGCGATCTCCTCGTCGGTGTGCTCCTCGTCTTCCTCGAGGTCACGCAACTGCTTGGCCCAGTGGATGTTTTGGTAGCTCTCATCGGTCCACTTGCCCTCGATCTGGAAGAGCTCCGTGCGAGTGCGGTCGAAGACGAACAGCTCGCTGTGCCCGATGTTCTCCTCGCCGGGCAGCGGGTAGTTGTAGGTCTCCAAGCTGGGGCGCGGCTTGGTTAGGGAGTTCACGAGGAACAGCTCGCCCACCCCGCGGGAGTCGTAGCGCGAAATGCGGAACGCGGAGGAGTCAGCCGCCCAGGTCACCCGGGGCTGGACCCTCTTGTTCTCGACGGGCTCTTCTACCTCGACCACTTCGGTCTCTGCTGTGCCATCGCCTTCGACCACGGTCACGTCGTCTTCGATGACAACCACAACCTCGTCGTCTTGGGGATCCAGGTTCGAAGGCTCTAGGTAGATCCCGGCCTGCAGACCCTCTAGGTAGGCGTCTTCGTCTTCGATGTACTCGGCTGCCCCACGGGAGAAGCGACCGCCCGAGGAGAACTCGTAGTCCTCTTCGCCGTCGTCCGAGAGTTGCACGGCCTTGGACTCGTCTACGTCGTCCGCCCAGAGTTCGCGCTCGTCCACTTCCGGCTCATCCTTGGATTCAGCTTCGGGGTCGCCTTCTACGTCCGTTGTGGCGAGTTCGGTGGTCTTCTTGTCGTCTTCGCCCTTGAGATTTTCATCGACGAGCTGCTCCACGAGCTTGTCGATTTCTTCCCCAACCTTGTCCTTCTTGTCGTCGACATCGCCCTTGAGGTCCGTGTCGGACTCTCCGTACTTCCAATCGGAGAGGGAGTCCCGGAGGTTCTTCTCGGAGGTCTCTTGCTTGCCTTCGATTTCGGATTCTTCAACCTTCTCGACCTTCTCAACACCTTCGACTAGCTCGACTTCTTTCGTGGCAACGCCTTCGCCGGCCTCTTCCTTGGCGGCATCGAGCTCCTCCTGCTCCATGCGCGCTTCGATCTCGCCGATCAGCTGCTTCACTTCGTCGGAGGCCTCCACGTAGTAGAGGTTGTGCTCGTCGATGAAGACGTAGGCGGTGCGGTCCGGTGAGAAGTTGCGGTGCTTGCGAGGATCGAACTTCATCTCCTCCTCGGAGCGGCGCGGAGGGGATGGCTCCTTCTCCTCTGGCTCGACCTGGCGCAGCTCGCCCGTTGCGAGCACCAGTTCGAAGTCCAGCTTCTCAGCGCGGAAGCTGAGCAACGTGCCCTCGTCGTCCATACTCGCTGACTGCAGAGTCAAACTGTTGGCATCCAAGGGCCGCTTCACCGCCATCGAGAGCTCGGCGCTTAGCTTGACGTGATCGAACAGGTCGACCTTCGTTCCAGCCACGGGGTCCACGAGGTTGTAGCGCGTCCCTGAAGCGGTACGGTAGCTGTACCAAAACCGATCGGTCTCACCGATCCATTTTGGGGAGACGGCCGTGCTCTGGATGCGTTGGTTCACATAGCTCGGTGAGAAGCGCTCCGCTAAGTCGAAATTGGGAGCGGGGCTGTCTTGGGCCAACGCCGGTGTCGGGATGAGGGAGCAAGCGGCGAAGAATACGGAGACCAGGTAGCGTGACCGAAGCATGGTTCGAGAGGCGGTTAGGGGGGATGGATGAGGGCAACGGGAGGTCCTTGGAGTCTATCCGCGGATCTGGATTTGCAGGGTCGCGCCAAGAAGGGGAAACGTAAACAGAACCCCAAGGGGGACCGACCGCGACCTCCAATCGGGTTTGATCCCGGTACAACTTTCCACGGCTATCCTCGGTTGGAGCACCCTCTATGGCGGACTCCAAGGAATGATGGAGTCCCCCTCTCGACTAGGGCGAGCACGCTTCCACGAAGTGGGTGCGCCCCTCAACCCCCCTCACCCCCTATGCTCAAACGGACAACGCCCCGATACTTCCCGCTCTTGGCCCTGCTTGCCCTCGCCTCGCCCGTGCTTGCCATCCAAGAGGACGCGCCGGCTCCTGCAGGCGACGGCAGCGGAGTGGTCGCCGTCCCAACGGACTCCTCGACGACCCAGAACGACACGGTGACCATCGGCGAAACGGAGGTCACTTACCAAGTGACGACGGGAACTCAGCCCGCGTGGAACTCCGATGGCGAGCCCATCGCGTCGCTCTTCTATACCTTCTACGAGCGCACTGGGTTACCCGAAGGCGAGCCGCGTCCGCTGGTCTTCTCCTTCAACGGTGGGCCCGGTTCGGCGTCGGTCTGGATGCACCTTGCCTACACCGGACCGCGAGTGCTGAAGATTGACGACGAGGGTTTTCCCGTTCAGCCCTACGGCATCCAGGACAATCCCCACTCGATCCTGGACGTCGCCGACATCCTGTACATCGATCCGGTCAACACGGGCTTCTCGCGCATCATCGGTGACGCGAGTCGCTCTCAGTTTTTCGGTGTGCGCGAGGACGTGACCTACCTCGCCAAGTGGTTGGAGACCTTCGTGACCCGCAACGGTCGCTGGACCGACCCTAAGTTTCTGATCGGTGAGTCCTATGGCACGACCCGTGTCGCCGGCCTGGCGAGCGAGCTCCAGGGCTCCCAATGGATGTACCTCAACGGTGTCGTGCTGGTGTCGCCAACCGAACTGGGAATCGATCGTGAGGGCCCCGTCGAGGACGCGCTGTACCTGCCGTACTACGCGGCCACCGCTTGGTACCACAAGAAGCTGGAGCAGGGCCTCCAGGACCGGGACCTAGAGGACCTGCTCCCCGAGGTCGAGGCCTTCACCCTCGACGAGCTGGTGCCCGCCCTGGCCCGTGGTGGTTCGCTGGCGAAGGAGAAGCGCGACGAGCTCGTTGCGAAGTATGCCCGCTACTCGGGACTGTCTGCATCGGCTGTGGGGCAGTACAACATGGCGGTTCCGACCTCGTTCTTTTGGAAGGAGCTGCTGCGTGATGAGGGCCTAACCGTGGGCCGGTTGGACTCGCGCTACCGTGGGCTCGACCGCGCGGACTCCGGAACGTCCCCGGACTTCGACCCGGCCTTGACCTCCTGGAACCATGCCTTCGCTCCGGCGATCAACCACTACCTTAGGGAGGTGCTCGACTACGAGTCCGACCTCCAGTATTGGCTGTTCGGTCCCGTCCATCCTTGGAACCGCGATGGCGACTCCACGGGGCGCTCGCTGCAGCGCGCCATGGCCCAAAACCCCTATCTGCACGTCTTGGTGCAGTCCGGCTACTACGATGGCGGCACGGACTACTTCAACGCGAAGTACACAATGTGGAACATGGATCCGTCCAGTCGATTCCAAGACCGGATGAGCTGGAAGGGCTATCGCTCGGGCCACATGATGTACCTGCGCAAGCCCGACTTGGCGAAGGCCAACGACGACATCCGCGAGTTTATCCTAGGCGCCTTGCCCAAGCCTGGCGAGCCGGCCAAGCGCTAAGTTTCGGCTGGCTAGCCTGGGATTTGCCCGAGCTGGCCGGCCTCGTTCCTCAGCAAAGTGGTGGGGCATAACCTAGTAGGCCGTTTTTCAACGGGCTGCTATGCTCTCACCATGAAAGTCGCGATCCAAAGCCTGCTGCTGCTCCTTGCCCTGATCGCGTCCGCGGTTGGAGCCCACGCCCAAAATGATGGTTGCCGCAAGTGCGACGAGCGCGGCGTGGTGCTCTGCAAGAGTCACGACGACGAGATGCACGTGTACGAGCGGCAGGTTCTGTTCTGCTCGGTGGTCGCGGCTTGCGAAGATTGCGCGGGCGCCTTGCTTGTGGACTGCAAGCGCTGCGATGGCGGTCCCGACAGCCACCTGATTCCCGAGCGCCAAGCCGAGGTCGCCGAGTGGATGAAGACCGAGCGCATGTCGCGGCACCTCGGTCGCCCTGTGCCGATTGTCGAGACGGCTCACTTCGAGCTGATCATCGACACGGGCAAGTTGAAAGAGGGCAAGAAGAAGATCGACGGCCACGTGATCATGCACCGCGTCGCCAATGATGTGGAAGAGGTGGCGCGTCTCTTAGGCGGTCACTATGGCTTGAAGGGCAACGAGTCCAAGCAGGCCGCCAAGTTGAAGGCTCTCGCCGAGGCCTTCGCCGCCGAGGAAGAGCCGCCCGTAACGGATGCGGAGCCGGCCCCCGATGGAGTGCCCGCCGCCCTCGGCAAGGACTACTTTAGCAAGATGCGCATGTGGATCTGGAATGACCCCGAGGACCACGCCAACGTGATGGCGAAGTTCCTGGGCAGCTCGTCCACCGGCGACTTCAAGATGCTCGGCAAGGACCCCGTCTTCTCAGTGTGGACCGAGAAGGAGTTCGGCACCGTGCCCGGGGTGCGCAGGCTCTTCACCCACAACGCCTCGCACATGCTGCTGTCGAACCTGTACCGCATGCTGTGGACCGGCGACCTTGGTGGCGGCTGGCTCGACGCTGGCGCGGGCCACTGGTACGAGTACAAAATCCACGAGCTCAGCCTGAACTACTGCATCGAAGAGGCCACTGCTGCCCTCGGCTTCCACGGCGGAGTCTGGCGAGCGCCGATCCGGCGCTGGCTCAAGACAGAGGAGAAGCGCTTCCTGCCCGTGCTGTTCAAGAAGAACACCGGCGCCATGGAGCTGCCCGAGCAGGCGCTGTGCTGGAGCTTCTACGACTACCTTGTCGCGAACCATGTGGAGGCGCTGCCACTACTGCAAAAGGGACTCAAAGAGAAGCGCGACGTCCGCGAGCTCGTCGCCGAGGTTTTAGGCATGCAGCTCTTGCCCCTCGAAGACGCCTGGCGCGCGTGGGTGGAAGCGACCTATCCGCTAAAGGGCGACAAGCTCAAGGTGCCCAAGAAGCCGAAGCGCTAGCGCCGATTGAGCTCTAAATAGCGACCTCGATCCAGGGCGTCCGGCCGGCAGCGTTTTGATCAGTGCCGGCCGTTTGCTAAGGTCGGCAAGTGCATGAGCGAACGCGAATCAACCGAGCAAGACCCCAACAGCGATCCTAGCCGGGAGCCGCCTCGATTCTCGTGGCTAGAACGGCTCGGGAAGAAACGCGGCTGGGTGGTGGTTGTTAGCGCTTGGCTCGTCATCGCTACGGCGCTGAACTCCGTTGGCATCTTGGTCGAGCGCAGTCTCTATTGGCCGAATGGCGAGTACGACCTCCGGGGCCTCGGAGAGTGGGTCGACCTGCTGAGCATGGTCGTTTACTTCCTCGGCTTGTATGCCTTCGTGACGATGTTCACCAGTGATCGCCCACGGCAAAACTGGATTCACCTAGGCTTCGTTGGGAGTTACCTTCTCATCGGCGTGCTCTGCGGGCAGGGTGTGCGGGAGGCGCGCACCCAAGGAATGCGCGACCTCGCAGATAGGCTCGCCCCCCTTGTGGAAGCGATCAAGAGTTATGAAGATGCCGTGGGGTATGCGCCTCCAAACCTCGGCGCTCTTACACCAAAGTACATCGCTAAGATCCCGCAGACTCAACTTCAAGTCTACCCAGATTTGGACTATAGGAAGCGGCCGACTGGGAAGGGAGACAACGCATGGATGCTCATTGTCCCAACATCCATAGGATTCCTAAACTGGGACCAGTTCCTGTACTTACCCAACGGGGACTACCCGAGATACGCCTATGGCGGCGGCCTGGAACTCATAGGCGACTGGGCCTATGTCCACGAATAAAGCGAGGCGCGCACAGCCCCGATTTGCAGGCCGCCCCTGAGCGCGGCGCCGGCTGCCAGGGGAGACTCCCGAAGTCGATTTGGACGCCTTGGCACCAGATCCATTAGCCTAAGGGAGGCAATGCCGGTGGACTGGCTCATCAAGGTTGAGCGGACCTCCATCTGACTACATACGGAACCAGGCCCACTCTCGCGCTACTCCGCCGGGAACCACACCTCGTGCGATTCACCAGCGAGGATCGCGAGGGCGTTGGCGATCGCGATACGCTTGTCCTTCTTGGCCTTGCCCGGCTTGAAGGATTTGTAGGCGCGTTGCAGTAGGTCGTCGCGGCCCGAAACGAAAGCTCTTGCGGCATAGGGCAAGATTAAATCCAACGTGTTGGGCGGCGTCTCTTCGTCCCCCGCTTGCCACGGCGTTCGCTCCGCGATCAAGGCGACGGACTGGTGAATCCACGGCTTACGTTGTTTGCTGAGCTGATCCGCAATGCGATTGACCTTGGCGTGGTCGTTGTCAACGGCAGCGAGGTAGCCCTCTTGCACGAGTAGGAACCACGGCGCCTTGCCTGTGCCACTGGCGGCCTTGCGCGTAGCGGGTCTTTGGGACGGGGACAGGGTCGGGGGAGGAGAGTCGGCTGGTGCGGGAGTGGTCGCGTTAGAAGCTCTCGGCTCGGGGCTGGAGTCCTCGTAACTCGCCGCGCTGTTTGCAGTCCCATCTTCGATCTCCTCGCCCTTGCCAGGCCATTCTGGCGGGCCGCCGAGCTGACCGAGGGCAAGCGTGATCCGGCGCGCGGGGTCAGCGGGCGAGACGCCTGCTTTGAGCAGGATGTTGAGCTCTGGCGAGACGCTGAATCGTCCACGTGCATCCGCATAGGTCCCGCGTCCCTTGCCACCTTCTAGCAGCTGGATCATCGGCGCCGGATCAGCCACCGGTAGTGTCCGATTGCCAAGCACAACCCACACCTTCCCCTGCTTGTACACCAACGGAATCCCCTGGGTCGGACCCTCCCAATGCTCGGGCAGCGGACCGTCTGCGATGAGCTTCCAAGCGGTGGCTTCGTCCACGTTGCTCGGCGCAAGCTCCTTTCCCCTCTGCGGCTCCTGGTCCTTGAGGCTCCAGTTCCACCAGTGGTTGCGGTCCGCGCCTGTCGCGTCGTTCCAGTCGGTGCGCTTGTAGATCTCTTCATCGACGGTGCCGCGCACGTACAGCAAGTGCAGGCGCTTGACGGGGGACTCGTCGGGTGGGAGGCGCTTGCCGCTAGAGTCGCGCGCAGGGCGCAGGATTCTGCCCATGGTCTGAATGCGCTGGCGTGCGCTAGCTGTGCTTGCCACGGAGACACCCAAACCGACGTCAGGGATGTCGATGCCCTCTTGCAACGCCTTGACCGAGACGAGCACCTGGACCGCGCCTGTGCGCAGTCCATCGAGGGCTGCTTCGCGCTCGGCAGCCGACAAGCGCGAGTGCTCAACAGCGACGGCGCCAGGAGGGAAAGGAAGTTCGTCGAGCCTGGCGAGCTCCTTGATTCGCTGGCACAGAGTCTCGGCTCCGGCAAGCTGCTGCTGCTCTTTGCGCTCCCCGTCAACCTCGTTTCCAGCTTCAGGAGTAGGGCCGCCAGACACTTCGCCGATCCGCTCGTTGAAGAGCACCGCGCCGTTGGGTGCGCCGAGGCGCTCATCGGTCCAAGCATGCACCAGGATGCGCTCGACGATCCGCAGGCGTTCGGAGGCTTTGTAGAGGAAGTCTTTGCGCTCCAAGTAGGCCGACTGCAGTGCAGCTGCGGCCTTCAGCACCGCGCCCGGGACTTTGCCGCCGCGGCCCATCAGGTAGGCGAGGAAGCGATCCGGTGAGCCGCCCGCGGCGGTGACATCCTTGCGCGCTTGGGTCACCCGGTGCGTGAGAATTTTGAGCTGCTTCTGTTCCTTGCCCGTCAGCGAAATGCCGTGGTGATGGATCTCGTAGCGCGGAAGCATACCGAGCTTGTATCCGTCGCGCAGGCTCAACTGATAGCAGACGCCGCCGAGCGCTCGACCGTGAAGTTGTCGTTCGAGCGGGATCACTTGGCCGAGCTCGTCCTGGGCGTCGGCGCCTTCCCGACGGGGCGTTGCCGAGAGACCGAGTCGAGCGTGTGTGCGCGCGTCGAAAATCCTACTACTCGATGGCGCGCCGGCCTTGTGACACTCGTCAACCACGAGCAAGACCTCTTGCTTCCGAGCACGGGCCGTTTCCACATCAGCTGCCAAGCGCGAGCTGCTCCCCGCCTTAGTGTTCACGGAGAGCCGCGCACTAGCGAGCACGTAGACAAGGACGTCATGGTCGCCGAAATCGTCGTCGCAATCGCCGCCCACCATGCCGACGCGCTTGGCTAGGAGCGTCGTGCGCTCAGAGACCGCTTGGGTCCACTGCTGAGCCAGCGCGATCGTGGGGACAACGACCGCCACTTTCGTCTGCGGGTTTTCGCGGATCAGCTCCGCCATGACCCCCAGTGCCACGATGGTCTTGCCCGCACCGGTATAGATATCAAGGATCCCGTGGCGGCGTCCCAACGAGGGGGACTCGCTATTCAACCAAGCGTCGACAGCGTCCTTTTGCCAGGGCTCAAGCGTGAATTGGGTGCGTAGCTGAAAGGTCATGGGGGGAAGGATACCGAGTCAGGGCAAACTGCAACGCCTATCTGTAACTATCCGCCTCCACAGTCGTCCGCATTGCACGGAACTACCATGGGCCAAGATCCCCTGGACACGCTGAACCCGGTGCTTGGTCTCACGCAATGGGCCTCGGTCTCGCGAAGCGAGACGTGTTCAAGGATCGCGAGGGTATGCACTGGCTAGAGATCGCACTGCCAAGCGGAGGTGCGCAATCCATCGCCGCGGAATAGCATGGGGACGCTATCCGGATCAGCTACTGGAGCCGGCCTGCCAGGCGACTCGCGTGCTTGGGATAGGCCTTGAACTTAGTCCTGGCCCGGTATCCCCCAAAGTTGGATCGCCTATCCTTCGAGGCATGGCTAACCACAAACCTGAGCAGCTCTTTGGTTCCTGGATCGCGCGTCGGCTCGGCGCGGGGTCGGGTGAGTTCGATGAGCTCGTCGCCCGAGCACACCAAGCGCTGAGTCTGGCCTGCCCGGGAAACGGGCTCCTCATCCAATGCCGCGCCATGACAACTCGTTGGTGCCAACTGAATGGAGTACACACCAGGCCGGCAAAGGTGCATGGAAGTACACCAGCTTCCCAATCTGAATGTCGACGGTTCGAACCCGTTCGTTCGCTCCACCTAACTCGCGATGCAGCAAGAGGGAAAGTAGAGCTCGCCGCGATTTGGCGAAAGAGGGAGTCACAACTGCTATTTACTCTAGAGGCCCTCGGATGGCTTTGTGGCAGTCCCCTCTGTGTTGTTAATCTCAGCGAGCGCCATTAAAGCGAACGCTGTCGCGGCACGACTAATGTAGTGCTTGCGGTCTCGCCTTGGAGAGCGTGTGAACCAGTCGCCACCCTCGCGCTGGTGCTCTCTTAACCAGCGAAGTCCCTCTTCTAGACCAGTACCTTCTGGCGCTAGCCCAGTTTTCAGAAGTACGTAGATGGCAAAGGCTGTCGGGTAGGCTTCACTCGTAGTTGTCTGCCCTTCTCCTCCATCCCGCTTCCAGGCAGGACCGGAGAGTGACGCCATAGACCACCCGCCGTCAGTAGCCTGGGCCTCAGTAAGTTCCAGTAACCACGCTTTTTGATCTTTGCTGCGAATGAGCTTTGGCCAAGAACTCGCGGCCCACAGTCGCATGGCCTTAGCGTGCAGGCTCAAGGGTGGGCTATCCCGCAGATAGGTGCTGAGCTTTTCAGCTGCCTGTTCATCTCGATCTTCAAGGTCAGCTATCTCGCGCAGCTCGCCAAGTGCGACCAACATGAGCGTAGGACCAAACTCTGCGTCTGACTCAAACGGGGGCCAGTTGCACTGCAGCCAATCTTCCCAGGTTCCGCTTTCATCAAGTGATTTCCAAGCGTAGTCAAGCCCTTGACGCGTCGCTTTATGGATTCCGTTTCCGCTCCGCGCATCGCTCATTGCGAGGAAGGCCGAAGTCGCAACCATGCCCTCGATACTCCCATACTGCCCGTGAACTTTCACATCTTCATCGAGGTACGTTGTTAGATATTCTTGAGCAAATGCTCGGCCTTCAGCGACCTCATCGGAACCTGAATCGATCGCCGGCTGAGCAGCGAGCCCCCAGCCGGTCGTATGACAACTGATGCACTTGCGCTCCTCCCTCCATGATTGTTTTGACTTTACTAGCGAGGTGACGCCATCAGCGAATGAATAACGATTCAGTGGCCGATAGTCATCAACAAGAAGAGTGCTTTTTCGCTCTCCTGCGGACTGCATGTCGACTTGCTCTCGATTACGATTCACGGACTCTTGGCCTTGAAGACTCTCGGACAGGATTGCCCCAAATATAAGCATGACGCAGGCGACACGTCGCCAATCCAGAATGAATCGGTGGAGTCCACTGGCCATGTTGGTAAGTAGCATCATGTCTCTAAACTAGGCGTTGTTGCATAAATCGAGTGCGAGCTTGCATGCCTTCCACCCTACCCGCCTCAGTCAACGACCGCAACCGACTTCGTAATGCCTGTCTCGGGCATCACCCATTGGATTGAATGAGGGGCTTCACTTAGACCGATTGTGTCCGCATAGAACATTACGGACTGCTCAACGTCACTCACGACCATTCCAATACCGATCGTCACGCTACTGAGTTCAGCGTGAGTGCCATCTTCGTTGGGCATGTTTGCACACGAGCCTAACCTGATCAGGAAGGCGAGCGCCGCTGTCTGTATTACGCTTTAAATCCCGACAGGCTGGCAAGGTTCGGTCTGAAGCTAAGGGTTCAATAAGACCGACTTTGAAACCAAACCTACAGGTGCAGTTGATCGGTAGTGGAAAGACGCGCCCCTACCGCAGCTCCCCGCGCAACTCCTTGCAACTCCCGGGCGCGAACAGCCCCAGGTTGGACGGACTCTGTCGCTATCAGGTTCACGGGAAACCATGTCCGCCTTGGTAAACGGGACATGGGCGGCCGCCTTTACGACTTAGGGCACTGCTCCAAAGTCCCAGTAGAGCCATAGGGACAACGGGAGCAGGAGTGCGCTGAATGATCTGTTGAATCCCCGTGCGGAAAACGCAGAACTCGCCATCCGGCGTAAGCCTGCCATCCTTAGCTGAAGCCCGAGAGGTCATCGAAATCAGCAGCGAGTCCTTGAAGACATGATCGTTGAAGGCCCCGAGAAACTACGTCAGGACAAAGGGGCCGAAGCGCTTCTTCTTGAGGAGTAAGGACTGCGATGTCATTGGCGGGAATGATGCGGAGCGATGGACTCGGTCTCTTCCCGAGGCTAGAACCCCGTGTACCGTACGTTGCGGAAGCGCACCTTGTTGCCGTGGTCTTGGAGCATGATCCCGCCCATAGGCAGCATCTCCGCGCCGTTCGCGCTGCCCGTAGGGCCGGGGAGCTCTACGTTGTCGTGGATCTGCGTTCCGTTTTGCCAGACGCTCATGGTCGGATTGGAGATCACCCCGCCCGCATCGTCGAATCTCGGAGCGATGAACTCAATCGCGTAGTGCTGCCAGACGCCAGGCTCCAAACACACTTGCTCGGATGCAGGCGCGACGTTGTAGATGGCTCCGCATGTGTCAAGGCCCGGAACGACGCCAAAGCTGTCGAGGATCTGGACCTCATAGAGTCCATGGATGTAGACACCGCTGTTGCCGCGCGCTTGGCCCTGGGCATCCGGCATGTGGGGCGTCATGAAGTCGAGCTCGATCCGCCCTTCGCGGAAGAACATCTTAGTGATCAGGTTGCCGGTTCCAGGCTTGACCTCGAAGCCGTCCTCGCCGATCTGAGTCCACTCGGGGGCTCGGCCATCAAGGTGAGTCCACTGCTCTAGCGTGAAGGGCGGCCCCATGTCGATTTCGACAGGCTCCCTTGGCGTGGAGGCACAAGCGGTTGCAAGGAGGAGGAGTGCAGAGAGGGCGATCTTGGGGAGTGACTTCATGGATGGAGTCTAGCGATGTGGGGCACCGTAGGCCCGACGAATTTCCGATGTGGCCTTGGCCGCCTTTGGAAGAGCGCGCTCTCGATACGCGCCCGCTCGAACGCAAGCAGGCCGCGCCCTTTGGATGGAGCGCGGCCTGCTTGCATGGAGCGCACCATGAATGCGCTCTGATTTGAAGTGCGTCTTAGACGCCAGCCAAGTAGTAGGACTTCATGTCCTCGAGGCTCTTCATCTCGACGCCGCCAGCGTTGCCGGCGGAGCCGAAGCTGGTCATGCGGCTTGCGACGACCTCGGCCATGGCGATGCGCGAGGGCTTGAGGTAGTCGCGCGGATCGAAGGCGCTGGGCTGCTCTTGCAGCAGCTTGCGGATCGCGCCGGTGATGGCAAGGCGGTTGTCGGTGTCGA